>NZ_CP041982.1:952792-1268723 GCF_014522305.1 Lactobacillus sp. PV034 | reverse complement strand
TAACTGGAGTAGTAGCATTACTATTCAATGGTTTATTCCCAAATGTACTTATTGCCCAAAACCCAGCTCACACAATTTCAATTGCTAACGCTGCTAACGGTGCTTTAACGCTTCAAGTAATGACAATTGTTGCATGTATTCTTTTACCAATTGCAATTGCATACATTATTTGGACATACTACATTTTCAGACATCGTATTAAACTCGATGACATTTCTGATAAATTTATGTAAATTCTAAAGGATAATATTTAATGATCGATAAACGACTTTTTAAATTACCAAAAGCCAAGATCATGCTTACAATGCTTGCAGGACTTATTCTTCTGCAAGCATTTGCTATATTAGGGCAAGGAATTTTCCTGGCCAAAGCAATTGTTGGTTCTTGGCATCGTCAACCCTTTTCTGCTATCGCTTTTGATGTGCTTATCTTTTTCCTTATGTATCTTTTACGTCAAGGAATTACCTGGTTTCAAAACTGGTATATGAAACGCTACGCTAGACAAACTACTAGTTTATTACGTGAACAAATTCTTGATAAAGTTTACCAAGGTGGTTTAAGTGTTAGCTCAAAAGTTGGAACTGGTAACTTGGTTGCTATGCTTTTAGATGGTATGGACGAAGTTTCTGAATATCTTTCCCTTATCTTTCCAAAAGTAATTGCCCTTTCTATAGTTCCCTGGATAATTTTAATTTATATTTTCACTAAGAATGCTGTCTCTGGCTGGATCCTTTTAATTGTCTTTCCCCTTCTCATCCTCTTTATGATTATTTTGGGTAAAGCTGCTCAGGACCAAGCAAGTAAACAATATGGCGGTTATATTCGGTTACAAAACCATTTTGTAGATACCTTAAGAGGTATCGGAACCTTAAAAGTTCTTGGTTTAGCAAAAAGATACGGTAAAGAAGTTTATGCTAATAGTGAAGCTTATCGTAAACAAACAATGCGCGTATTACGAGTTGCAATTCTTTCAACTTTTACATTAGATTTCTTTACTACTCTTTCTATCGCGATTGTTGCCGTATTCTTGGGCTTGGGCTTAATTGATGGACGCCTAGTTTTATTACCATCATTAACTGTTTTGGTTCTTTCTCCAGAATACTTCTTACCAATTAGAGATTTTGGAAATGATTATCATGCAACTTTGAACGGTAAAAATGCTTTAAGCCAAATGTTTGATGTCCTAGACTTTAAGACAGTTGAACAAAGAGATCAATTACCAAGTTTCACGTGGAACAAAAATAGTTCTTTATTAGTTAATAATCTTAGCTTCACATATGGAAATGATAATCAAGATAAGTTTGTTGTCGATCCTAATGCAAAAATGACTGGAATGGTTAATCAGGATGACTCTAAAAAAGCTGTAATTGATGAACTAATTAATATTAATTTATCGATTAAAGGCTACGAAAAAATTGGAATTATTGGGCCAACTGGTGCTGGTAAGACCACTTTAATGAATGTTTTAGCTGGTTATCTCACTCCTAAAGATAAGGCTAACAATTTTAAAGTTAACGATACTGAGCTTACAACTTTAACCCAAGAAAATTGGCAAAACCAACTAACTTATATTCCTCAAGATCCTTACATGTTTGCTAATACTATTCGGTATAACATCACTTTTTATCGTCCAAATGCAACAGATGATGAAATCAAACAAGCAATTGAAGCTGCTGGTTTAACTGAATTTATCTCTAGTTTAAAAGATGGCTTAGAAACTAAAATCGGAGAACACGGCCGTGGTATCTCAGGTGGACAAAAGCAACGTATTGCTTTAGCTCGTGCATTTTTAGCTGATGACCGGCACATCCTCTTCTTTGATGAACCTACCGCTCACCTTGATATTGAAACTGAATATGAATTAAAGAAGACAATGACTCCATTAATGGAAAATCACTTGGTATTCTTTGCTACCCACCGTCTCCATTGGCTCAAGGATATGGCCTGGTGTTTAGTAATTGAAGACGGTAAGATTGTTGAACAAGGTACACCTAGTGACTTAGCTAAAAGTGGTACTGCCTATCGTAAACTTACTGAACCTTTAAAGGAGGCGGAACTATGAGAAACGATAAGTTTTCTTGGAAAACAGAGACTTGGATTAAGCCTTACTTGCTCAAATATAAATGGATGTTTGCTCTCGCTCTTTTATTAGGTACGATAATGTTTATTTGTGCCGGCGCCCTAATGTTTTTTGCTGGCTATACCATTGATAAAGCTGCGACACATCCTGCTAATATCCTAATGATTTATACTTCTATTGTTTTGTTAAGAGCCACTGGAATTGGTCGTCCTCTCTTTCGCTATTTAGAAAGATTAGTATCTCACAACTGGGTTTTACGAGTTACAAGTGATTTACGTTTACGCCTTTATGAAATTGTCGAAAAAAATTCCTCAACTGTTGGTGGAGAATACAAAACAGGTACGCTTTTATCACTTTTGACTGAAGATTTAGGTCACTTACAAAACCTTTATTTACGTACTATTTTCCCCGCAATTTTGAGTTACATTGTTGGTTTTATTGCCGTTTGCTTACTTGGCTGGTTTAGTTGGCCACTAGCTGGTATCGTTGCTATCTTACTTTTATTTGAACTTTTCGTAGTTCCTTTAGTATCTTTACTTAGCCAAGCCGCTATTAGAGCCAAAGAAAAGGCTGAAAAATCAGCTCTCTATACTGAATATACTGATCAAGTCTTAGGTGCAGGTGACTGGCAAGTTTCTGGTCGTCAACAAGATTTCCATAATGAAACTAAGTCAACTTTAAAGAAATTAATTAAACATAATAAAAAATCAGGTGAATTCGATTGGGCTCGTGATTTTGTCTTAGAAGTTATCTTTGGCTTAATTGCAATTGCTCTGCTCTTCTTTACTAATAAAGATTTAACTTACAATCAAGATGCCGCTAACTATGTTGGGGCTGTTGTCCTAGCACTTTTCCCACTTTCTGATGCCTTTATTCCAGTCGCACAAGGTGTTGAAGAATGGCATACATATAGTGATTCAGTTAAACGTCTTAACGCTTTAAAACCAGAAGAACAAGACTTACCTGCTCAAGAAAAACTAGCTCCAGCTAAAGCTGATCTTTTAACTTTAAATCATATTAGTTTTACTTATCCAGGAGAAAGCCAAGCTATTATCAAAGACTTCTCTTTAACTTTAAAGAAAGGTCAAAAAGCTGCTTTAATTGGTCCTTCAGGTGCTGGTAAAAGTACAATTTTGCAATTAGTTTTAGGTGATTTAAAACCAGATGCTGGTGAAATTGAATTAAACGGCATTAATGTCCGTGCACTTCAAGACGAGCGAGCACAATTATTTTCTGTCTTAAATCAAGAGCCATTTTTGTTTAACACTACTATCTACGAAAACTTACAGATGGCTAACCCAAAGGCCACACCAAATGAAATGATGGAAGTTTTAGATAAAGTACAAATGGGAGATTTTGTTCGTTCACTTCCTGATGGTTTAAATACTGCTGTCCAAGAAGCCGGAGCACGTCTTTCTGGTGGTCAAAAGCAGCGTTTAGCCTTAGCAAGGGTACTTTTACAAGATACTCCAATTGTCCTCTTAGATGAGCCAACAGTAGGCTTAGATCCTTTAACTGAACAAAGATTACTTCAATTAGTTTTTGCCGTGCTTAAAGACAAGACAGTTATTTGGATTACCCACCACTTACAAGGGATGAAATTTATCGACCAAGTTCTTTTCTTCAAAGATGGGGTTGTCGAAATGGAAGGAAACCCTCATACTCTATTTAAAGAAAACAAACAGTTCCATCAACTTTACTTAATGGATCAAGGGTTACTTTAAGAAAGGACTTAAACTTATCATGTCACCTGATTATAAAAAAGGTTACTATGAATTAATTGAACCACGTACTTTATTCAACTCTGTTATCCCACTAATTTTAGGTATTTTTTATGCCTGGTATAACTACCATCAGTTACATCTTTGGCCAACAATTGAAATGATTGTTGCAATGATTGTGTTGCAAGTTTTTATGAATGTAAACGATGGTTACTGGGATTATAAGCGAGAAAAGGCTGCTAAGACTGGTGATCACAAAAAGAACCCCATTGGAATGTATCATCTAGATCCTGCTCAAGTTAAATGGTTTTCACTTATCTTATTTATCATTTCAGCTGCTTGCGGCATTTTAATTGGATTTCAAACCAATAACTGGATTATTTGGATTCTAGGATTATTATGTTACGGAATTGCGATCTTCTACTCTACTGGTTCACATACTATTTCTTCTGGACCATTTGGTGAAATTGCCGCTGCCTTTGCGATGGGACTTGGAATTATTCTAGTTATGGTTTACATCAACATTTATCCAGATTATCGCTTTACTTGGTCCTTCTTAGGAAAAATGATTTTAGCAGCTGGAATTCCGGAAATTTGTAATTACACATTATTGCTTGGAAACAATGTCTGTGATTACCAAGAAGATATCAATAATGGACGTCATACTTTAGTATCGTATATTGGAGTTAAAGGTGGTCTGTATCTATTTGTAGTTAATTATGTCCTAGGTTACTTATTAACTATCTGGGCAGTAATGATCAATATCTTACCTTGGTCTGTCTTGTTGATTGTCATCTGCATCCCATTACTAGTAAAAAACATGCAAGCTTTATGGCGTGTTCAAAATAAACGAATTACTTTTCCAAAAGTTGTTCAAAATACTCATGCTTTATTTATTATTGAAGCACTTGGCTTTTTACTAGGTATCATCTTTAACCTTAAATAATGTAATTATCAAAAAGGAGCTAGCAATAGCTTCTTTTTTTGTTTGACAAATTAAAAACCACTTGTTAATTTAAAAACGTTAAAATCAATCTAACATCGCAAATGAAGGAAAGTTATGAAGAAAAAAGTTAATTCAATAAGGTTTGCTCTTACTTTTATTGGGCTTTTACTATTAATTTTTACGCTTACTGCCTGCAGTCACCAAAAATCAGCTTCACATTCAAACAACAAAACTGATAATAAAACTGTTGCTTTGGTTACAGATAATAATACAATTAATGATCACTCGTATAATTACTCAGCTTGGCAAGGACTTAAGCAATATGGTGAAAATAATCATCTTATACAAGGCAATAATGGCTACCAATATTTTGTTACTACGTCAACGACTAAGGCAGCAATTCAAACAGCAATTAATAAAAACTTCAAAACAATTTTTAGCATAGGTCCAAATTTAAAAACTGATATTAGCCAAGCAGCTAAAGATAATCCTCATCATAACTTTGTAATTATTGATGGAACTATTTCTCATCAAAAAAATGTCGCATCAATTAATTTCAATAATGAACAAGCAGCTTATTTAGCCGGTATTGTTGCAGCTTATACAACTAAAACTAATACAATTGGCTTTATTGGTGGTGAACAAAATAAAGCTACTCTTAATTATCAAACTGGATTTGAATTAGGAATTAAAGCTGGCGCCAAAAAACTTCATAAGAATATTAACTTTTTGAACAGTTATACAGATAGTTTTTCTAAAACAGCTAAAGCAAAAGAATTAACTCTTAACCTAATCAATAAGAAGGCTGATATCATTTTTCAAGCAAGTGGAAAAAGTGGTACCGGAGTTTTTCAAGCCGTTAAATTAACCAATGAAGCTCAACCCGTAAACAATAAGGTTTTTGTAATTGGCGTTGATACCAATCAACAACAACTAGGAAATTACTATGCAAAGGGCCAGCAAGCATCTAATTTCACTTTAACTTCAGTTGTTAAAGCAATGGATCAAGCTGTTGCTAACGTGGCCCAGGATTCTCTTAAAGGAAATTTCCCTGGAGGAAAGAATCTAACTTATAATCTACAAAATAATGGTGTATATATCACAAATTCGCCAAATATCTCTAATAAAGCTTGGGATGCAGCACAAAAAGCTCGTCTTAAAATAATTAATGGTAAAATAAAAATTCCTTCAACTAAAAATGCAGCTCCATAAGGAGCTGCATTTTTGCTAAGTTGATAATTAAATAGATGCTAATGGTTGTTTACTAGTTGGTGGTGGAAAATCAGCATTTAATAATTTTAAATCTTCTTGAGTTAATTTAATATCTAAAGCTGCAATATTTTCTTTCATATGATTAATTTTCCCTGCTTTAGGTATTGATATCATATTCTCTCCTTGAATGGTCCATGCCAACATAATTTGATGAGGTGTAGCTTGATGATTTCTAGCTACTAATTTCAAGTTTTTGGTAATCCGCATAGTATTACCATCGCCTGAATTAAAAGGAGAATAACCAATAAAATTAACCTTATTTTTTACCTGCCATGGAAGCAAATCATACTCTATTCCTCGCTGTTCCAAATTATATAAATCTTCATTTACGAAACATTCACTTCCTCCTGGAAGTGCAAAAAGTTCTTTCATATCCTCTGTATCAAAATTTGAAACACCCCAGTATTTAATTAGACCCTCTTTTTGTAATGCTTGAAGACCAGCTACAGTATCAGATAAACGTGTGGGCCCACGCCAATGCAATAAATAAAGATCAAGATAGTCAGTACCAAGTCTCTGTAAACTCTTTTCTAAACTCTCTCTTTCTAAGGCCGGAGTAGCATGATATGGGTAAAATTTAGAAATTAGAAATAATTTACTTCGATCATAACCTTTAATTGCACTTTTGATTAAACTTTCACTTTTTCCTGCCCCATACATCTCAGCTGTATCAATTATGCTAATACCATTATCAATCCCATAACGTAGAGCAGCGATTTCTTCTTTTCTTTGACCTGGATTACCACCAATGTTCCAGGTACCCATTCCCATTTTAGGTAAATTTAAATCTTCAAATTGTTTAGCCATTAGCCTCACCTCACGTTAATTGTAGCAAAAAGATTACCTTCAACATAATGTAACCGCTTGTATTGACTAGGGTAATTTTTCAGCTTATGATGGACTATACCAATAAGGAGGTTATATTATGAAGCTTATGATTACAAAGAATAATATTGAAGGTGGCGACAAAGCTTTTGAAATTATCAAAAACGGTATGGCCAATGGTGCCAAAGTACTTGGCTTAGCCACTGGATCCTCTCCACTTCCTTTATATTCCAAAATGGTACACAGTGATCTCGATTTTTCAGACATATTCAGCATTAACCTAGACGAATATTATGGTTTAGCTCCAGATAATAAACAAAGTTATCACTACTTTATGCAGCAACACTTATTTGATAAAAAACCATTCAAACACTCATATATCCCTAATGGCCTTGCTAAAAATCTTGATGAGGAAGTAAAACGCTACAACAAAATAATTGAAGAAAATCCAATAGATATTCAAATTTTAGGAATTGGACGCAATGGGCATATCGCTTTTAATGAACCTGGCACTCCTTTTGGTAGCTTAACTCATGTGGTTGAATTATCTCAGAATACTATCAAGGCAAATTCGAGATTTTTTGATAAAATTGAAGACGTTCCACGCAAAGCAATTTGTATGGGAATTAAATCAATTATGCATAGTAAAAAGATTGTCCTATTAGCATTTGGCAAGGCAAAACAAGATGCAATTAAGGCTATGATCGAAGGACCTGTTACTGAAAAAGTTCCTGCATCAATTTTACAAGATCATCCAGATGTAACAATAATTTGTGATCCACTTGCAGCAGACAAATTAAGCTAAAAATACAGCAAATAAAATAATATTTCTTAATTTTTCACAAACAGTAACAAAATATTTTTTCAAAAAAGTCGGGTTAAGCCTTGACTTTTTTTCGTGGAACAAAATTAAAATTTTTCTTGTTTACCCACTACATCTTGGAATAAACTAGTAAGGCAAACAATATATTGTATAGAAAGAACGTGATGACAGTTATAGTATTGAGTGGGCCGATTGGAGCCGGCAAATCCAGTTTAACAGGTATTCTAGCTGAACATTTGGGAACTCAAGGATTCTATGAAGGTGTAGATAGTAATCCTGTTTTGCCTTTATATTATAAAGACATGTCCCATTACACATTTTTATTAAATGTCTATCTCTTAAATCACCGTTTAGCTCAGATTAATCAGGCTGTTCAAGAAAAGAATGCTGTGTCTGATCGTTCAATTTATGAAGACGCACTATTTTTTAAAATGAATGTAGACAGCAATATCGCCGACGCTACCGAATTTAAAATTTACGATAATCTTCTCCATAATATGATGGCTGAAACGCCTGGTAACCCATCTAAAAAGCCAGATTTATTAATTTATATTCATGTTTCATTAGATACAATGCTTAAACGGATTCAAAAACGTGGCCGTTCATTTGAGCAGCTATCAACTGATCCCAGTTTAAAGGCTTATTATGAACGACTCATTAAATATTATGAGCCTTGGTATGAAGCTTATGACGAATCTCCAAAAATGGCTATTGATGGTGATAAATACGATTTTGTTGTAGATGAAAATGCCAAAAAAGAAGTAATTAAAATGATTGATGCTAAACTAAAAGAGCTTGGTAATCTTTAATCTATAGAAGAGTTATAAAAAGAAGGATCGTGATGACAGTTATTGTATTGAGCGGGCCTATTGGAGCCGGTAAATCCAGTCTTACAGGAATTTTGTCTAAATATTTAAATACTAAACCTTTTTACGAAAGTGTAGACGACAACCCTGTATTGCCATTATTTTATGAAAATCCAGAAAAATACGCATTTCTATTGCAAGTTTATTTCTTAAATACACGTTTCCAAAGTATTAAGCATGCTTTAGAGGACGATAATAATGTGCTTGATCGTTCAATTTATGAAGACGCTCTTTTCTTCCAAATGAATGCTGACATTGGACGTGCCACCAAAGAAGAAGTAGATACATATTATGAATTACTAAATAATATGATGTCTGAATTAGATCGTATGCCTAAAGAACATCCAGATTTATTAGTTCATATTGATGTTTCTTACGATACGATGATTAAGCGAATTCAAAAACGTGGTCGTAACTATGAACAACTGAGTTATGATCCTACTTTAGAAGATTACTACAAACGTTTATTACGCTACTATAAGCCATGGTATGAAAAGTATGACTATTCTCCAAAAATGACTATTGATGGAGATAAGTATGACTTTATGGCAAATGAGGCTGATCGTGAGAAAGTTATCGATCAAATTGTCCTTAAACTTAAAGAAATTGGGAAACTACCAGCAGATTGGGATAAAAAATTAGATGATCTTACCCTTGATGCTTAATTTACTACAACAAAAAAACAGAGCTGAAACTCAGCTCTGTTTTTTTATATTCTTAATCTTTTTAAATCTCTAATCTTTATTCGTGTTCTGAAGCACCTGATTCAGCGTCAGCTTCGCTACCCTTTTCAATTTGATTTTCTTTGGTTACAGGGTAAGGTTTCATGACGCTAGGACTAGTTGAAGAAACGCCCCAATCAGCACTGTAAGAAATGTGATCAATCTTAGCGTGTTTAACATCTTCAATGGTCTTGCAGCCAGTTAATTGCATATCAATTAATAATTCCTTGTTCAATTGATCAATTACTGATTCAACACCTTGAGCACCACCTAATGCTAAGCCGTATAAGTATGGACGACCAATACCAACTAAGTCAGCACCTAGTGCTAATGCCTTAAATACGTGTGAACCACGACGAACACCAGAATCCAAAATAATTGGAACACGGTGATCACTGTGGTGAACTTCTTTAGCAATTTCAGGTAAAACATCAATAGTTGCTGGACCACCATCTAATTGACGACCACCGTGGTTAGAAACAACAATACCATCAGCACCAGCACCAACTGCGTAAAAGGCATCTTCAGCACATTCAACACCCTTTACAAAGACAGGCACATCAGCGCCGGCAATTTCCTTAATCTTCTTAATATCTTCTGGGCCGATCTTTTGAGCTGAAGAAGCGTACATTTCAGCTACACTTTGACCTTCACCTTTACCACCAGACCACTTGTTAAAGAATGCTAATGGAACTGGGTAGGTAAAGTGGGTACGTAAGTTAGCTTCACGGTAACCACTAACAGTAGCATCAACCGTTAAGAAGAAGCCACTAAATCCAGCTTTAAGAGCATCAGTAATTACCATTTTATTAAAGTCCCAGTTTTTACTTAAATATAATTGGAAAAATCTTGGTGACTTACCAACAGCTTCTTGGACATCCTCAACACTCTTATTAGCATAAGTACTCATACTATAAAGGGCACCAGCTGCTTTTGCACCCTTAGCTACATCAACTTCAGCTTCTGCATGAGCAATACCATTACATGCAATTGGACTGATCATAACTGGAGTCTTCAAATCCATACCCATAAAAGTAGTATCAGTACTTGGATTTGAACGATTAGTTAATGCTCTTGGAACAATTTGAAAATGATTAAAAGCTTGAGTATTATTGCGCCAAGTCCATTCATTTTCTGAACCACTAGCAATGTAGTAATATGCAGCTTCTGGAATTAAATATTTTGCTTCGTTTTCTAATTCATTTAAGTTTACAATGTTTAATTTCTTTTCTCTTGTACTTTGAGGAAATCCTTTGTAATAAACTGTCATTATAAAAACCCTCTTTCCTTCATCCTTCAAACTTGTTATATCATCTTTTTACAAATAATTTTACTAATAAAGCTTGTAATCTTTTTCACATTTTTGATCCCTATTACTTATAATTCGTATTTACATCAGTTTATATGAATGATAAACTTAAAAAGTCCTAAAATTATTATAGAACACGAACATTATGTTCGATATGGAGATAAAATGAACTTTTTAAATAGATATTTTAAATTAGATACGTTAGGTACTAACGTTCGAACCGAGTTTTTAGCTGGATTAACTACTTTTATTAGTATGTCTTATATCCTATTTGTTAACCCAAGTGTCTTAGGTGCAAGTGGCATGCCAACAGGTGCGGTTTTTACCGCTACTGCTTTAGCAGCTGCTTTAGGTACAGCCATTATGGGAATTGTTGCTAATTATCCAATTGGTGAAGCACCGGCGCTAGGAATTAATGCCTTCTTTGCTTATACCGTATGTATTGGAATGCATGTGAAATGGCAAACTGCGCTAGCTTCAGTCTTTGTTGCATCAATTATTTTTATTCTAATTACCTTATTCAAATTACGTGAATTAATTATTGATGCTATTCCTCAAGACTTAAAATATGCTATCTCAGCAGGTATTGGTCTCTTCATCGCCTTTTTAGGATTACAAGATGGTGGCCTAATTGTTAAAAACAGCTCGACCTTAGTTGGTCTTGGTTCCCTAGATAATCCTTTAGTTTGGATTACTATCTTTGGATTATTAGTAACTATAGTCTTAATGATTTTAGGTGTACCGGGAGCAATTTTTATTGGAATGATTGCCGGCTCAATTTTTGGTATTTGTACTGGTCAAATTGCTCTCCCTCATAAATTTGTTTCTTTAGCACCAAGTTTAGCTCCAACTTTTGGGCAAGCTATTTTTCACGTTAAAGATATCAATACCTTACAAATGTGGATTGTTGTTCTTACCTTCTTATTAGTTACTTTCTTTGATACTGCAGGAACCTTAATTGGTTTGGCACAACAAGCTGGCTTAATGAAAAATAATAAAATGCCACGTGTTGGTAAAGCCTTAGCATCTGATTCTACCGCCATGCTCTTTGGTTCAATTTTTGGTACTTCACCAGTTGGAGCTTTCGTAGAATCAAGTGCCGGAATTGCAGTAGGTGGTCGTTCTGGTTTAACGGCTGTTTTCGTTGCTATTTTCTTTTTGATCTCAATGATTTTTAGTCCTTTACTTGGGATTTTTACCACTCAAGTCACTGCCCCAGCTTTAATTATCGTTGGTGTCTTAATGGCTCAAAATACTGCCCAAATTCACTGGGAAAAATTGGAAATTGCAGTACCAGCATTTCTAATTTTAATTGGGATGCCACTTACCTATTCCATTTCTGACGGCTTAGCTTGGGGAATGATTACTTACCCAATTGCAATGGTTTCTGCTCGTCGTGGAAAAGAAGTTTCCCCTGTAATGTGGGCTTTATTCGTCATCTTTATCATCTTTATGTGGGTACTTAATATAAAATAAGTCGTAATTGACAATTATTTTAACTTAATTTAATATATTGAATTAGATTGATAAAGGAGAGATGTAAGCCATATTACTTTACATTATTTTTAGCTAAATTCATTACTAAATCTTGTTATGACACCACATAATCTATCTTTTAACAAATAACAATCAAGTGTACTAATTAAAGGAGAGATTATTGATGACAACTCAAGAAATGAACAATATTAAAGACGCAATTGAATGGATGAAAAACGGTGGTTTAGTTATCGTAGCTGATGATGAAGATCGTGAAGCCGAAGGTGATATGATTGGCCTAGGCAGTAAGGTTACTGCTGAGAATGTTAACTTTATTATCAAAAATGCCCGCGGACTTTTATGTGCACCTGTAGGTACATCAGTTGCTAAACGCTTAAACTTAAACCCAATGGTTGGTGATAACACTGATCCTTACGGAACAGCCTTTACTGTTAGTGTGGATTACAAAGACACCACTACGGGAATTTCAGCTGCTGATCGTGCTTTAACTATTAAGCATCTAGCAGACGAAAATTCTAAACCAAAAGATTTCTTTAGACCGGGACATATTTTCCCACTAATTGCTAAAGATGGCGGCGTCTTAGAACGTAATGGTCATACTGAAGCATCCATTACTTTAACCCGCTTAGCTGGAGAGCCAGAAGTTGCTTATATTTGTGAAATAATCAAGCCAGATGGTACTATGGCTCGTCGTCCTTACTTAAAGGAATTTGCCGCTGAACACCATTTACCATATTTCACTATTGCTCAACTTCAAGAATATGTACGACTTACAAATAATGACTAATTTTAAAGTCTGACTTATGTCAGACTTTTTATTTTTGCAAAAAAGTTCTGGTATGATGCAATTTCTGTGCTACACTTTAGAACAAAGTTCTTTATAAATTTTAATAATTCGGAGGAAATTGAAAATGTTAGAAAAATTCTTTCATTTATCGGATGCTCATACCACTGTTAAACGTGAGTTAATTGCTGCTTTAACTACGTTTGTCAGTCTCTCCTACATCCTATTTGTTAACCCAAATATCTTACATGCAGCTGGTATTAACAAAGGCGCAGCCTTTACCGTAACTGCAATTGCTACTGCAATTGGTTGTCTATTGATGGGACTAATTGCTAACTATCCCATTGCCCTTGCACCTACTTTAGGCAGTGCTGCCTTTTTTGCTTACAACGTCTGTGTAGGGATGGGTATTTCCTGGGAAACTGCCCTTGCTTCTGTACTAGTTGCTTCAATTTTATTTATTTTAATTACTGTGCTTAAATTGCGTGAAAAAGTCGTCGATGCAATTCCACAAGATTTAAAATATGCTATTTCTGCCGGAATCGGTCTATTTATTGCCTTTATTGGTCTTCAGAACGGAAAAATTATTGTTGATAATAAGTCTTCTTTAGTAGGGCTAGGTAGTTTTAACAATCCTGAAATTTGGATTACCTTGTTTGGTCTTATTTTAACTGTCATTTTAATGGCAGCTAAGGTTCCTGGTTCTATTTTTATTGGGATGATTGTTACTGCTGGTTTTGGCATTGCCATTAATCAAATTCCAATGCCTAAAGGAATTATCTCTGCTCCCCCATCTATCAAGCCTACTTTTGGTCAAGCTGTTTTCCACCTTCAAGACATTAATACAGCCCAATTATGGATGGTAGTGGTTACTTTCCTATTAGTAACTTTCTTTGATACTGCTGGTACCTTAATTGGAATGACTCAGCAAGCTGGTATGGTAGATAAAAACGGAAAAATCCCTCACATTGGAAAAGCTTTTCTTTCAGACTCACTTGCTATGGTTGAAGGTTCAGTTTTAGGAACTGCTCCTCTTGGTACTTCAGTAGAATCTAGTGCTGGAATTGCCATGGGTGGTAGAACTGGTTTAACAGCTATTTTCGTTGGGATCTTTTTCTTGATTGCCATGATTTTTAGTCCTTTACTTGCTGTTATTCCAACAACAGTTACTGCTCCTGCTTTAATTATTGTTGGAGTTTTAATGGCTGGAAATTTGAAATATATTAATTGGGATAAATTTGAAATTGCTTTTCCATCATTCTTAGTAGTAGTTGGTATGCCACTAACTTACTCTATTTCTGACGGTCTAGCTTTAGGAATGATTGCCTATCCTATTACTATGATTGCTTCTAAGCGCTATAAAGAAGTTTCACCAATGATGTACTTTTTATTTGTTCTCTTTATCATCTTTTTCTTAATCACAAATATGGGGTAAAAATGACTCAACAAAACATTATTCATAATCAATTAACCTTAAGTATAAAATCGACTCCTGCTAAACAAGCAGATTTAACAATTGCTCAAGATTTAAAAGATACTTTACTAGCTAACAAAAATAAGGCTGCTGGCCTAGCAGCTAATATGATTGGCCAACACAAACGGATTATTGCCCTCTTTATTGGCCCTTTACCCATAGTTATGCTTAATCCTACAATTATTGCGGCTTCAGACGAATATCTTACCCAAGAAGGTTGTCTTTCTCTTAGTGGACAAAGAGCTACCAAACGCTTTAAGAATATTACCGTAAAATACCAAAACGAAAATTTTGAAACTCATGAGCAACAATTCTCTGATTTTACTGCTGAAGTAATTCAACATGAAATTGATCACTGTAATGGTATTTTGATTTAGTTTTTAACCATCTAGTAAGTTCTAGATGGTTTTTTTAAAGTTTTATCGTTGACAAATGTAAACTTATTAATTATGATTACAATTGTAAACGAAAGGAGCAAGTCATGGAAAAAGAGAAATTATCAAGTACAGATATTTCTGATGCTGAATGGGAAATTATGCGTATTATCTGGACTTTAAAGCAAGCCCACACCAAAGAGATCATCGACCAAATTCAAGCTAAAAAAACTTGGTCTGATTCTTCAATAAAAACTTTAATTCGTAGATTAACTAAAAAAGGTCTCCTCGAAGCCAAACAAGATGGTAGAGGTTTTCTTTATCTCCCTACTGTTACTCAAACAGATATGATGTTTGATGCCACCAAAGAGCTTTTAAATCGAATCTGCAATATGAATAAGGGAGATGTCATTTTTAACTTAGTTAAAGACTCTCCTATTTCAAAAGCAGATCTAGAAAAAATTAAGTCAGAAATTGATAAGAAAATGCCGACTGCCCCTGAAGTAGTAGCATGCAATTGTTTAAAAGAAAATGTTAATTGTTAGGAGGTAAATTATGGGAATCGGACAAATTATTTCAATAATCGTTGGTGTTATTCTTATTGCCTTTATTCTTTGGTGGTTTTTTGGTCCACACAAAGAAAATGCCCAAGATTCAGTCATCGTCAACGACGAACAAACAGCTACGATCATTGTTAATGGTGGGTACTCTCCTTCTACAGTCGTCTTAAAAAAGGGTGTTCCTGCGCAGGTAAACTTTGATTTAAAAGATTCTACTGCTTGCTTATCACACGTTGTTTTTGAGCAATTAGGAGTCAATGAGGATTTAACTAAACAACCTGTCACAAGTGTGAATATTCCCACAGATAAAGTCGGTACTTACAACTTTGCTTGTGGTATGGATATGTTCCATGGAAAAGTTATTGTGAAATAAGAAAGGACCTAGTCAAATGAGCATTTTTTCTAAAAATCAAGTAAAAAAAGTAATTGTTTCAGCAGAAAACCATGGTTATAAGCCTGATACGATTGAATTTAAAGAGGGTAAACCTGCCCAAATTAAATTTATTCCCAAAGGAAATCTAGGTTGTTTAGATCAATTAAATTTCAAGGATTTAGATATTCATGATGATCTTAATGGTAAAAAAGAAGTTACCGTTAATATTCCCACCGATAAGCCTGGAACTTATGACTTTGCTTGTGGGATGGATATGTTTCATGGAAAGGTAATTGTAAAATAATGAAGCTTTCAAATATTAAACGTTTTTGGATATCATTTATTCTTTCAATTCCCATGTTAGTCCAAATGTTTGCGATGCCATTTCACTGGATAATGCCATACTATAATTGGATTGCCTTAATTACAACTACAATCATCATGGCTATCTCTGCTCTCCCGTACTGGAAAAGTGCCTGGGCTGCTTTTAAAAAGCATAGTGCTAATATGAACACTTTGGTTGCTACTGGTACTGCTGTTGCTTATTTCTATAGTATCTTTGCAATGTTCACCGATCGTCCAGTTTACTTTGAAAGTGCCGCCTTTGTTACCGTCTTTGTCTTACTAGGCGACGCAATGGAAGAAAAAATGCACGACAATGCATCCGATGCTTTAGGCAAATTAATGGGACTACAAGCAAAATACGCAGAAGTTTTAAAAGATGGCAAGTTTGTTAAAACTCCTCTTGATCAAGTTCAAGTCGGGGACTTGATTAGAGTGAAGCCAGGTGAAAAAGTACCCGTCGATGGAGTTATTACCCAGGGAATATCTCATTTAGATGAATCAATGGTAACTGGTGAAAGTATGCCAGTAGAAAAACAAGTTGGTGATACTGTGGTTGGCTCTACGATTAATACCAATAGTGTAATTACTTTTAAAGCCACCAAAGTTGGTTCCGATACCATGTTGGCCCAGATTGTTGATTTAGTTAAAAAAGCACAAACTAGCCATGCTCCAATTCAAAACCTAACCGATAAAATTTCTAACATCTTTGTGCCCACTGTTATGATCATTGCTATCTTAACCTTCATTATTTGGTTTAGCTTCTTAGGTGCTACTGCAGTCGAAGCAATGCTATTTGCTGTAGCTGTTGTGGTGATTGCCTGTCCTTGTGCCCTCGGACTTGCTACTCCAACTGCTTTAATGGTTGGTACTGCTCGTAGCGCTAAAATGGGTGTTTTAATCAAGAATGGTGAAGTATTACAAGAAGTTAGCAAGTTAGATACTGTTGTTTTTGATAAAACTGGTACTATCACTGTTGGTAAACCCCAAGTCACTGATATTGTTGGTGATGAAGCCCTAGTGCTTAAAATTGCAGCTAGCCTAGAAGAATCTTCTGAACACCCTCTTGCTAGTGCAATTTTAAAAAAAGCTAAGGCAAATAATATCACTCTGCAAGCAGTAGAGGAGTTTGCCACTCTAGAAGGTAAAGGCGTTAAAGCCAGCTTTGAAGGGAAAAATGCCTTCGTTGGAAGTTCACGACTTCTAGCTAATATCCCTATCTCTAAAGATCTTTCTCAAAAGTCTGCTCAGCTCCAAAACGAAGCTAAGACAGTAGTTTATGTTGGCTTAAATAATGAAATTATTGGTCTGATCGCAATTCAAGATATTCCAAAAGAAAGTGCTAAAAAAGCAATCACCGAATTAAAGGCTCGTGGTTTGCGTACTATCATGTTAACTGGTGATAATGAGATAGTAGCTCATGCAATTGCTGAAGAAGTAGGTATTGATCAGGTTATTGCTGGCGTAATGCCAAACGAAAAAGCTACTCATATTCAAGAATTGCAAAAAAATGGTGCTACAGTTGCTTTTGTCGGAGATGGGATAAATGATGCCCCTGCTCTTTCAACAGCTGATGTAGGGATTGCTATGGGGTCAGGAACAGATATTGCGATCGATGCCGGTGGTATCGTTCTAGTTCAAAATGATCTTTGGGTGTTGTCCGTGCCTTAGATCTTTCTAAAAAAACCTTTAATCGAATTAAATTGAACTTATTCTGGGCTTTAATCTATAATACTATTGGTATTCCAATTGCAGCGGGAATCTTTGTTGGCATTGGTTTCACCTTAAGTCCCGAATTTGCAGCACTCGCAATGGCCTTTTCTTCAGTTTCAGTAGTAACAAGCTCACTTTTACTTAACAAGACTAAAATTGCTGGTGCCTAGTTTTAATAGTTATTAAGGAGTCAATTATGGTAGTTAGTATTTTGAACGATAACACCACTAATCAAGAGTTTTTAGATTTTATTGTTGATGAAATCCATAATGCGGTTGTTTCCAGCGTAAATTCTATTGGAAATCCTACTGCTCAAGTATGTGATATGTTAATGGTCAAAGATATGAAGTTGTATATGACTACTTCAGTTAAGAATCCTCTCTTTAAGTGCTTAATAAATAATCCTAATATTGAAGTAAATGGCTATAAAGGTAATGGTACAATGGATTCGTGTGGTTTTTCATTAACTGCTACTATCAAAAATATTGATCATCAATATTTAGATGAAGTCTTTGAAAAAAATCCCTATCTTAATGAAATCTATAAAGATAATTTAGAACAGGCTAAGCAAGAACTAAGAATTCTAGAAATCACGCCTCAAAAAGGTGCTTATCTTGATCATCGAATAGACCCAATTTATCACCGAACTTTTAAATTTTAATCTCAAAAAAGAGCGTTTAATTAAACGCTCTTTTTTTTAGCTCAATTTTTCTACCTTTAACTCTTAATCTACCTTCCTTTTCTAACACCTTTAATTGCCGAGAAAAAGTTTCTGCTGAAATACCTAAATAAGCAGCCAAATCCTTTTTCTTTAAAGTTAGGATTATTTCCTTTTGCCCTCGTGCAATACTTTGATCTTTTAAATATTCCCAAATTCTTTCTTTAGCACTAAAAGCAGATTTTAAGACTTCGTGTCGCTGAATTTGCACTATTTTTTCACCAAAATTATTTAATAATTTTATGGCTACTCCAGGATTATCCTGTAAAAAATTCTGAAATTTATTTCGATCAATACTGCACACAGCTGTCTCTTCTAGTGCTTCAATCCAAGTATTAGTTTTATTTTCACCAAATAGTTCTCCTTCGCCTTCAATTTCTCCCATTTTTAAAATATTTAATACTACTTCATTGCCATCTTCATCTAAACTGAAAACTTTTGCCTTTCCCTGATCTATTACAATCAAGCCACTATCTTCATCGGCTCTTTTAATTAGACTTCCAGCATGATAATGTTGCTGATGCTTAGATGTTGATACTAATTTTTCTTTAATTTCATGAGGTAAAGTTTTAAAAATTTCCACTTTACTTAAACATTTTTCCGGATCATGCATATTTTTCTCTTTTCTTGACTTAGATCAATTTTATTTCCATCAAATTAATTATACTAAAACCATAAGTTAAAGATAAACGGAGGAATGACAATGGCTAAATATATTGCTGAAATTAAACCCTTAAACGAAGAAAAAATTGGCTGTGTTCCACATGGAACGGCTGAATTTATTGAAAATGGTGATAATTTACATATCCATGTTGAAATGTTTGATACACCTAAAAACATTGAACATTGGGAACATTTTCATGGCTTTCCTGATGGTAAAGATGCTAAAGTTCCTACAGTGGCAGCAGACACCAATCACGATGGCTACATCGATTTACCAGAGACTGAACCTTTTTCTGGCACCACAATGGTTCCATTAGATAATGCTCCTCATAAAATGAATATTCCTCATGATGGTTATCCCGTTGCCGATGGTTCTGGTCATTATGAATATGAAATTGATGTACCCCTCAAAGAATTGCAAGCTTCCTTTAAAAAGGCCTTTAATACACCAGATCTTCAATTAGATAAGCGTGTAGTTTATGTTCATGGTATTCCTGAATCAATGAAACTTCCAGCAAGTGTTCAAGGTACTGTAATGTCTTATGATCCACATACTACTTTACCAATTGCTGCCGGAAAAATTAGAAAGGTTGAAGATTAGTGCTTAAAAATATATTCTTTGTTCTATTATATGCAATAACTGCTTTTTTAACTTTTAGTAATAAAATGATGCCGGCAATGTATTTAATGGCAGCCGGGATGTTTCTAGAAGCTTCCTTTTCCTTATTCAATCATATCCTAAAAACTATTAAGCATTAATCGAACAGTCTGGTAATTACCAGACTGTTTTTTGTATCCTATCCTTTTTTTGTTAAGGTAGTTATATTAGCTTTTTTTAAATTTAGGAGGGATTATTACATAAATAAGAAAAATTTCTTATTTATTTTTATGGGTGATTCAACAATTCAAGACCAATCGATCGGACGCCGACGCATGTTAATGATTAATATGTATGTATTACCACTATTTTCTGCTCTAAGTCTTTTTACCAGTAACTTATTTTTAACCTTTTTACTAAGAGTAGGTACAGGTTTAATGCTTGCCGTTGATTATACAGTAGAGAATGCCTTCTTCAAGGAGAAGATAGTAAAAAACAAACTCAACTTTTAATCTATTGGACACTTGGCTTTATTGCATCATATCCAACTGAACTATTTGATATCAAAGTACGTGATAAAGGTGTGGGGACTTGTATTACTACTAGTTGTATTGGTGCAGCTGTCAGAACATTTTTATTACCAATTTTAACTAATATTGGTAGCAGTAGTTTAACAATGTGAGTTTGTGTAATTGTCCTCTTCATGAGTTTTGTTGTTTGTTTAATTTGGGTACCCTAAACTTCACCCCAAATTTTTGAATAAAAATAATTAATAAATAAAGATTAAGTAATTATATGTAAAAAAAGCCTCGAAATTCGTATTGAATTTCGAGGCTTTTTATTATGGTTGCAAAGCTATAAAACTAATTGTCAGTTTATTTTATCTATTAGTCATTCTTTTTACGCTTCTTACCTGCTGCTAATCCGAAGAATCCAGCAATTGAAGCTAAAGCTAAACCAAAGATTCCAGCTTTATTATCCTTTGCACCAGTTTGTGGTAATTTACCAGATCTAGCTACTTTGACCTTACCGATTACATTACCATTTGCATCTACATAGATAATCATACCTTGACCATCTGCAGCTGGGTAAGAATCAATAATTTGTCCGTGAGGTCCTACAGTAACTACGTAACCTTCTTCAGCCAATGCTTCTGCTTCTTGGCTTAATGGACGTACAGTGTCTAATAGGGAATCGCCTGCGTTGTTACCAGCAAAGTTTGTAGGATTATTGGTAATTACAGGAGCTGATTGGTTTGCACCAGTACCCTTGTTATTATCTCCCTTACCTGTGTGGTTCTCAGCGTTAGTGCCTTTATTAGTATCTTTGTTACCTTGGTTGCTCTTACCGTTATCCTTCTTATTACCATTATCCTTGGTGTCTTTACCAGAGTTATTGTTATCTGACTTACCATTATTGTTATCAGTAGGTTGTTGAGGATTATTATTAGTGTTATCACCGGTATTTTGGTCGTCTTGGTGTTGATCAGCTTGAGCAGTCTTTTCAGCGTCATCGGCAGCTTTCTTAGCTACTTCTGCTGCGGAACTTGCTACTGAAGCAGCACTTGAAGCTACTGATTCATCGCTCTTAGCATCACTTGCATAGCTTTGAGCTTTAGCATGAGCTGAAGTTGCGGCACTTGAATTACCTTCTTTTGCGTAACTGTCAGCTTCTTGTTGAGCCTTATTAGCTTCTGAAGCAGCTGATGAAGCGGCACTAGCTGCATTTGAAGCAGTTGAAGCTGCGGATGATGCTACACTTGAAGCTGATGATGCTACTACAGCATCACTTGCAACTTGTGAGTTAGTTGGATCAGTTGCGGCTGCAGATGATGCTACTGATGCAGCACTGCTTGCTACACTTGCTGAGCTTGAAGCTTCAGAAGCATATTTACCAGCATTAGTTGCAGCTGAACTTGCAGCACTTGATGGGTTTAAGTCATCATTTACGGCGCTTGAAGCTTCACTAGCAGTTGAAGCTGCAGAACTTGCTTCGCTAGCTGCTGAGCTTGCTACTGAATCATCCTTCTTAGCTTGACTTGCTGCGCTTGATGCTACTGATTCTGCTGAACTTGCGGCACTTGAGGCATCACTGGCTGCGGATGAAGCTGTTGATGCTGCGGAACTGGCCTTTGAGGCTGCTGAGCTTGCTTTATCTGCATCACTCTTAGCTGCTGAATCAGTAGGATTCTTATCTGCGTTACTCTTAGCTTGACTTGCAGCACTTGAGGCTGTTGAAGCTGAGCTTGAGGCATCACTTGCGTGACTCTTAGCATCGCTAGCTGCTGAGCTTGCTTGACTTGCGTAATCACTTGAAGCTGAGCTTGAACCTGGAGTTGCTGATGATGAAGCTGAACTTGCGGCACTTGAGGCTTCGCTGGCTGCTGATGAGGCAGTTGAGGCTGCGGAGCTGGCCTTTGAGGCAGCACTTGATGCTACTGAATCATCGCTCTTAGCTTGACTTGCAGCACTTGATGCTACTGATTCTGCTGAACTTGCGGCACTTGAGTTACCTTCACTTGCGTAACTTGAGGCAGCACTTTGTGCACTTGAGGCTTTTGATGCTGCGCTTGAGGCATCACTAGCAGCACTTGAGGCAGTTGAGGCTGCGGATGATGCTTCGCTTGCTGCGCTTGAGGCGGTTGAAGCTGCGGAACTTGCTTTAGAATTGTTTGGATCCTTGTCTGCATTACTCTTGGCTTCGCTAGCTGCGCTTGATGCGTTGCTTGATGAACTTGAAGCATCACTGGCATGGCTACCTGCTTCGCTTGCTGCGGAACTTGCGGCACTTGAGTAATCACTTGAAGCTGAGCTTGAACCTGGAGTTGCTGATGATGAAGCTGAACTTGCGGCACTTGAAGCTTCGCTTGCGGCTGATGAAGCAGTTGAAGCAGCTGAGCTGGCCTTTGAAGCTGCTGAGCTTGCTACTGAATCATCCTTCTTAGCTTGACTTGCGGCACTCTTAGCTTCTGATTCTGCTGAACTTGCGGCACTTGAGTTGCCTTCACTTGCGTAACTTGAGGCAGCACTTTGTGCACTTGAGGCTTTTGATGCTGCGCTTGATGCATCACTTGCGGCACTTGAAGCTTCGCTTGCGGCTGATGATGCTGTTGAAGCAGCTGAGCTGGCCTTTGAGGCTGCTGAGCTTGCTTTAGAATTGTTTGGATCCTTATCTGCATTGCTCTTGGCTTCGCTAGCTGCGCTTGATGCGTTGCTTGATGAGCTTGAAGCATCACTTGCGTGGCTACCTGCTTCACTAGCTGCAGAACTTGCTTGACTTGCGTAGTCACTTGAAGCTGAGCTATTAGCGATTGAAGTTGCTTCACTGGCTGCTGATGATGCTGTTGATGAAGCTGAACTTGCTGTTGAGGCTGCACTTGATGATTCACTTGCGGCACTCTTAGCAATATCGGCATCTTCACTTGCCTTCTTAGCTGCTTCTGATGCCTTTGATTGTGCTTCGCTGGCTGCGGAGCTGTTGCCTGCTGAGGCTGCGGAACTTGCAATTGAATCTTGTTCACTTGCAATACTCTTTTGGTCCTTAGCATCACTCGCTGCTGATGAAGCAGTTGAAGCGGCACTTGAAGCTTTTTGAGCTGCGGATGAAGCTACACTTGCTGCTGAGCTGGCCTTGTCGGCATCACTCTTAGCTGCTGAGTTCTTTTCTGCAGCTGATGATGCGGCTGATGCTGCACTTGAGGCGTTTGAGGCATTTGATGCTGCGGAACTTGCGTTGCTCTTTGCAACATCTGCAGCACTTGAAGCTACTGAGGCTGAGCTTGATGCTTTAGGTTCATATGGTGTTACATCAATTACACCTGCTTCACTTTCTGCAGCACTTGCTGCTGATGAAGCAGTTGAAGCGGCACTTGAGGCTGCTGATTGTGCATCTGATGCGGTTGAAGCAGCACTCTTAGCAATATCGGCATCTTCACTTGCCTTCTTAGCTGCTTCTGATGCCTTTGATTGTGCTTCGCTGGCTGCGGAGCTGTTGCCTGCTGAGGCTGCGGAACTTGCAATTGAATCTTGTTCACTTGCAATACTCTTTTGGTCCTTAGCATCACTCGCTGCTGATGAAGCAGTTGAAGCGGCACTTGAAGCTTTAGCTGCTGCTGAAGATGCTACTGATGCGGCTGAACTTGCCTTATCTGCATCACTCTTAGCTGCTGAGTTCTTTTCTGCAGCACTTGAAGCCTTAGCTGCGTTGCTTTGTGCATCACTATTTGCTGAACTTGCTTTATCTGCGTTGCTCTTTGCTTGACTTGCAGCACTTGAAGCTTCGGATGCTGAGCTTGATGCTGATGGTTCATATGGTGTTACAGGAATTATGCCTGCTTCACTTTCTGCAGCACTTGCTGCTGATGAAGCAGTTGAAGCGGCACTTGAAGCAGTTGATTGTGCTGATGAAGCTTCACTAGCTGCGCTCTTAGCAATATCGGCATCTTCACTTGCCTTCTTAGCTGCTTCTGATGCCTTTGATTGTGCTTCGCTGGCTGCGGAGCTGTTGCCTGCTGAGGCTGCGGAACTTGCAATTGAATCTTGTTCACTTGCAATGCTCTTTTGATCTTGTGCATCACTTGCGGCAGTTGATGCTACTGAAGCGGCACTTGATGCTTTATCTGCTGCGGAACTTGCAACACTTGCTGCGGAACTTGCCTTGTCGGCATCACTCTTAGCTGCTGGATTCTTGTCTGCAGCTGATGAAGCTACTGATGCAGCACTAGCTGCGCTTGAAGCATTTGATGCTGCGGAGCTTGCATTACTCTTAGCTACATCTGCGGCACTTGATGCTTCTGAAGCTGAACTTGAGGCTGCTGGTTCATATGGAGTTACATTGATCTTGCCATCTAAGCCCTTCTTAGCATCTTCGATTGCCTTAGTAGCTTTATCTACTTGATCTTGAGTAGCTGCTGGATCATCTAAAACTTTTTGACCTGCATCTACTGCATCATCATATGCCTTTTTAGCTTCTGGAGTACCATTTTCGTAAGCTGGAGTCTTTTCAACAGTTGGAGCTTCATCGACAGCCTTTTGTAATGCGGTCTTATCTACTTTTTCTCCAGTTACTGTTACAGGTACTGTTACTGTATCAGTTGTTCCATCTGGATAAGTTACGGTTACTTCACCAGTAGTATCACCAACCTTACTTACATCTGGTTCTTTAGTCCAAGTGTAAGTTGTACCTTCTGGCATTTGATCTGCATTAGCAATTGCTTTAGCTGCTTCTGGAACTTTACCAACTTCAGTAGTTAAGTCAGCTGCTGGTTCTGGAGTATATTGATCTGCATCAGTAAGTCCAGTAGTAGTAAGAGTAGTTGAAACTTTATCAGTTGAGCCATCTGGGTAAGTTACAACAATAGTACCAGGAATAGTTTGACCTGCAGTAACTGGAACTTGTTGGCCATCTTGCCATGCTGCAGTAGTACCTTCTGGTAACTTGTCCATGTTCATAATTTGAGCTGCTGCATCAGGTAATGATTCTGGAGTAGCTTGAACAGGGTTCTTAACTTGTGGAGTGTAAATAGCATTGTCATCGTAATGAGCAGTACCAGTCACTTCGATTGGTTCAGCACCTGGAACAGTAACGATAACCTTAGCTGGTACATTGTCACCTGCTGCAGGAGTATTATCATCTGCCCAAGTTACCTTAGTACCTGCTGGTAAGTTAGCTGGATCCTTGATCATGTCATATGGAGAAGTTGGGTTCTTGACATCATCATTAGTTGCAACAGATACACTCTTAACAGTAGTTTGAGTAGTTGAACCATCTGGGTAAGTTACAGTTACAGGAACGGTAGTTACACCAGTAGTGTTAGTTGCTGGAATAGTAACAACACCAGTTGCTGGATCAATAGTTGCACCTGCTGGAGCATTACCATCGATTGCAAACTTAGTACCTTCTGGTACATCAACTGTCTTACCATCATTATCAGTAATTACTGGAGCAATAGTTGCTGGCTTGTTAGCTTCAACTGCAGTAGTTGGGTAAGTTACATCAACATCGTCAGCAGTTTGAACTGGATCGTTTACTTTGTATTGAACTGGAATATCTAAGTAAGCTGGAGTACTACCATCAGCTTGCATTACAGATGGGTAAGTTACACGAACAACACCAGTGTTTTGAGCTTTAGTAGTTGGAGTTTGTGCCCAACTTAAAGTGTAATCAATACCTGCGTTGTCTAAAGCAGTAGTATCAACTAAACGCTTGAATTGAGTTTGAGTTAAACCGTTATCAATGCTCTTCTTTGAGAAGCCAAGGTTAGTATCCTTAGCAGTAGCACCAGTTAAGTCTAAGTTTAAGTCAACGGTTTGAGTACCACCCTTAACGTAACCATTCTTAACAACAGTTGAATCAGGTGCAAAGCTAATAGATACAGGAGCAGTAACAGTAGTCTTGTCACTTGGAGTATCTACTACAGTAGTTGGAGCCTTAGCCCATGAAACTTTACCGTAGCTAGTAATATCAACTGGAGTAACTTCAGGGTTATCCTTAGTTGGAACAGCGTAGTAAGTTAACTTGTAGTTATCAGCAATGTTTTCTACTTGTGCTGATTTATCAGTAGTTTCTGGTAAGTTACCTGCAGCATATTGAATTGCAACAGCACCAGTAGTGTTACCATTATCATCCTTTTGCCATACAGGAGTAGTATCGTTACCTAAAACATAAACTGGAGCAATAACTTGGTCAATTGAATCATCCTTGTAAGTTACAGTTACAGGAATGTTTACAACAGTACCAACTTGGCCTTCGTTAGCAGCAAAAGTAATCTTACCAGTTGCAAAGTCAATAGATGCACCTTGAGGAACTGCTACATTACCAGTTTGTGCCCAACCTAATTGGTATGGGTGACCAGTTGCAGTGTTATCAAGTAAATCAGGATTTGGATTTGCTGGAGTAAGAGTTCCATCTTCACCTACTTGGTAGAAGGTTGGTGAATCAATGTTAATAGTTTCGCCAACTTTAGCAGTTGAATCCTTGTAACGAGCATCGTAGTTGTAAGCTTCAAGATCCATTGAAGTCATTACTAAACGTTGTTGCGTACCCTTAACAAAGTTAACACTTGAAAGGAAATCGTTTAACTTGTTGTTATCAACTGGTGCCATACCAGCGGCATTAATCTTACCGCTAGATTCTTCACTAAAGTTTTGTACTTGCCAAGTCTTGTTTGGCTCAGTATTGTTATTGCCTTTATCCCATTGCTTGATGTCAACGCCACCAAACTTACCAGCGTCCATATGAAGACCTGATTCAGCAGCAATTAAATTACCAACTGAGTAACCATTAGGGTTGGTTCTTTGAAGGTTTAAGTATTTAACTTGACCAATAGTTCCAACCTTTGAGGTCTTCATAATATTAATTAATGGACTATAAGCCTCTTTCTTACCAGTAGCAATACCAATATTACCTACACCAAGAGTCATACCTTCATTGTCAGAAGCATCTTGAATATCAATGGTTGAGCCATCTGCAAACTCTAAGTCGTAAGCTTGACCACCAAATACGGTACTTCCTCCAAGTTGAATCATAGCAGTAGAAGTTTTTACATTTCCACGCTTCATCTTCAAAGTGGCACCATCAGCAACAGTTAAACGTGCATTACCAGTTTGTGAGAAACTAATCGCACCTAAAGCAATTGGAGCATAAATCCAACCATCTGATCCCATGTTACCAGACATTCTTTGAGAGAAACCACCGTTGTCTTGCATGGTATCAATATTAAGAGTTGAACCTTTCTTTAAGTCTAAGTTAGACAAAAGCACGGCAGACGAGTGACCTTTACCTAAGGTCATGTTAACAGTAGCACCTTCATTTAAAGTTAACGTACCATTAGTATTACGTGAAACAATACCACGTAAACTTGTAGTACTTCCCTTACCATCAATACCATTAGTATTAATAGTTAACTTAGCATTCTTACCAACAGCCATGTTACCAGCTGGGTCGTTCTTATCACTGGTATCAGGACTAAGCTTAATGATGTTGTGTTCTTCATCTTGAACACCAGCAGTAGCACCACCGATACCGAATGAGCCAGTCATTGATGCAGTAATACTTACATCGGCATTATCATCAATTAATACATTTCTAGCATAAATAATGTTTCTATCAGCACCTTGTTCAATTGAACCAGAAAAATTATTTGCTAAAGGAGAAACATTGATTACATCTTTACCTTTGAAGATAACATCTACACCATCTTCATCGTTAGTTAATGGTGTGTTTAAATCAGCAGTAAAGTTGTTGAATGTAAGACTAACTTTCTTCTTATTAGCATCATTCATGTTACCAAAGTAAATTGGAGTGTAACGAGTACTGGTTGCGTTATTCTTAACTGTCATATCGTTGAAAGTTAAGTGCCAACCATCGTTACCATCTTGGTTTTGATTCCATAATGAAATAAACCACTTACCAGTGTTAATAGTGTGGTCGTTACCATTAACAGTTAAATCACGAGCAATTCCAGTATATGGACTGTTTGAATTCTTGTTTGCGGCTAATTCATAAGGTTGTAACCAGTTATCACCAGTTAAACCAGTACCACCAGATACTAAACCACCATCAACTTGACTTTGTTCTTCAGTCATGTTGGTTAAGTCGATATCCTTAGTAAGGTTAATAGTATTGATATCTTTGTTTGCAATAGCTCTTGAAAGATCAGCAAAGTTATCTACATCAGCAGTATGTTCATCAGTAGCTACAGATTTAACAGCAGCCTTGCTTGCATTTAAAGCATTCTTATCAGCTAAAGCATTTAATGAACCATTAGCATTTGCTAAATCCTTAGTATTTACTGTAAGTGTATTTGCATTCTTCTTATCAGTAGCTTTGGCTTCTGAAGCTGGTGCAGGAGATTTAACCTCTTTAGCTGCGTCTGATTTAGCAGCATCAGAGTTAACTGCTTCAGTAACAGCTTTAGTAGGTGCAACTGAAGCTGGACTGGCTTCTTGTTTTTGTGCTACTTGATTACCTGTAGTTTGTGCAGGTGTTTCAGTCTTAGGTTGAGTTACTTCATTTTTAGCTGAAGCATTTCCTGTATCGCTTTTAACAGTAACATTGTGACCAGGTACTTCAGAAGCGTGAACTACGTGATTAGTTGGTCCTTCATTCATAAAGAACAATACTCCGATAAGAACAGAAGCAGCACCTACGCTAAACTTTCTGATTGAGAAACGTTCTTGTTTACGTTCCATCTTACGAAGACGTTCTTGATAATTATTTTTTGATAACATCTAATAAACTCCCCCTGATGTTTAATAAATAATATTTTTTCTTATAAATCTATTAGATTTATAACAACAGTATTATCTTAATACTAAAAAATAAAATGTCTAGTGTTATTTAAAATGACTCTTAACCCTCCCAGTGCTTACGGGGTTCTTGATTTTTAATGTTGTTGTTTTATATTTTTTATTTATTAAACAACAACCCTAAGTAATTAAAAATAACTATTTAATTCCAACAAAAAAACTGCTACTTTTTTAAGTAGCAGTTTTCTTTACCGATAAAAATCTCCATCTTCTAAGCGAGAAGCTTGATCTTTTTTGATCGTATCTATTAATTCATCATTTGCTTTATCATCTTCAGTTGTTTCGAGAAATTCTTCTGTTTTTTCTAGTAAACTCTTTCTCTTTTTTTCATGTTTTGGTTTATATCCCATTTGAATCATCCCTTTTCACTCCTATTTTATCCTCTTTAACAAAAAAGCTCCAAGAATAAATCTTGGAACTTTTCTACTATATTATAGTTAATTTTTCATTAGTCTTCATTATAGTTAATTTTTCATTAGTCTTCGTTAGTATATTCTGCAGTCCATTGCATTTCTTCAGTAACCTTGGCAGGATCAGTAACACCTTCACCGGCTAAACCTTGGTCAATGGCAGATTGAACAACTGCACGAGCTTCAGTCTTAGTAAATGATTGAAGCATTGAGATTGGTGGCAATACTGCTGCACCTGGCTTAGAAGTATCAACGATACCACCAAGTGAGTGAGCTGCAGCTGATAAAATTTCATCGTTAACAAGTCTGGTCTTACTTGCCAATACACCTAAACCTAAACCTGGGTAAATCAAAGCATTGTTAGCTTGACCAATGTGGTAAGTTACACCGTTGTATTCTACTGGAGCTGATGGGATACCAGTAGCAACTAAAGCACGTCCTTCAGTCCATTTAATAATGTCTTCTGGATGAGCTTCGATTAACTTAGTTGGGTTAGAAATTGGGAAGATAATTGGACGTTCAGTACCAGCTGCCATTGCCTTAACAACACCTTCAGTAAAGGCACCTGGGTTAGTAGAAGTACCAATCATAACGCTAGGATGAACCGCTTTAACTACTGCTTCCAAGTTAGTTAATTCATCAGCATTAGCAAATTCACTTCTCTTACGTACAAATGGTTTTTGTTCTGGAGTTAAGCCTGGAGTATCTTCGAATAAAAGACCTTGCTTATCTACTAAGTAGAAGTGCTTCTTGGCTTCATCTTCACTTAAACCTTCCATACGCATTTCACGGTACATCATGTTGGCAATACCCATACCAGCAGTACCAGCACCATAAGTTAAGAATACTTGATCAGTGAATTTTTGCTTAGAAATATTTAAGGCACCAAGTACACCAGCTAAACATACAATACCAGTACCTTGTACATCATCGTTAAAGACAGGAATCTTGTCTTGGTATTGCTTTAAAATCTTAGTGGCATTATCACGACCAAAGTCTTCAAAGTGTAAGTAAACATCTGGGAATACTTCACGTGCAGCTGCAACAAATGAATCTACGAAGTGGTAGTACTTGTCACCGTAAACACGTTTCTTTCTCAAACCTAAGTATAATGGATCGTTTAATAAAGTTTCGTTGTTAGTACCAACATCTAAAGAAACTGGTAATACTTCGCTAGGATCAATTCCAGCTGCAGCAGTATAAACCATTAATTTACCAATGGCAATGTTTACACCATTAGTGCCCCAGTCACCAATACCTAAAATACCTTCTGCATCAGTTGCAACAATTAATTTAACGTTACGTCCAGCAGCTGCATTCTTCAAGCTTTCCTTAATATCAGCTTCATCATCAATTGATAAGAAGGCTGCTTCTTGAGGTCTTTGGAAAATTTCGCTGTATTTTTCAATTGCAGGTGCAATAATTGGATCGTAAATAATTGGCATTAATTCTTCAATGTGGTGTTGCATCACATAGTAGAACAAAGTACGATTAGTATCAAAAACTTCCATCAAGTATTGACGTTGTTGCAAGCCTTCAGGACGATTCTTGTATTCGTCATAGACACGCTTAGCTTGTTGTTCAATAGTTTCAACTTCAACTGGTAAAGTACCAACTAAACCAAGTTTCTTTCTTTCTTCATTAGTAAAGGCAGTCCCTTTATTTTTAAAAGGATTGTTTAAAATTGACCATGCATTACTCATTATATTGCCTCCCTAGCCTTGGTAATTCTAACTTTTTTCTTGTATCATAACCTAGTATAGACTGGTTAAAAATTTATAGTCAAAGAATAGGCTATCCTAAACTTTTGTTTATATGAGGAGGCTGGATTATGAATATTCAAGATCTCAAATATTTTCATGCTTTAATAAATCTAAAGAGCTATACCAAAACCGCAGAACAGTTTAATGTGAGTCAACCAACTATCACAGCCGCCATCAAACGTTTAGAGAAAAAATTCGGTGGCCAATTCATTATCCGTGATCAATCACATAAAAGTATCATTATCACTAGTCTCGGCCGTCAATTCGATGAACATGCTCAAGCTATTTTGAATGAAGTTTCAATTGCGGAAGCTGAGGTTAAGGCTCAACCTAACCCTGATATTTTATTTGGACTACCACCAATTATTGGTCGTAACTACTTACCTACTATCGCACCTACGCTTTTTTCAAAAGGAATTTTACCTCGTTTAAATGTAGTAGAACGTGGTTCTAATGATTTACGTAAAATGCTAATTGAAGGTGAAATTAATCTTACCTTACTTGGTCTTGCCTCTTTAGATATTGAACCAATTATTAAAGTTCATGTAATCGACCGCTATCCAATAGAAGTAATTGTTTCAAAAAATCATCCCTTTGCTCAAAAAAAAGGAATCTATTTCAAAGAATTATCTCAAGAAAACTTCATTGGCATGACTCAAGACTACATCCATACTCAAGCTTTAGAAAAGCTGGCACATCAAAATCATATTACACTTAATACCATTTATCGTAGTCCTGATGTTGCGGTAATTAAGTCATTAGTTGCGCAAAATTTGGGTGTTTCTTATGTAACTACTCTTTCTATTCATGACAATGATAATGTAGTTTCTATCCCACTTTTAGATAAGGATCAACCAGAATTTCTTTTCGCAGCTGCAACAAGAAAAAATCATCTTCTTACTGCAAAAGAAGAAGTATTATGGAACATTTTAACGCAAAAAAAATAAGGCTTCGTTTGAAGTCTTATTTTTATTCTTTCCTTAGATATTTTTAGCAAAAAAGACGGGCATCTGACCGTCCCTGCAAGACCTTGCCCGTCCTAAGAACCACCAAAGGACACTATGCACGCCTTATATTATCTTGTTTTTACTACTCGTACGTGAAATTCTGCACGAGAGCTTAATAAGCTTTTACGTAAATAGGGAAATTTTAACTTCTTACTTTTGTATGTTAATAATTATGTTTTTAAAATGCATTAATTTTCTTTATTTTCCTTTTAAACTTATCTAACGATATTAGTTTTATAATATAATTAATGAAAAAGTCGTATTTAAATTTATATGGAGCATACAATTATGACAATCGGAGAGTTACTTAAGGAATACAGAATTGCACAAGCGAAGAAACAAAAAGAATTTACTAACAAAGGCACAATTATAAGTCAATCTTATTACTCTAAAGTAGAAAAGAATGCTCATAGAATTACGGCTGATAGTTTAATTGATCTTCTTCATTACAATAACATTCCTTTATGGGAATTCTTTAGTCGATTAAATCAAAATGATGAAATTAAGCATCAAGAAATTCAAGATTTTAATAATACACTAATTGAAGCTTATTATGAAAATAATAAACAGAAAGTAATAAGATTACGGCCACTAGTAAAAGAAAGTAATCTTTCTGAAAAAGACAAAACATTCTAAGCTAAATAGTGAATTAGTTATCCGACGGGATAATTAATTCACTATTTTTTATTCTCTTGTAGAATTTAAGTAGTAGTAAAACGATATGTCAAAGCCTTTTTAGACACTTGATGTCGTAGACAAAACTGGCAGTTTTACTTAGGCTATCAATAATCTCTTCGAAGAATGTGGACACGTTGATGTCGAGTTTAGAAAATTAGATCTGATTTCTTAAGTAAATACGTTTTACTACTTAAGCTTAGGGGGTTATATAATGCAAATTACTTTTGGAATTGATGTAAGTAAGTCTACTTCTACTATTTGTGAGCTAATTGGTGAAAGTAAAAATGAATTTACCATTACTAACGACCGTCCTGGTTTTATTAAATTACTGCACGAATTAGCTGCTTTTACTAAACAGCCAGAGAAGCTACTGGTGTTTATTCACGCAGACTACAAGCTTTTCTAGAAGATTACGGTTATGAATATGTTGTGCTTAATCCTCTTAAAGCAAAAAAAGAAATGGATTTGGGACTACGTCATAATAAGACTGATAAAACTGATGCTTATCATTTAGCCTTAATTCAAAGACTTTATCATCATCCAGTTAGTCAAAATCAGTCTCAGTCTTATAAGCAACTCAATGCTTTGAGTCGTTTCTATGACCAGCTAACAGATGATTTAGTCACAGCTAAAAATAGACTTCACCAGGCTTTACAATCAACTTTTCCCGAAATTGAAAATCTATTTTCTACTGCTAAAGGTAATAATTACTGGCAAATAGTTGCTCATTACCCTCATTGCGATTTAGTAAGACAAGAGAACAAAAATCAAATTATTAATTGGCTAATGAATTTAAAAGGTATTGCATTTAAACATGCTCAAAAAACTGCTGATAAACTTATTGAATTAGCTTATCAAGCTTATCCAGTTGTCTCCGAGACTAGTATAGAAGTTCAACAAGTACAATATTATACCCAAAGACTACTTAATCTAAGTAAGCAAAGAGAACAATTAATTACAAGAATGGTTAAACTCGCTAAGACTTTACCTAATCATGATTTAGAAAATCTAGAAAGTATTCCAGGTTTTGCCCAAACTACTGCAGTTAGAGTTTTAGCAGAATTGGGAGATGTACGCAGATTTAGCAATCCCAATAAAATTAATGCTTTTATTGGCATAGATCCAGGTAGATATCAGTCAGGTGAAATGGATTCTAATTTAAGTATTACTAAGCATGGTAATGCAATAGCACGTAAATTGCTTTATCGTGCTATTGGTCAAATTGATAATGCGGCTAAGACTAATCCGTGTCACATAGCAGATTATTATGAAAGCAAAAAGCTATCTTCTCAAACCAAAGGGTTTAAAAAGATAGCTATTGCTTCAATACATAAACTAATCAGAACAATTTATGCCCTGATTATTAATGATCAACTATATGATTACAACGTAGCCACACATAACCAAAAAAGACTTTAGTCGTAATTAATTGATCAACTACATTATAACGCTAAGCCCAAAAATCAGATATAAACTTGGGCTTATTTATCGTGCTTAATTCCAAAAATATATCGACATTAATAGCTACTTAAACTAAAATTCAAGCTAAAAACATAGTCAAACATCGTATTGTGCTTGACTTTACGTAGAAAAAAGAGGAACTATTACTTATTGATGCTTGGCTAGAAATAATGAAAGAGACAACTGAAAAACCTGACAAACAGCTTAGAGATAAAGTTAAAGAAAAAATTTTTAGCATTCCCAACTTTAACGAAAACAAGGTAGCTCTATTTTGTAATTTTATGCCTTTTTATGACTTAGAAAGTAACAAGATAATTGCTAAAAAAATTATTAATCAATATATATTAAGTAATAATATTAAAATGCAGATTGCTTTATCCGCTATCATTGTAAATGTTTTAGCCGTTTCACTTGATGAAAATAATGAAAAAGACGTTAATTACTTTATTACTAATGCTAAAAAGATAAAAATACGACCTGAATTAGTTTTCTACAAATTAGCATTATCATTTTTTGAAAATATGATAAATTACAGAACAACAAAAAATACTAAATTTTTTAATAAAAGTAAAGAGGTAGTAAATATATTAATAAGTATTGATATGTCACAATATGGAGCGACTTTACAGCGTCTTCTACTTAAATATAAATAAATTAAAATAGTCATATTTGAAACTTAAATTCAAATATGACTATTTTAATTTTCTTAATCATTTACTAATATACTTAATTCCAATAAATATTTATTTAATTGGAGGAAAAACTTATGAACACAGGTACTCTTACTATCCTTATTTAAACTTATACTATAAAAGAAACACTATGGAACATTTTAACGTAAAAAATAAGGCTTCATTTGAAGCCTTATTTTTTAGTTGATTAACCAATGATAAACATTAAAACTGGTACTACGATGATAAAGAGCAAAGTACTCAAAACAACAACGTTAGTTGCGTAGTCAACATCACCATGTGCTTCACCAGCCAAGATTGGAAGAACAGCAAGCGCTGGAGTAGCAGATTGAACAATAAATGTCTTACCCATTAGGCTTGCAATATCTAAGTGAAGTACTGAAGGTCCAAACCACTTAACCAATAAAATCATTACTACTGGAGCTAAAATAAAACGTCCAAGTAAAGCAAAGATTGTATCTTTATCAAAGTGGATACTCTTAAGACCTGCATTAGCTAACACAATACCAATATAGATTAATGATAATGGAGTAACTAAGCTACCAACGTAGTTAAAGGTATCACCAAGGAATTTAGGTAATTGAATTCCAGTTAATAACCAAATAACAGCTACGAAGAAACCAACCAAAGGCATTGGTAAAATCTTTCTCCAATTAATCTTGTTATGTTGCTTTTCAGCCTTAACTAAAGTTGGATCATCATTCTTAATCAAGAACACACCAAATGCCCAAGTAGAAACGGTATTAATGATGTAGTAGATTAAGAAGTATGAAGTTGCAGCACTACCAAAAAGTGCCAAGTTCAAAGGCATCCCAATAAAGATTGTGTTGGCGTTGGCAATGGTGTTGATAAATACCCCTCGACGACCAACCTTAACCTTAAGAACCTTAACTAAAATAAAGGCTACAATGTAGGAAATAACTACCCCAATAAATGGTAAAAGTAAGCCTGCAAATAAGTTAAATAACTTACCTCTAGTTAAGTTATTTTGAACAGACATAAAAATGGAAGCAGGCAAGGCAATTTGAGTAATTAACTTAGAAACATTGCCACCAAATGAATCTGCGAGCCATCTTTGTTTTCTAAGAATGTATCCTAGAAGCATAATCAAAACGATAACGACTACACTTTGGATAGATGATAGAAATGCTTGCATCTAATCCCCTCTCATATAAATAAAATTTTATTAGTGTAATGAAATGCCTATATGTGCATTTCCCGGACGAATTATTTATAACACTTTTTAAAAATTTTTAAAGACTTATTTTTAATTATCCGTCTAATTCAACACCTTGTAATTTCTTCATTGCATTATAAATTTTACCTCGTTCACCTTCATCTACCTCGATTACTAACATATCTCCAGCTTGAATGATTGTCTTTCCTACTGGAATTAAATCTTCACTGTTACGTCTAATCATACGGACCAAAGTATTTTCCGGCCACTTAATCTCAGCAATCTTTTTACCTACTAGCTTGCTATCTTCATAGACAGGTAACGTTATCTGGTCTTGTCTGCCAGTTCTTTCTTCATGATAATCGCCTGATTTTTCCATCAAGTTAGCCAATTGATCATAAATTGGATGGCCACCCATAAAGTCATCTACCAATAAGGCAATAAAGGCTACTACAGCTAGTGGCATTAATTGGAAAATTGAGCCAACCATTTCAGCAATTAATAAAATCGCTGTAAATGGAGCATGAATTACTGAAGCAAATGCACCAGCTAAAGAAAAGATAATCAAATTAATGATATAACGCTCGGGCAATAAACCTAATTGCGCCATAAAGGCGCCATAAGTTGCACCAATCACGGCTCCCAACGTTAAAACCGGCAAGAAGACACCACTTGGTACACCTGAATCGTAGGATACAATTGAAAATACCAACCGAATCAAATAGTAAATTCCTAACATCCCTACAACCGTCCATCCCAATGGCCCAATCATTTTGTTAAGTGCCATAATTAAGCGGCTACCTGATCCTGTAATAGCTGGCATATAGTAAGCAATTGGAATTAAAATTGCTAAAGGAATCAAGCTATATAACCAACTAGGCAAGAAAGTAATTTTAGCGTAAATCTTTTTGATACTAAATAAACCAACTTTATATAGGTGACCTAAAAGTCCAATTAATAAACCTAAAATTACTAAGTGCCAATATAAATTCAGCGGTAACATATGTCCATAATGTAGTGGTAAGGCTTCATGTTGACCAAACATATTTGATACCACAAAATTAGCTGAAATCGCACCTGCTAGTGCCGTCATCCAAACACGAGGTGCAAAATCACGAAAGACTGCTTCTAAAATAAACATACTCCCAGCTAAAGGTGCCCCAAAAGCAGCAGCTAGGCCACTAGCACCCCCACTAGCGAGTAACACTCTGGCATTAGTTTTAGATTGCTTAAACCCTTGAGCTACACCTTTACCAACCATTGCTCCCATCTGCAAAGATGGACCTTCTGGTCCAAGAAAAAGTCCCGAACCAATTGTTAAAATTCCACCAATAAACTTGCGCCACAAAGTTGGCCACCAATTCAAAGATAATTTACCAGCTAATTCTAACTTAACTTCTGGAATCCCAGAACCACCCACATGGGGATGTCTTTTTACTAGCAAACCAGATATCACACTAATTAAAATAAAACCAATAACAATTACTACGAACCAAACAGCATTCTCATGTGCATTTGAAAATACCTTTTGCCAACAATTTGTTACATATTCTAGCCCCCAGCGAAAGGCACCAACGACTGCACCAACTAGTGCACCGACAATAATTGATTGAAAAATAAGCTTCCAATATATAGCTGTAAGTGTTTTTTTCATAACTTAATCCATAACTTTTATTACTCTATTTTTGTACCCTTCATATTATAAGCCAAAATAAAAAACTCATAGAAAATTTCTTAATATAAACTATGAAACTAGGAGAATAATTTCGCTATTTTTATTGCATCTGAAAAGGCAGCCATTTAGGCTGCCTTTTTGTCTTATTACTAAATTTAATTTTTTGAGATATGCTGTTGATATTTTTCTAATCTTTTCAAAGCGTTACAATAGACCACTTACTTTAATCTACTGTGATATCACCATTTGAGTTATCAACTTTTAATGAATTAATTCTTGACTTCCCTTTTGAAAATGATTCTGATACATCCATATTTTTAAATCTATTTTGCCCTTTAGAATTCGAAAGGTCATATCTTGAAGCATTAGTATTTTTTACTACAATATCACCATTTAAACTTGATAATTCAAATCCTAATTGTGAAGTAAGATTTGAAATATTAATATCGCCATTTGAACTTGAAATTGAACCCTTTTTAGCATTAAGGTGTTCTACTACGATATCACCATTTGAGCTTGATAAGTCAAATCCTAATTGTGAAGTAAGATTAGAGATATTAACATCGCCATTTGAACTTGAAATTGAACCCTTTTGGGTATTAATTTGTTCTACAGTTACGTTTCCATTTGATGAATTAATTGAAAAACTTTGTAAGTAATCTTTTGGCAGAGTAATAGTGATATTATAATTCTTTTTTGAGAAGAAATTAAAAGCAAAATGACGAGAAGAAGAAATCTCTAAACATTTATTTTTAACTTGCACTGTTGGGGCATATTTTTGAGGGCCATCATAATTTACCTTTAGTTTGTTCCCGACTTTAACATAAACATTATCATTAATACTAGAAATTGATACTTGGTTAATCACTTGGGAAGGCAGACTAGTAATTGTAGTGTTCTTAGATTGGTAATTTGCAGCAGAAACATTTTGAATCGCTATACCACCACTGAACAAAGTTAAAACAATTGCAATTGATGATAAGAAAATTTTTTCAGAAATAAACATAACAAATACTCCCTTTTTAAATATAAGCAATCACAGTACTTCCAGCATGATCTATTAATTTATTGACTATTTCTTTAAATTTATTAATTGTAGCAATTGAATCAATATTATGTAAATTTATAATTTTCTCCTGTTCAGCTTGCATATTTGCAAAAGACGAAATGCTTTTTTCTACTCCATCAAATAATAAATTTTGATGAAAATACAAATTATGAATAATATCTTTTAAAGTAGCTACACTTAAATTTGATAGAGTTACAAATATTTTATTTATATTTTCTTCAATTACTTTTGTATCTTGAATACTACACGAAGTTAATAATTGTATATAAATGCCTGATTTTCTAAAAATTGGAATAGCTTGAAAAAAGTATAGTTCAGGTACAAAATGTTGCATTTGAGATAATAATGAATATTTTCCTGAATTTAAAATAGAAAATAACATACTTAAAGCTAAGATTTTATTTTCATTTAGTGGCTTATGACAAATTTTAAATATAGTAGATAATTGAGCAAGTTCTTTATTTTTCTGATTCCCAATTATTATTTTTTCTAAAGAAAGAGATTGTGATTCAGATGAATTAATTATTAACGAAGAAAATGTTGCTTTTCTTAAGTTATATCTATTTAAAATGGATTTAATTTGATATAAGGAATGCTTATTCCCAGCAATTAATATAGAAATATTTTCTTTTACTAAGTGAGTATTAAGAAATTTACGAACATCTTGCATCGAAAAATTTGAAATATCGGTTATACTGCCTAATACTTCATCATCAAATAAATTAGAACTTTTAAAGGAACAATTTCTCGCAATATTAGCAAATTTTTCTAGTCTACTATTTCCATATTGCTTAATTTCTTGCACTATTACAGCTTTTTCCGCTATGATTATTAATTAAGATAATATACTTTTACCAAGTTCCAATATATGGAGCTGGTCCATTACGATGTCCCATTTACATAAGTCTCCTATTTATGATAACAATCTCCTAATATAAATTTATAAATTAAATAACTTAACTTTCTCCCATTTCTAATACCTCCAAACATTTAAACTTGATAGTCTTAGTATATTTAAGAAAATATAAGAGAAATAAAATAGTCGTATTTGAATTTTGCTTTCAAATACGACTATTTCGATGTTTTCATTATAAAGCAGATATTATGTGTTTAACATCAAAAAGGAAGTTAAACATTATGAATGTATTTTTAAAAAATAAAGATTACCGCAGACTATCAATCGCTAATTTCTTATCTAGTGCCGGAGATATTCTTTTTTATTTGGCATTTATGACTTACGCAAGTAAATTAAAGAATTATTCCCTAGCACTATCATTAATTGCAATTTCAGAATCTATTCCTAGATTATTTGATATTTTTGGTGGCTATTTAGCTGATAAAACACACAATAAATTCAAAAATATCTTCTTAATGGCTGTCGTTAGATTCATTCTTTATGGACTAGTAGGAATATTATTCGTTACGAATATATCTCAATGGAGCCTAGTAATTGCTGTAGTTATTATTAATTTTATTTCTGATACAGTTGGTGCTTATTCGGGTGGACTCAATGTTCCTTTAATCGTAGAAGTAGTTGGCCAAGAAGAATTTGCAGAAGCTGAGGGTTTTACCAATGGGATCAGTCAAGTTATTACTACTGTGGCTCAATTTATTGGATCAGGCTTGTTACTTTTTCTGTCTTACTCTAATCTAGCATTCGTTAATGCATTTACATTTTTATTTGCAGGCTTTTTATACGCTAGTGTAGGACTTCGTCGTAAAAAAGAAATAAGCTTCCAAGATGCACAAGAAGTAAATGAGCAAAAATTTTGGGCTACAATGAAGTCTTCATATATTCAAATAAGAAAATCTTCAGGCTTATTATCGGTAGTTTTAGTAATTGCACTTCTTAATGGAGCTTTATCTGCCATCGGTTCATTATTACCAATAGTAATGGCCGCTCATCGTTCAACTATGCTTATTTCTACTTATAGTTTCACTCTCGCATTAATTGGACTAATAGTAAGTGCTGGTGCGATCTTGGGTAGTACTCTTGGACTACAATTATTTAAAAAGCAGACAGTATTTTTTATGGTTCTTATAGCAATTGCTTTAAGTGTAATGACTACAGTAGCTGGTTTATTTGCTAATATTCTTATAATTTTGCCTTTTTACTTTTTATTAGCTGCAGTTGTAAGTATTGCTTCCCTAAAAATGCAACAATGGTTAGTTACTACAATTGATCAGAAGATTTTAGCTTCAAGTGTGGGCCTGCTTAATACAATTGTTATGGCTACAGCACCAGTAATGACTACAATATTAACAACCATTTCCGGTTCAACTAATGTTAAATATGCATTACTTACACTGTTAGTAGTTGAAATTATTATTTTATTCGTAGCTATTAAATTATATGCTAAAGATAAAGTAAATGTTGAAGTTAAAGTACCCACTGTAATTAATGACTAACTTGTAATATTAATTTTTAACTTTAAAAAATATTAAATTAAAAGCCATATATCAACTCAATATCGACATATGGCTTTTAATTAGCAGCTCATAAATGATATATCCTAAATTCAGACTCTATCTCATTATGAGTTTTTCATTGTTTCGTGTGAAATAATTATTTTTCTTCATACCATTCAGTATGGAAAGTACCTGGACGATCATTTCTTTGGTAAGTATGAGCACCAAAGTAATCACGTTGTGCTTGAAGTAAGTTTTGTGGCAAGTTTGGATTGAAAATTGATTCTAAGTAATTCAACGCTGCACTTAAAGTTGGGGTTGGAATGCCAGCATCAGTAGCTAATTTGATGATATCACGTAAAGCACCAATATCTTCCTTCTTCACTTTATCAAAGAATGGAGCTTTAAAGAGATTTTGCAAGTTTTCGTCAGCACGGTAAGCAGACTTAATATCTTGTAACATTTCTGAACGAATGATACATCCAGCTTCCCAGTTTTGAGCAATTGTATCGTAGTGAAGGCCCCAACTGTAAGTCTTAGCAGCTGCAGTCATTTGTTCAAAACCTTGAGCATAAGAAACAGCGGTAGCTAAGTAAAGAGCTTTGCCCAACTTTTCAACTAAATCCTTAGGTGCCTTTTCAGGAACAGTAGCTAGTTCAGGATCATCTCTAAAAGTTGCTTTTGACATGAAACGCGCCATAACAGCTTCAGCAATTACAGTAATTGGAACACCCAATTTAATTGCATCTTCGAGCATCCAGTTACCAGTTCCCTTGTAAGATGCTTCATTTAAAATGTGATCAACTACATAGCCGGAAGTTAAATCATCTTTTTGTTTCAAAACTTTAGCAGTAATTTCAATCAAGTAACTCTTAAGAGCACTTTCATCCCACTTGGCAAAAATATCACTCATTTCTTCATTTGAGTATTTACCAATGGTACGCAAGATGTCATACACTTCAACAATGATTTGCATAATACCATATTCAATACCATTGTGAACCATCTTGACATAGTGTCCACTACCTTCAGGCCCAATGTAACCAACACAAGCTTGGCCAGTTGGAGTTTTGGCAGCCATTGCTTCCAAAATAGGAGCTACTTCTTTATAAGCTTCTTCATCTCCACCTGGCATTAAAGCTGGACCGTTAAGAGCACCTTCTTCACCACCAGATACACCCATACCGATAAAGTGAATTCCCTTTGATTCTAATTCACGTGAACGACGAACAGTATCGTGGAAATTAGAGTTACCCCCATCAATGATAATGTCACCCTTATCAAGCAAAGGAATAAGTCTTTGAATAACTTCATCAACTGGTGCGCCTGCCATAATTTGTACTAAAATTTTGCGTGGACGTTCTAAAGAATTTACAAAGTCTTCTAAAGTATAAGTAGGTTTAAGGTCTTTATCTTCATATTTTGCTAAAGCATCAACTTCAGGCTTATCAATTGAATAGCCTGCGACAGAAAAGCCATGATTCTTTGCATTAAGAGCTAGGTTCTTTCCCATAACTGAAAGACCAATAACACCAAATTGTTGCATAATTGCGCCTCCATAATCTTAATATCTCTAGTTATATAGTATAACCGTTTTTTTCTTAAAATTTATTAACTTTTTACTTACTTTTAGTTATTAATAAATCATAATAAAAAGCCTGTCTCAATTCAAGAGACAGACTTTTTAAATCAATATTTTTTAACTATTTATTCTTAGTGTCTTGAGGCACCGCTTGAAGTATCAACAGATTCTTCTTTTTCATCTTTATCATCATGTTCAGAAGCACCAGTTTCAGCATCAAGATCTACGCCATACTTTTCAGCAAAGTAGCTAAATGGCTTCAAAGCTTGAGCTTGATACTTTTGAACGAATTCTGGATTATCTAAATCATTCAATTCAGTTGAGTAAGGCATATTGTGAGTGAACTTAATGTCAATTAACATTGGTCCATCCATCTTCTTAAATTTCTTAACTGCATCTTCGAATTCTTTCTTAGTACGAACAGTTATACCCTTAACATTCATACCTTCAGCAGCTTTTGCCCAGTCATTGTCTGGAAGTAAGACACCTGATAATGGTTGGTGAGATTCATCTTCTTGTTCAGCTTGAATGTAACCCAAAGTTTCATTAGTAAATACGATGTTCAAAACATGCATGTTGTAACGAGCTTGGGTAAGCAATTCTTGGTTCATCATGGCAAAACCACCATCACCAGCTAATTGCCATACTTCACGATCAGGATAGGCAGTAGCTGCGGCTAAAGAAGCTGGAGAACCAAATCCCATTGTTGCATACAAACCAGAAGTTGCCCACTTTTGTTTATCATGCAAGTTCATTAAACGATCAAAATCGATATTTACATTACCAACATCAATAGCAAAAATAGCATCATCATCAGCATATTTGTTAATAATATCAAAGATTGGTTCAGGTCTTACTGGCATTTGATCAGAATCTTTAAAGCTATCTTGCCATTCATTCCAGTTCTTACGGTCAGCTAAGGCAGCTTTGTAAAGTGGTGATTCTTCTCTTTCATCCCCACCTTCAATCAAAGCTCTTAAAGTCTTCTTTGCATCAGCTAAAATTGGCACATCGACCTTGTGACGTTTACCTAATTTTTCTGAATCAGTATCAACTTGAATTACTTTAGCATTTGGATTGAAGAAGAAAAGTGAGAATGGTGAGTTATTACCAACCCACACAACCAAATCAGCATGAGTTTGAATATCATCACTTGGCTTTGGTGCAACACGTCCAATTGAACCCATATATGCTGGGAACTCATCTGGCACAATTCCTTTACCAAGAACAGATGACATTAATGGCATCTTAAACTTATCAGAAAATTCTTCTAATTCCTTGCGTGCATGTTTTGCACCTAAACCAAAGTAAACTACTGGGTTCTTAGCTTCTTTAATTAATTTAACAGCTTCTTCAATTGATTCTTTCTTAGGATCTGGTGTATTTACACGGTGAGCATTTGCATTTACACGGAAATTATCTTCAATTTTATCCCAACCAAAGTCCTTAGGTACAATAATTACAGCAGGACCCTTCTTAGCATAAGCTTGACGAATAGCTTCATCCATTAATACTGGAAGCTGTTCCTTAGTTTTAGCTTCACGATTCCAAACCGCTACTGGTTCAAACCACGGCTTTTCATCAAAGGCTTGGAAGAAATCTATTTCTTGACGATTCATTGGCACATTAGCAACAATCGCTACCATAGGCACCTTATCGTATTTTGCATCATAAAGACCATTCATTAAGTGAACGGCACCAGGACCTGCTGAGCCAAAGCAGACAGCAAGCTTACCAGTATATTTATATTCAGCTGAAGCTGCTAGAGCACCAGCTTCTTCATGACGAACTTCAATAAACTTAATCTTATCTTTCCAATCATGAATAGCATTCATCCCTGAATCAAAAGAACCACCAGGGAAACCATAAATGTGATCAATACCCCAATCATAAATTACTTGGAACATAGCATCAGCACTATTAATTTTTGCCATTTTAAAGCATCTCCTTATTTCCATTTTCTTTACACTCATTATTAAAGCACTTTCATTCACAAAGTAAAAGCGTTTGCATTTGTGATATAGCAATATTTTTTCAACTAAAAGATAATTTTTTTCACAATTATTATAATTAATCCGGGTAAACTTTGCCGGAACTCGCCATTTTTAGTTGTGATTAATTGATCATGAAGACGTCTTTTAGCTTGAAAAAATTTGGTTTACAACAAAAAAGAGCAAGTAAAATTTAAATTCTACTTGCTCTCTTTTCAAATTGTTATTTATCTTAATTTTTCTTATCTTCAGGACGATAGCCTGGTAATTTAGCTATTCTTCCTTGTTGAATATAAGCTGTTAAAATAGCTAAGTCAGCTGGATTAACTCCTGAAATTCTTTCAGCTTGTGCAATTGATTCTGGACGAATTTTTTCAAATTTTTGACGAGCTTCAGTTGCCAAACTAGAAATTGCAGAATAATCAATTCCTTCAGGAATTTTCTTAGATTCTAAACGGTGGAGACGTTCAACTAACTTTTGTTCTTTCTTGATGTAGCCTTCATATTTAAGGGCAATTTCAACTTGTTCTTTGACATAGCGGTCTTCAGCAAGTTGTTCACCAATAATCTTTTCAATTGCATCAAAAGTAACTCTTGGACGCTTCAAAAAGTCAGCAGCGGTCACACCAGCATTTAACTTATCTTGGTTAATGCTTGCTAAATATTCTTGAACTTCATCAGTTGGATGAATCTTAACTTGGTGCATTTTCTTTAAAGTAGCCTCAATTGCCGCACGCTTTTCAACAAATTTTTCATAACGATCATCATCAATTAAGCCCAAATCATGACCCTTTTCAGTTAAACGCAGGTCAGCATTATCATTACGTAAGAGTAATCTATATTCAGCACGTGAGGTTAACAAACGATATGGTTCATTAGTTCCCTTAGTAACCAAATCATCAATCAAGACACCGATATAAGCTTCATCACGATCTAAAGTAAAACCAGGTTTATTTTCTGCACTTAAGGCGGCATTAATTCCAGCAATTAACCCTTGACCAGCTGCTTCTTCATAACCTGAAGTTCCGTTCATTTGACCTGCTGTAAATAAGCCTTTGATATTCTTGGTTTCAAGGGTGTGCTTAAGTTGCCATGGTTCAATTACATCATATTCAATTGCATAGCCCGGACGCATTAATTCAGCGTTTTCTAACCCAACAACTGAGTGCAACATCTTTAACTGAACTTCTTCTGGCATGGAAGTTGAAAAATCACCTACATAAACCTCTTTGGTATTACGACCTTCTGGCTCCAAGAAAATTTGGTGACGATCTTTATCCGCAAAACGGACGATCTTATCTTCAATTGAAGGGCAATAACGTGGGCCTACTCCCTTAATTACACCAGAAAACATTGGTGCCCGATCCAAATTTTCACGAATAATTTCATGAGTTGTTGGATTAGTATAAGTCATGTAACAAGACATTTGTTCTTCTACTGGAATATAGTCTTCATCTTTACTGGTGTAAGAGAAGTGACGTGGTTCCTCATCTCCTGGCTCTTCTTCAGTCTTTGAATAATCAATAGTATTTCCATCCACACGAGGTGGGGTTCCAGTCTTAAATCTTCTTAGCTTAAAGCCTAATTCTTCTAAATTTTCTGAAAGTTTAATTGAAGGAATAGAGTTATTGGGACCAGATGAATAAGAAAGTTCCCCAATAATAATCTTTCCACGCGCTGCAGTACCAGTAGTTAAAACTACACTTTTAGCTAAGTAACGCGCACCCGTATTGGTGATTACCCCCTTGCATACGCCATCTTCAACAATTAACTCATTCGCAATACCTTGTCTTAAAGTCAAATTAGGTGTGTTTTCAATTACATCCTTCATGTGTTCATGGTATTGCCACTTATCTGCCTGTGCTCTCAATGCACGCACAGCAGGTCCTTTCCCTGTGTTAAGCATTCTCAGTTGTACGTAGGTAGCGTCAATATTTTTACCCATTTGACCACCCAGGGCATCAATTTCACGTACTACTGTTCCTTTAGCCGGTCCTCCCACTGATGGATTACATGGCATAAAAGCAACCATATCCAAGTTAATTGTCAATAAGAGAGTTTTTTGGCCCATATGAGCTGCTGCTAAAGCTGCTTCACTGCCTGCATGTCCAGCTCCAACTACAATTACATCATATTCTTTTGAATCATAAGTTTTCATTTTATACTCCTATTTTCCAAGACAGAATTGACTAAATAGTTCTGTAATTAATTCATCAGGTGCACTTTCACCTGTAATTTCACCTAGTTCATCCCACGCATTAGTTAAATCTATCTGAACTAGATCTAATGGCATATTATTATCTACTCCATTAATTACTTCTTGTAAAGATTGTTTTGCTTTAGTTAAAAGGGATGCTTGGCGTTGATTAGTAACCATTACTTCATTAGCTTTATTTTCAATTCCACTAAAGAATAATTGCTCAATTGCACTTTCCAGTTGATCCATATTTTCATTTTGCAAAATTGAGATTTCAATAACTGGATCATCTGAAATAGCTTCAATCATTTCCCGGGAAATTTTGACTCCTAAATCATTTTTATTCAAGACAATAATACGTTTTTTATGCTTAGTGAGCTCTAACAGGGTTTTATCTTCTTCAGAAAGTTCACGACTAGCATCTAATAAAAGTAAAATCAGATCAGCTTCATCAACAGCCTTTTTAGATCGTTCGACACCAATTTTTTCTACCTTATCATCAGTCTGATGAATTCCAGCTGTATCAATCAATTTTAAAGGAATCCCCTTGATAGAAACATATTCTTCCAGAGTATCTCGTGTAGTTCCTGCCACATCAGTAACAATGGCTTTTTCTTCTTGTGATAAATAGTTAAGTAATGATGATTTTCCAACATTTGGTCGCCCAACAATTGCTGTAGCCAAGCCAGAACGTATAATTTTTCCTTCTTTCGCAGTTTCAAGTAAATGATCGATTTTTTTAGATACTGAAATAGCTTTTTGCTTCATTTCCTGACCAGTCATATCATCCATATCATATTCTGGATAATCAATATTCACTTCTTCCTGTGCCATTGTATTAAGTAATTCCTGACGCAAATTTTTTATTTGTGTCATTAGACCACCTTCAAGCTGATTCATTGCAACCGAACGAGCTTTATCAGTTTTTGCTCGCACCATATCCATCACAGACTCTGCCTGCGTTAAATCGATCCTTCCATTCATAAAAGCCCGGCGTGTAAACTCTCCAGGATCTGCCATGCGCGCTCCATTAGCCAATAACAACTGCAAAATTTCGTTTGTTACAACCATTCCACCGTGACAAGAAATTTCCACAGTGTTTTCTCTTGTAAAAGTTTTGGGAGCCAACATCACTGTAGCCATTACTTCATCAATCACTTCATTTGATTGAGGATCAACAATATGTCCGTAATGAATTGTATGAGTGGGAACTTTGGCTAAATCTGCACCCTTAAAAACGTTATTTGCAATTTTTACAGCTTCTTCACCTGATAGACGAACGATTGATATGCCTCCTTCACCAATTGGCGTAGAAATTGCTGCGATAGTATCAAACTGAGTTAAAACTTGTGCCATTTTTATCACCTTAACTATTTTTTAAATAAAAAAAGCGCTAATTCCATCAATAAAAATAATGATGGATAAAGCACTTTCACTACTTTATCTATAAACTTAGATAATTATTTAGTTCTCTTGCGACCTAATCGTTTATAAGTCTTTCTAATACGACGTTGACGTTCTCTTTCCTGTTCTTTTTTTGCTTCCATTTCACGTTGGTATTTAAATGGATTTTGAAGAAAGAAAGTTTGAACAACTTGGAATAAGTTAGAAATAACCCAATACAGAGCAATTGCTGATTGGATTCCAACGGCTGAAATACCAATAATAACTGGCATTACATAAGTCATTGATTTTGTCATACCATTTTGTGATGATTTTGGTTGCGACAATTGACTAATATAAGAAGACAGAAACGTAAATACAGCTGCCAATACCGGCATTACAAAGAATGGATCGGGATGACCTAAATCCATCCAAAGAAATTTACCATTCATCAATTCTGGAGTTCTATAAATAGTTTGATATAAAGCCCACATAATTGGAAGTTGAATCAATAATGGTAAACATCCTACATACGGATTTACTCCAGCTTCTTTATAGAGTTTACTAGTTTCTTCTTGGAGTTTCTGACGAGACTCCATATCTTTACCATTATATTTTTTACGCAAAGCCTCCATTTGAGGTTGTACTTGCTGTTGTTTAGCCATACTTTTAATCGAAATGGCATTCAATGGTAATAAAAGAATTCTAATAATCAGAGTAAAAATTACAATTGCCCAACCATATGAATTGTTTACTAAGTTAGCAATCCAAAGAATAAATTGTGATAGATAGTAAATAACATATCTACTCCACCAACTTCCACTGGTGTGAGAAACTGGTTGAACATGACCTGTATTAGTAGCACATCCACTTAAGGTTAAGACTAATATAGCCATTCCAAGAATTAATACTAACCTTTTGAAATTCTTTTTAGTTAAAAGGTTTTTCACTCTATTTTTCCTCTGTTTCCGTCATTTTAATCGTTAAGATATGTGCCAAATTCATCACATGCTCAAGATTCTTTTTTGTTTGTTCCATATTAAAATCACGAGCATAGGGCCGAGCAATTACTAAAAAATCTAAATCAGGTTTTATAGTAGGTTTTATTTCTGTAAGAACAGCGCGAATATATCTTTTAAGCCGATTTCGAGCAACAGCAGTATGTCCTACCTTCTTTCCAACCGAAATGCCAACACGAAAATGTTTTTGACCTTCCTTAGGTAGTGTATATAGAACAAAAGCTCGATTTGCCATCGATTCGCCCTTTTCAAAAACTGTTTGAAAATCTTTTTCGGATTTAACTCGATAGGATTTTCTCAAAATAAATCATCCTAACTTAGATAAAAAAAACCACTGGGTTTCAGTGGTTTAAGCAGATAAAACTTTTCTACCTTTTTTACGGCGTCTTGCTAAAACCTTACGGCCATTTGAAGTAGCCATACGCTTCATGAAACCGTGAACACGTGAACGGTGACGTTTCTTAGGTTGGTAAGTTCTTTTAGTGGTCATTTATTTGCACCTCCGTTTTCCGTTTTTAGTACTTTACGCACAATTTACTAAAAAGAATACCATAGTTTTTTTAAAAAACCAAGACGTTCTATAGGAAAAAAGACTCAAGATAAAATTTTTTATCTTTTTATTTTTGTGGATATCTTGAGCATGAAAAAATCACAAAACTCTTTTCAACAGGGTAATACCCAAATTTATGCACAATTAACATCGTGTGAAAAAGTTAATTCACAGCCTGTGGAAATAATTTTTTAAAAGTGACTTAATCCCTTTCAAATAAAGAAAACTTTTTCCACAAATATGTTGTGTATAACTATATTTTTTTGTATTACTTTATTTTATCTGTGCATTTCTCAAAAAAATTTTCCACATACTTGTTAATTTGTTATTTTCATTTTTCACCTTGTGGAAAACTATTATAAAAAATGCTAAACTTATTTTGCTTTATTATTTGATTCATCCGTTATTGGAGGTATTTTTTTGTTTGATTTAGATAAATTTTGGCAATTTTTTAATTCAGAGATGAAATCTCGCTATAGTGAAGTTGCCTACAATGCTTGGTTTAAAAACACAAAGCCTCTTTCTTTTAATAAAAATACCAAAGAAATAGTAATTTCAGTTGAATCACCAGTTTCCAAGGGTTATTGGGAAAAAAATCTTGCTTCCCAATTAGTACAAGAGGCCTATGCTTATGCTGATATGGAAATTTCCCCTGTATTTGAAGTTGCAGGTACAAAGAGTCCAGAAAGACTAGTTACTCCTTCAATCCCTAAACCGGTGCCTCACAGTACTTCACCAGAGCAACCTGATGAATTTACAAAGGATCTGCAACTGAATAGTAACTACACATTTGATACTTTTGTTCAAGGCGAAGGCAACAAGCTTGCGGCAGGAGCTGCTCTGGCAGTAGCCGATAATCCTGGTAGCTTTTATAATCCTTTATTCATTTTTGGAGGAGTTGGTCTTGGTAAAACACACCTCATGCAAGCCATTGGTCATCAAATGCTTGCTGAAAAGCCAAACGCTAAAGTTGTTTACATTCAAAGTGAGACCTTTGTCAACGACTTCATCAACTCCATAAAAAATAAGACCCAAGATTCATTTCGCGAAAAATATCGAACCTGTGATCTTTTACTAGTGGACGATATTCAATTTTTTGCAAAAAAAGAAGGAATTCAAGAAGAATTCTTCCATACATTTGAAACTCTTTATAACGATCAAAAACAAATCGTTATGACTAGTGATCGTCTCCCCAATGAAATTCCTGCTTTGTCTGAAAGATTAGTTTCGCGTTTTACTTGGGGGCTTCAAGTTGAAATTACCCCACCAGATTTAGAAACCAGAATCGCTATCTTACGAAAGAGGGCTGAAGCTGATGGACTTTCCATCGACGATAATACATTGGACTATATTGCCTCTCAAGTTGATACCAATATCCGGGAACTGGAAGGTGCGCTTGTAAAAGTTCAGGCACATGCAACCATCGAAAAAGAGGACATTAATATCGATTTAGCTAAAGAAGCTTTAGCTGATTTAAAATTAGTACAAAAAAATCGTGGTCTCCAAGTTTCTAAGATTCAAGAAGTTGTTGCTAACTATTTCCAAACTTCTACTACAGAGTTAAAGGGTAAAAAGCGTGTCAAGCAAATCGTTATTCCACGTCAAATCGCTATGTATTTATCACGTGAATTGACAGATTCAAGTTTGCCAAAAATTGGACAAGAATTTGGCGGAAAAGATCACACAACAGTTATGCATGCTTGCGATAAAATTAGTCGTGCCCTAAAAACTGATGCTGAAATTAAATCTGCTGTGTATGATTTAAGAGCAATGTTAGATCACTAAGAAGTTAATAACATGTGGATAACTTTTGAGTTTTTCCACACGTTTTTTACAAGCACTTTGCTTTATTCTTTATAGTTAGCTCTAGTTTTCAACATAATCCACTGGACCTACTACTACTTCTATATATTTAATATATAATTAAATAAAAGGTATTCGAAAAAACAGGAGGTAAACGATGCAATTTACAATCAATCGAAATTTGTTCCTGGAAAATTTAAATAATGTTATGCGAGCAATTTCTTCAAGAACCACTATTCCAATTTTAAGTGGTATTAAATTAGACTTATCCGAAACAGAACTAGTTTTAACTGGTAGCGATACTAATATTTCTATTGAAATAAAAATTCCAGTTAATGATGATTTAAAAGTTAAATCAACGGGATCTATAGTTTTACCTGCTCGTTTTTTTAGTGAAATCGTTAAAAAGTTGCCTGGTAAAGACTTCTCTTTTGAAGTTAAAGAAAGTTTTCAAACAAAAATCACTTCAGAAAATACAGAGTTTATGATTAATGGTTTGGATGCAAATAATTATCCACGATTACCAGAAATCCCTAATGATTCTGCTTTTACATTATCTGGAAAGACTTTTAGAGATATCATTAATGAAACAGTGTTCGCAGTAGCTAATCAAGAAAGTCGTCCAACTTTAAATGGTGTAAACTTTAACTTTAGTAAAGACCAAATTAAAGCTGTAGCGACCGATAGTCACCGTTTAGCGCAAAGGACAATTAAATTAGAAAATGGTCCTGAGACTAATGCAACATTGGTAATTCCAGGAAATAGTTTAGTTGAATTTTCACGTATTATTGGTGAAAGTGATCCAGAAATCACAGTAACCCCTGGAGAAAACCAAGTATTATTCACTATTGGAAACTTAGCATTCTATTCTCGTTTACTAGAGGGCTCATATCCAGATACTGATCGTTTAATTCCTACTGAATCTACTACAGAAGTAGAATTTGATTTATCAACGCTTGCTCGTGCACTTGATCGTGTAAGTTTGTTAACCCACGAAAGTCGTAATAATGTGGTTAAATTGAACTTAGATACTGAAAATCAAACAGTTAAGATGACTGGTGATTCTGCTGAAATTGGTAATGTAGAAGAAGAACTTCCCTTTAAAAAATTGACTGGTGAAAGTTTATTAATTGCTTTTAATCCAGATTACTTGCGTGATGCTTTAAGAGCTTCATTTACTGATTCAGTAGTCATGAATTTCACTCAGCCTTTACGTCCATTTACTGTGATTCCTGGCAAAGATGACGTGGAATATACCCAATTAATTACTCCAGTAAGAACTTTCTAATTTTTTGTGAATATTAAATCTATGATTTTTGTTTTAAAAGCTGAAAAAGGCAAATTTAGCCTTTTTCAGCTTTTTTTGTTGGTTTTAATACAGGGATATTACGAAGCCTAAAAGCCGCTCAGAAGGCTTAATCACATTGCGAAAGCTTAAAAAAAACTGTATAATAACGTGTTGTAACAAGGTAATGGGGTGAGTACAATTAAAGAATTTATAGTTAAAGGTGAATTTATTACTTTAGCCCAATTTTTAAAGGAAGAAGCAATCATTTCGTCGGGTGGACAAGCGAAGTGGTATCTGCATGATAATCCTGTCAGACTAAATGGCGAACTAGAAAATCGTCGTGGAAAAAAGTTACATGCAGGTGATACTTTAGAAATTCAAGGGGAAGAGTACAAGTTTATTACGGAATAATTAATGTATCTTGAAAATTTAACTTTAAAGGATTTTCGTAATTTTTCTGATCTTCAAATAGATTTTGATCCGAATATAAATATTTTTATTGGTCAAAATGCCCAAGGTAAAACTAATCTACTTGAAGCAATATATTTTTTAGCACTAACTAAATCTCATCGAACCAATAATGATAAAGAATTGATTCGCTTTGGAAGTAAATTTGCTGGGATGCAAGGACATCTTCATAAAAGCCAAATTGAAGTAGATTTACGTTTAAGACTTACTTCTAAAGGGAAGAAAGCATGGGTAAATCGCTTAGAACAAAAAAAGCTGTCTGGTTATGTGGGCCAAATGAATGCGGTCTTATTTTCACCAGAAGATTTGGCATTAGTAAAGGGTGCTCCTTCAATTCGACGACATTTTATGAATCTGGAATTTGGCCAAATTAATCCAGAATATTTGTACTTCTCTAGCCAATATCGTCAGATATTACAACAGAAAAATAATTATCTAAAGCAACTTTCAATTGGAAAAGCTAAAGATAAATTATTTTTAGACGTATTGTCTGATCAATTGGCTGGTGTGGGCGCAGAAATTATTTCTAGAAGAATAAAATATGTAAGTTTGTTAAACAAATATGCTCATGAAGCCCATCAACAAATTAGTGGGAAAAAGGAAAATTTATTAGTGCAATATCGGCCTTCAATTACTGGAATTGAAGTAGATGATAACGTTGAAACAATCTACCATAAGGTTTTAGATAGTTTTCAAAAAAATAAGAATACGGAAATTCGAAAGGGCACTACTCTGACTGGACCGCATCGAGATGATTTAGAATTTTTTATTGATGAGAAAAATGCTCATGACTATGCATCTCAAGGGCAACAAAGGACAATTGCTTTAAGCATGAAGTTAGCTGAAATTAATGTGGTTCATCAATTAACAAATGAATACCCCATTTTATTGTTAGATGATGTTATGAGTGAGCTTGATCATACAAGACAGAGTAGTTTGTTAAGTTATATCCATGGAAAGACGCAAACATTTATAACTACTACTGATTTAGAAGGTATTTCTTGGGAAATTGTTAAAGCTCCCAATGTTTTCCAAATTAGTAATGGTGTTGTGACGAAAGAGGAGAATTAAATGGCTGAAGATAAAAATAATTTAAATGAGGCTAAAGAATTTGAAAAAAGAGCCGATAGCTATGATGCTAGTCAAATTCAGGTTCTAGGTGGTCTTGAAGCTGTTCGTAAGCGTCCTGGTATGTATATTGGATCAACTAGTATTCAAGGGTTACACCACTTAGTTTGGGAAATTATAGATAATAGTATTGATGAACGTTTAGCTGGTTTTGCTACTCAAATTGAAATCACAGTTAATGAAGATGGTAGCGTAACTGTACAAGATGATGGTCGTGGTATTCCAGTTGATATTCAAAAGAAAACAGGGCGTCCAGCGCTAGAAACTGTCTTTACCGTGCTTCACGCTGGTGGTAAGTTCGGCGGTGGCGGATACAAAGTATCAGGTGGTTTGCATGGGGTTGGTGCTTCCGTTGTTAATGCTCTTTCAACCAAGTTAGATGCTACTGTTATGCGTGATGGTAAAAAGTATACGATTGCTTTTGATCATGGTCGTGTAGTTCAAGAAATGAAAGAAGTCGGCGAAGTTCCATTAGAGCAACATGGTACAATTGTGCACTTCTATCCTGACCCTGATATTTTTACTGAAACAACAGTATTTGATGATAAAGTATTAAAAAATAGAATTCGTGAATTAGCCTTTTTAAATAAGGGATTAAAATTAACTTTTACTGATAAGCGTAAAGAGACTGCTGAAACAGATGTATATCACTTTGAAGGTGGTATTAAAGAGTACGTCTCCTTCTTAAATAAGGGGCAAGAAATTTTATTTGATGAACCCGTTTATGTCGAAGGAACTTATGATGGAATTGATGTGGAAGTGGCTCTTCAATATACTACTGGCTACAAGACCACGATGATGACCTTTGCTAACAACATCCATACCTATGAAGGTGGAATGCATGAATCAGGGTTTAAAACAGCCTTAACTCGTGTAGTGAATGATTATGCACGCAAATCAAAGATCTTTAAGGATAAAGACGATAATCTTTCTGGTGAAGATATTCGTGAAGGAATGACAGCAGTTGTTTCTGTAAAACACCCAAACCCTCAATTTGAAGGCCAAACTAAGACAAAATTAGGTAACTCTGATGCAAGAGCAGCCGTAGATAAGGCATTTTCTGAAACTTTTAGTAAGTTTTTGATGGAAAATCCCCAAGTTGGTCGTAAGATCGTTGAAAAGGGTCAATTAGCTGCACGTGCTCGTGTTGCCGCCAAACGTGCTCGTGAAGTTACTCGTAAAAAATCTGGTTTAGAAATTGCTAACCTACCAGGTAAATTAGCTGACAACACTAGTAATGACCCTGAAATTTCAGAGTTGTTTATCGTCGAAGGTAACTCAGCCGGAGGATCTGCAAAGCAAGGACGTTCGCGTTTAACTCAAGCTATTTTGCCAATTAGAGGTAAGATTTTGAACGTTGAAAAAGCTTCAATGGATCGAATTTTAGCTAACCAAGAAATCAGATCTTTATTTACTGCTCTTGGTACTGGATTTGGTGCAGACTTTGATATTTCTAAAGCCCGCTACCATAAGTTAATTATCATGACTGATGCCGATGTGGATGGTGCGCATATTCGTACTTTATTATTGACGCTCTTCTATAACTACATGCGCCCAATGATTGAAAAGGGATATGTTTACATCGCTCGTCCACCTCTGTATCAAGTACGTCAAGGTAAGGTTATTAAGTACCTTGATACTGATGAAGAATTAAAAGATTATCTGGGTACACTTCAACCTAGTCCAAAACCAATCGTTCAACGTTACAAAGGATTAGGGGAAATGGATCCAGAGCAATTATGGGAAACTACTATGAACCCAGAAAACCGTCGTTTAGATCGCGTGAGTCCTGAAATGGCAAAAGACGTTGACGAAGTGTTTGAACTTTTGATGGGTAACGAAGTTTCTCCAAGACGTGAATTTATTGAAAAGAACGCTAAATACGTAGAAAATCTAGATGCATAGGAGGGTAGTAGTAAATGGCTGATGATAATCAAATGCAAGACCATAGAATTCGAAATGTTGATTTAACTCAAACTATGCGTAGTTCTTTCTTAGACTATGCTATGTCAGTTATTGTGGCCCGTGCTTTACCAGATGTTCGTGATGGAATGAAGCCCGTTCAACGTCGTATTTTGTACGGTATGAATGAATTAGGAGTTACACCAGATAAGCCTTACAAAAAATCTGCCAGAATTGTTGGGGATGTAATGGGTAAGTTCCACCCTCACGGTGACTCATCAATTTACTTAGCGATGGCTCACATGGCGCAAGATTTTGCTTATCGCTATATGCTAGTTGATGGACACGGAAACTTTGGCTCTGTCGACGGTGATGAGCCAGCTGCCATGCGTTATACCGAAGCAAGAATGAGTAAAATCACGCTAGAAATGCTTCGTGATATCAATAAGGAAACTATTGACTGGGTTCCTAACTATGATGGAACTGAAAATGAACCTGAAGTTTTACCAGCTCGTATTCCTAATCTTTTGGTTAACGGAGCTAGTGGTATTGCGGTAGGTATGACTACTAATATCCCGCCTCATAACTTAGCTGAAATTATTAGTGGACTTCACATGTTAATGGAAAATCCAGACGTAACAGTGAAAGAATTGATGCAAGTAATTCCAGGACCAGACTTTCCAACTGGTGGGATTGTAATGGGACGTAGTGGTATTTACCATGCTTATGAAAGTGGTAAAGGTAATATCGTAGTACGGGCCAAAACTAACATTGAAACCGAAAAAAATGGTCGCGAAAGAATAGTTGTGACTGAACTACCTTATTTAGTCAATAAGGCAGAATTAGTTAAAAAGATTGCAGAATTAGCACGTGAAAAAGTAATCGATGGTATTACTGGCGTGCGTGATGAATCCGACCAGACTGGTATGCGGGTAACAATTGACATTAGAAGAGATGCTAGTGCTAGCGTTGTCTTAAATAATCTATTTAAGGAAACTCAAATGCAGGCAAACTTCGGTATTAATATGGTGGCCATTGTTAATGGCGCTCCTCATTTCTTGACTCTTAAAGAAATGTTGCAATACTATTTAGACCACCAAGAAGATGTAATTACTCGTAGAACAAAATTTGACCTCAAGAAAGCAGAAGCTCGAGCTCATATTCTTGCAGGTTTGAGAATTGCACTGGATCACATTGATGAAATTATTACTATCATTCGTGGTTCAAAGACTAGTGACATTGCTAAGGCCCAATTAATTTCACGCTTTGGTTTAGACGATCGTCAATCACAAGCTATTTTGGATATGCGTTTAGTTCGTTTAACTGGCTTAGAACGAGATAAGATTGAGGGCGAATACCAAGATTTACAAGCAAAAATTGCTGATTACAAGGATATCTTAGCTAAACCAGAACGTATTGATAAAATTATCTATGATGAATTACTTGATATTCAAAAACGCTTTGGTGATGAACGTAGAACTGAAATTGCAGCTAGTGAAGTTGTCTCAATTGAAGATGAAGATTTAATTGAAAGACAAGATGTACTTTTGACTTTAACCCATAACGGATACATTAAGAGAATGCCAGCTAGTGAATTTAAGGTTCAAAACCGTGGTGGTCGTGGAATTAAAGGTATGGGTGTGCAAGATGATGACTTTATTAATCATTTAATCTTCTCAAGTACCCATGATTTCCTTCTGTTCTTTACTAATCTTGGTAAAGTTTACTCTAAGAAAGCCTATGAAATTCCAGAATTTGGGCGTAATGCTAAAGGTTTACCAATTGTCAACTTACTCCAATTAGATAAGGGCGAAAAGATTCAAGCAGTTATTAATATTCCGGAAGAAGCTGATGATAACTACTTATTCTTTGTAACTAAATTAGGTACTGTAAAGCGTACGCCAGTTTCTGAATTTGAAAATATTAGACGAAGTGGTTTGATTGCATTAACATTGCGTGATCATGACGAGTTAAACAATGTTTTAACTACTGATGGTAATCAAAATATCTTCATTGGAACTCATTTGGGTTACGCTGTAACCTTTAATGAAAATGATGTTCGTGCAATGGGACGTACGGCTGCTGGGGTACGTGGTATTAATTTACGTGATAACGATTATGTTGTTGGTGCAGAAGTACTGGATCCAGAATCTGAAGTATTAGTTATTTCAGAAAATGGATATGGAAAACGTACTGCAGCGAGCGAGTATCCAGTTAAGGGTCGTGGTGGTAAAGGTATTAAAACCATCAATGTGACTGAAAAGAATGGTCCATTAGCTGGTGTAACGGTGGTTAATGGAGATGAAGATATCATGTTAATCACTGATGCTGGCGTCATGATTAGATTTGACGTAAATGATGTTTCTCAAACAGGTCGTGCCACTTTGGGTGTTCGTCTAATTAAAGTTGATGATGGTGCTAAAGTAGCAAGTATAACTCGTGTGGCCTCAACAGAAGACGATGAGGATAATGATACTTCAGAAAATAATAGTGAGAATTCTGAAGAATAAAAGAAAAAAGAATCATTTTACGTAATAATTAATGAGCAATGTGCTCAGGATCACGTGAAAAAAGGTTTGTAAATTTTTAGAATTATGGTAAAATCAAGCATTGTGAGTAATAATATTCATTACTCCTTGTTCTTGATTTACAAGAACCATTTAGTCCAAGAGGAGGTGCATTTTGATGGCAAAGACTAAGTACGAAGTTACTTACATCATCAAGCCAGATATTGATGAAGATTCAAAGAAGGCATTAGTTGAACGTTATGACAAGGTTGTTAAAGACAATGGTGCTGAAGACCTTGACTCAAAAGATTGGGGTAAGAGACGTTTCGCTTACGAAATTGAAAAATACCGTGAAGGTACTTACCACATTTTAACTTTTACTGCTGAAAACGCAGATGCCGTTAACGAATTCGGTCGTCTTTCACGTATTGATGGCTCAATTCTTCGTTCAATGACTGTTAAATTAGACAAGTAATTGATTATTCGTGAATTAGGAAAGGGGACAAAAGTATGATTAATAATGTTGTACTTGTTGGCCGTTTAACACGTGATCCTGATTTACGTACTACTGGGAGTGGAATCTCAGTTGCTACGTTTACCCTTGCTGTGGATCGACAATATACCAATAGCCAAGGAGAACGTGGTGCTGATTTCATCAACTGTGTAATTTGGCGTAAAGCTGCAGAGAATTTTGTAAACTTTACTTCAAAAGGATCACTTGTTGGAATTCAGGGTAGACTGCAAAGTAGAAGCTATGATAATAAAGATGGGCAACGTGTTTATGTGACTGAAGTAGTCGTAGATAACTTCTCATTTTTAGAATCACGACGTGATCGTGAGAATCGTCAAGCTAATGGTGGTAACACAAACTTTGCTCCACAAAGTAATGATGCCCCAAGCACAAATAACTTTGGAGGCAATAGTGCTCCAAGCACTAATAATGCTACTCCAAGTTCTACCCCACAACCACAAGATCCATTTGCAGATTCAAGCAATTCAATTGATATTTCAGATGATGATCTTCCATTTTAATTTTAGATAGAAAGGATCTTTGACATGGCTCAACAAAGAAGAGGTGGCCGTCGTCGTCGTAAGGTTGACTACATTGCTGCTAACCACATCGACTACATCGACTACAAAGACGTTGATTTGTTGAAACGTTTTATCTCAGAAAGAGGTAAGATCTTACCACGTCGTGTAACTGGCACTAGCGCAAAGAACCAACGTAAGTTGACTGTTGCTATTAAGAGAGCTCGCGTTATGGGCTTATTGCCATTTGTTGCAGAAGACTAAGCAATACAGATCAAAACAAATTATAAAAAGAGTACGCAAAGTTATTGTGTGCTCTTTTTAATTTGATTTTTCTAAGGTATTATAAATTAGTGTATTAAAAGAAAAGAGGGATAGGGATGATTATTAAGCAAACCTTACCTGGGGATTATGATTTTGATTATAAATGGTTCGATATTTATAATCTTGATGAACATGATAGTGAGATTTTGAAAGATAAATTTCATTTAACGAGTGAAATAATATCTTATATTTCGGATATTCATGAACGTCCTCACTTTGATCACGATTACATAACTAATAGTGATTTATTTGTTTATGATGTCCCTCTTTGGCCAACTTCAGATACTGATCACTTTACGAGTTTACCAATAAAATTTTTAATGGTTCATGATATTTTATTTACGGTTCATACGCCGGAAACGACTTATATGATTGAGGAGTTTAAAAACACCGCTCCAAAAGATATTCATAGCAATAAAGAATTGGTATTTGCGATTTTGTTTTCAGTCACTAAGTATTTCCAAAGAGCTTTAAGTCAATTGAATAGTCAACGTATTGTACTTGATGCTCATTTGAGTGGTAGTAAAATTAAAAATCGTGATCTTCAAGAACTAGCACAAGTAGAAAAAAGTTTGGTTTTCCTTTCAAGTTCAATTAGAACTAATTTAATGATGCTTGAAAGTTTAAAAAATAAAAAATCAGGCTTACATATGAATGCTTCGGAAGAAGAAATGTGTGACGATATTATCATTGAGGTACAGCAGGCTTCACAAACGGTAAAGATCTATAACGAAGTTACTGAAGAAATTTCAGCAACCTCAAATAATATTTTGAATAATAACCTAAATGACACAATGCAGTTTTTGACTGTCTGGTCATTGCTTTTAACTGTTCCAACTATTGTAACTGGATTTTTTGGAATGAATGTATCTTTACCAATTTTAAATAAGCCAATTGATTGGGTAATTATTACGATTGGTACAATTGCTGTAATGGCTTGGCTGCTTTGGTATTTAAAGCGTCATAATATGTTTTAAAAAATAATATAAAGAAGATAGGTTGATCTTAAAAATGGATGGCTTATCTTCTTTTTTTATTACGGCTTTGATAGGGTATAATATAAGTTAACGCAGCGTACAGTAATTAGGAAGGAATCTTTATGAAAGATTTTTTACGAAAATTAGAATTACCTGCATTTATTAAGGATTCAAGATTAACAGCATCAATTTTTATTGTCCTAGCTCTTTCATTGTTGGGAGCAATTATTGGATTTATTATTAGTCCCTTATATGGAATAGCTATGTTACTGTTGTTCTTGTTAACCTGTATTTTTGCAGTTTATGGAACCTACGTTTTAGCTAATAATGCAAATAATTATGCCGCTAACTTGTCTTATCGTATTAAACGAGGAGAGCAAGAAGCGATGATAAAAATGCCTCTGGGTATTTTGCTTTATGATAAAGATGAACAAATTCAGTGGGTTAACCCATATTTACAACTTTACCTAAAGAATAAGGATTTAATTGGTTCTTCAATTAAATCAGTTGATCCGGAACTTTATGAATATATTCAAGATGCAATTACTGATAAAACAATCCAAAGTAAAGTAATTGATTTGGCTAATCATAAGTTCCAAATGATCGTACAAGATGATTTAGGTGTTGTATATCTTTTAGATGTAACTAAATATGCCAATATTGAACAAAAATACAAAGAACAACGTTTGGCAATTGGCTTAATCTTTATTGATAATTATGATGAATTAAGCCAATCAATGAGTGATGAAAATCTTACTGATATGAGTTCATATGTGCAAAAAGCACTAAATGCTTATGTAAAACAATTTCATGCTTATTTAAAACGAATTGATGAGGATCACTTTATTCTTTTAACTCATATGGCAGACTTAAAAAAGATGGAGGAAGACAAATTCTCTATTTTAGATAAAGTTAGAAAGGACTCAAGTCGCCGTAATACACCGTTAACACTTTCTGTAGGAATTGCATTTGGATCAGAAAGCTTAAATGAAATTGCTAAACAAGCACAATCCAATCTTGATTTGGCTTTAGGTCGAGGAGGAGATCAGGTTGTTGTTAGACAGCCTGGGGAAAATGCTCGTTTTTATGGTGGGAAATCTAACCCAATGGAGAAACGAACTCGAGTTAGAGCACGAATGGTTTCGCAAGCAGTTGAAGAATTATTCAAGGGCGTAGACCATGTTTTTGTTCAAGGACATCGGAATCCTGATCTCGACGCCATTGGTTCTGCTATCGGAATTGTTAAAATTGCCAAAATTCATGGCGTAGATGCACATGTGGTATTGGATACAGGGGATGTTAACTATGATGTTGGTCGTTTGCTTGCAAAGATGAAGGATGCTGGAGTAGATAAAGATATGTTTATGACACCAGCTGAGGCTCTTAATAAGGCAACAGATGACTCATTATTGGTATTAACAGACCATTCAAAATTATCAATTACCTATAGTCAAGATGTGTATGAACGCTTAAAGAGTCGCTTAATTATTATTGACCACCATCGTCGGGGAGAAGAATTTCCTGAAAATCCAATGCTGGTTTATATTGAGCCTTATGCTTCATCAACTTGTGAGCTAGTAACAGAAATGATAGAGTATCAGCCACAAGGTGGTGAGGGAGTTCTTAATAATCTTGAAGCTTCAGCAATGCTAGCTGGTATCACAGTTGATTCTAAGGAATTCTCATTACGAACTGGAACTAGAACCTTTGATGCAGCAAGTTATTTAAGATCAATTGGTGCTAATTCAGAAGTGGTAGCAGAATTATTAAAAGAAAACATTAATAATTACTTACAACGTAGTCACTTAGTTTCTACAATTGAAATGATGAATTCAACAATGGCTTTATTAACGGGTGAAGATGATAAAATCTATGATTCAGTTATTGTCGCTCAGGCAGCCGATACAGCTTTATCCTTAGAAGATGTAGAAGCAAGTTTTGCTATTGCGCGTCGTAGTAAAGATGAGGTTGGAATTTCTGCGCGTTCTACTGGTAAAATTAATGTTCAAATTATAATGGAAAAACTAGGTGGCGGAGGACACTTATCCAATGCAGCCGCTCAATTAAAAGATGTCAGTGTTGAAGATGCAAAAAATCAACTCTTAAAAGCAATTAATGAATATAGCGCAGAAAATGAATAGGAGGGCATAAAATGAAAGTTATTTTTGTAAAAGACATGAAGGGTAAAGGTAAAAGAGGAGACGTTAAAGACGTTCCCGATGGCTACGCACAAAACTTTTTAATTAAACGTGGTTTTGCCAAAGAAGCTACTAGTAGCAATTTAAATACCTTAAAACGTGTTGAAAAGGCTGAAAAGGATGCTTATGAAGCAGAAAAGGCAGAAGCACAAAAAATTAAAAGTAAGCTTGAGGATGATAAAACGGTCGTTGAATTTAAATCAAAGGCTGGCACTGATGGACGTTTATTTGGTTCAATTTCTGGGAAGAAAATCATTGAAGGCTTAGATAAGCAATTTGGAATTAAACTCGATAAACATAAATTAGCATTACCGGAACCAATTAAGGCATTAGGTTACACTAACGTACCAGTTAAATTATTTAAAGGTATTGAATCAACCATTAGAGTACATATTACGGAGCAAAATTAAATAAAATGGACAATCTTGTTTCCCAACAAATTCCACATAATAGCGATGCAGAAAAGGCGGTCTTAGGTGCCGTCTTTTTAAATCCTGAGGCAATTATTGAGGCTTCAGATATTGTGCAACCGGACGATTTTTATGAAAGAGCTAATCGGATCGTTTTTCAGGCGATGCTCAATATTGCAGATCGTGGGGATGAAATTGATCCTGTTACATTGCAGGATGAACTAAAAAAGAATAATCAGCTTGAAGATATTGGTGGTATTGCTTATGTTTCAGAGCTTACTCTAGCAACGCCAACTGCTGTCCACGTTACTTATTATGCGAACATCGTAAAAAGACAAGCGCTGTTGCGAAATCTAGTAACTACTAGTCAAAGAATTATTCAAAATGCTATTAGTGGGTCTGATGATGTTACTGACATTCTCGATGATGCTGAGAGTGCTATTTTGAACGTCTCTCAAGAAAATAATGCAGGGGGCTTTAAGTCTATCCATGAGGTCTTAAATGACACTGTAGAGGCCATTAATAATATTCCTGAAGACGGCAATGCGGTAACGGGCTTACCAACCGGGTTCCAAGAGCTAGATAAAATGACTACCGGTTTTCATGAAGATGAGCTAATTATTTTGGCTGCTCGTCCTGGTGTAGGTAAAACTGCGTTTGCCTTGAATGTAGCACAATTTGTAGGCCTGCACACAGATAAGACTGTGGCCATGTTTTCTTTGGAAATGGGGGCTGACCAATTAGTACAAAGAATGCTGGCATCAGAAGGATTAATTGATTCGCAGCATTTACGTACAGGACAGTTGACTGAAGAAGAATGGCGTAAGCTAGTAGTTGCCGCTGGATCATTAGATCGAACCAATATTTATATTGATGATACGCCTGGAATTAAGATGAGCGAAATTAGGGCTAAATCACGTAGATTGGCTAAGGAAAAAGGCAATCTAGGTTTAATTGTAATTGATTATTTACAATTAATTGAAGGACCACGTAGTGAGTCACGTCAACAAGAAGTTTCAGCTATTTCACGTCAATTAAAGAAGTTAGCTAAGGAACTTAAAATTCCTGTTATTGCTTTGTCACAGTTATCACGTTCAGTGGAACAACGTCAAGATAAGCGACCGGTTTTATCTGACATTCGTGAATCTGGATCTATCGAACAGGATGCTGATATTGTTGCTTTCCTCTATCGTGATGATTATTATCGTGATGAAGGTGAAGAACAAGATAGCGGAGAAATTACACCTGAAGATGATAATGGCGAAGTTGAAGTAATTATTGAAAAGAATCGTTCTGGTAGTCGAGGAACAGTAAAATTGATGTTCTCCAAGCCGTATAATCGCTTTTCTAATCTTGACTATGCTCATGATGTACCTAATAATTAGCCTTTGAAAGCGCTACATTTACTGATATAATGTGATAAATAATTAATTAAGAAGAATGGAGATTAGTAATGCCTCAAAAAAACTTTTTAGGAAGTATTGAAGCTGGCGGAACTAAATTTATTTTAGCCGTTAAGGATACTGAAACCGGAGAAATTGTAGCTAAAAAACGAGTACCTACTACTAATGCTAAAGAAACTTTACAAAAGAGCTTGGACTTTTTTAAAGAGCATCCAGTTGATGCATTGGGAATTGGAACATTTGGGCCAATTGATATTAATCAAAATTCTCGTACTTTTGGATATATTTTAGATACTCCTAAGCGTGGCTGGTCTGGCACTAACTTTAAGGGATTTTTTGAAGATAATCTACATATTCCAGTAGTAATGACTACTGATGTTAATGCTTCAGCTTATGGCGAATACATTGCTCGTGGAAAAGATAATGACAAGACTTATTACTACATTACAATTGGTACTGGAATCGGAGCCGGAATTGTTCAGGGTGGTAAGTTTGTTGGTTTAAATAATCACCCAGAAATTGGTCATATGTTTATTCGTACTTATCCAGGGGATGATTATGCTGGTAATTGCCCATTCCATGGTAATAAATGTGCTGAAGGGATGGCTGCTGGCCCTACTCTTAAAGGACGCACTGGCATTGCTGGTGAAGATCTACCAAGAGACAATAAAGTTTTCACTTATTTAAACTATTATGTGGCCCAAGTGCTCTACAATTCATACATGGCAATGCGTCCTGATGTAATGGTTGTTGGTGGTTCGGTATTAAATGAAGATGACTTAAAGCAAGTCAGAAAATACTTTGATGAATTTAACAACAACTATGTTGCTACACCTGATTTAGATGAACTTATTGTTCGTCCGGCTGTTGCTGATAATGGTTCAGCTACTTTAGGTGATTTTGAATTAGCTAAACAAGCTTTAGAAAATAAATAAATCTAATAAAAAATGCTTCCTATTTAGGAAGCATTTTTTAGTTTCACGTGTAACATTATGAACCTTCGTATGAATCAAGTACGATTGGTCCTTTACTTGAGTCGTTACTTAAAGGATCAAGTAGTTCACCTTTGTGAATGAAGGGGATATGAATATGACCACGACTAGTAGAAGCAAGATCAGTAACTATCTTATTAGCTAGAAGTCGAATTTCAGGATCAAGAGCTAAATAAGCATGACTAAATTGAATAGCGCCACGTAATTTGTGGGCAGTTAGTTGATTTAATTCAGTAATGTTTTCATCTTCTAGAGTAGTAAAGAGTGCCATCCAAAGTTCTTCGCGTTGCTCACGTGGAATAGCAGTGTTCCATGAAATTAGCGAATGACGGATTACGCGACTAGCTGTATTTAAGCCTTTAGGGGCTAAAACAAAACCGTTACGAGCTACTCGCCAGCGACGTGGATCATGTTGGTTGACCATATGAACATCACTGGATACTACCAATGTACGCTCTGGGTGGTCTAACATCATACCAAAGATCGAACCTTCTGGAACATAGGTAATCATCTTTGGAATCATTCGTTGAAAGGCAGGAGAAGAATAAGTAGATTTCATAAAGCCAGGACCATCAAAGCTATAGGCCTTAATCATGCGATCTTCATCACCAATTGGTAAACCTGTGACAGAATAAGTAGCTAAATTACCACCCTTAGAGTGCCCAGTAGTGTAAATTCGATCATTAGGAAAACGAGTAGCAATTTCTTTTAAATAGTCTGCTGCAACTGTTTGACCAACAATTTGTGGTTGATAAGACATATTAATATCTTCAGTTAAACCAATCATTGAACCATCAGTACCACGAAAGCTTACGAGAATTGTATTTTTATCTAGACGTAAAGTCATAGCTGTAAATTGTACTGCTGGTTCTTTTTGTTGCTTATCGGTCCAATCAAGAATTTCTAGATCTTTGTAGCGAGCACTAAGCGGTATTAAATGTAGGGTAGTGGTATCAGTAGTATTAAGTTGATAAGGCTTAGTACGTTTGTAAAGTAATCTTTTAGAAGCTTCTTCAAGGGTATGATTAGCAACTGATTCATCGAAAGGAAGATAAGAAAATGTAGCAAAAAATGCTGCATCAAGACTATTAAATGGATCTTGTTCAAAAGTAAGGTCGCCACGCCAGCGAACATAATCAAGTAATTTTGGCATAATAATCTCCTTTCTGATTTTTTCTGACAAATTAATTCTAATAGTTTTTTGTGAATATAGTTAGTACAAAGACTTTAAAAGTACAAAAAAACTGGCAGAAAACTCTGTCAGTTAGTAATGAGTTAAATAATTTTTACATTCCGCCACGATTATGAATTACGCGGTGAATATCTTGGCATTTTTCAAGTGACATAATAATGTCATTTTCATCTTTACGGTTTTTGATAACACCATCAACATTAATCAAAATATGGTCAGATGAAACATCTAAGATTTTCATACTAATTTGTTCAACTTCATTTTCTTGAAGCTGTTTTTTGACATCTTGTAAGATGTTAGGACTGTTATTAGCATCAATCTTCGCATTGAAACGAACATGCAAGATAATAAAGTTGATGAAAGAATCATCGTGGAAAAGAATTTGAATAAAGAAGAGGAGAACGGTACAAATAATACCGATGAAGTACATGCCAGCACCGATTGCCATACCAATAGCAGCGGTTGCCCAAACTCCAGCGGCAGTTGTTAATCCAGAAACCTGCTCTTTACGAACTAAAATTGTACCTGCACCAATGAAGGAAATACCGGTAACGATTTGAGCAGCAATTCTTGAAGGATCAAGGGCAATGTTATGTAGGTTCAAAATATCAAAGAAACCGTATTTAGAAACTAACATGAATAGAGCTGCTGCTACAGCAACCACCATGTGTGTACGCATACCAGCACTTTTACGCTGAGTAGCTCTTTCATAACCAATTGCTCCACCACAAAGTGCCGCAATTAAAAGACGACAGAACCAATCTATTTCGGTTGAAAATGAAGTAAATACAGACATAAATTCTCCTTTTGTTACATACTGGTCTTTATTGTAGCCCTTTTTTGAATATTAATATAGGCGTTTTAGAAAATATGGTAAACTAAATAAAATTATATTCTTGGCGAAAGGAAGTTTTAAATGAATCAAATTGATGAATATTTGGCAAATATTTCTGAAGAAAATCAACGTGCAAAATTAAGTAAGCTTTTAAAGTGGGTAACAAAAACTTTTCCTAATTTAGAATTACAAATTAAATGGAAGCAGCCGGTTTTTACGGATCATGATACTTATATTATTGGTTTTAGTGTAGCTAAAAAACATCTTACAGTTGGACTAGAAACTAGAAGTTTACAACATTTTGTTCCTCTTTTAGAGCAAGAGGGAATTAAGCATGGCACGAATACTTTTCAAATTGCCCTCACAGATGAAATTCCCCATGATTTACTTACTAAGATAATTAATTATATTATTGAGGATAAAAAAGAGATAACGACTTTTTGGGATAAGCGAAAGGATTAGAACATAAATATAAAGTAGGAAGGCTTTATAATGAAAGCTGTTATAATTCATGAACCAGGTGGCCCGGAAAAATTAATGTATGAAGATGTCCCAACACCCACTATTAAGCCAGGATGGTCTTTAGTAAAAATAAAGGGTTTCGGAATTAATCATTCAGAAATTTTTACCCGTAAGGGCTTATCACCAACTGTTGAATTTCCTCGAGTTTTGGGAATTGAATGTGTCGGAGTAATTGCCGAAACTACTGATCCTGAACGTTTACCAGTAGGACAAAAGGTAATCTCTATCATGGGAGAAATGGGACGAGATTTTGATGGCTCCTATGCAGAATATGCACTTTTACCAAATAAACAAATTTATCCAATTACTACTAATTTAGACTGGGCAAGCTTAGCAACCATACCGGAAACATACTACACCGCTTTTGGGTCATTACTTAATTTAAAAATAGAGCCTAGTGACACTATTCTTGTTCGTGGAGGTACTAGTGGAGTAGGAATTGCGTTTACAAAATTAATTAAGGCACAATATCCTCAAATTAAAATTGCTGGTACGTCACGTAGCTTAGCTAAAGCTGAGGCTATGAGAGAAGTTGGCTATGAAGAAGTTGTAGTAGATAAAGATGGAAAATTACAAACTTCTAAGAAATTTGATAAAATTCTAGAATTAATTGGTCCGAAAACTATTAAAGATAGTTTTAAGCATACAAATGAAGGCGGAATAGTTTGTTCAACAGGTGAGCTTGGTAATGAATGGTACCTAAATCACTTTGATCCTATCATGGATATATCGCCAAATGGCTATTTAACAAGTTTCTATTCGGATAATGTTGATCAGAATAGAATTAATGAAATGTTTGCTTATATAGAAAAATATCATGTTGATGTTAAACCAGAAAAAGTCTTTGACCTTGAGCATGTAGCTGATGCTCATCGCTATTTAGAGGGACAAAATAGCTTTGGAAAAGTTGTTGTGGTAGAAAAGTAGAATTAATAAAGGGTCACAAAAGTTTAGTGCTTTTGTGACCCTTTTAATACTGGCTAAATACTCAATTTATGCTTTATTTTGTCGGTTTTAAATTGATTTTGGTTTTAGCTACTTGGTTAATGAAGTATTGGTCGTGTTCAATTAAAAGCATCGCCGGCTGTTTTTCCTTTAATAATTTAATAAGTTGATCTTGATTAAAAATATCCAAATAATTAGCCGGTTCATCCCATAAATATAAATTCGCTTCCTCCACTAATGATTTAGCAAGGGCAACTCTTTTTTGTTGGCCCATGCTCATGGCTTCGATCTTAAGTTAAAAATCTTTTCGAGGAAATCCCATCTTTTTTAAAATATTGAGTAAGTCATTGTAGGAAATATGATATTTATTAGCAAAATTTTCTAATGTACCAGTATAACTAGAGAAGTCTTGGGGTAAGTAAGAAATTTTCAAATTATTACTTAGAATAACTTTTCCTGAAGCCTGGAACGTATTTTTATTTTGAATAAATTTTAAAAGGGAGGACTTGCCTGAACCGTGTTGTCCTTCAAGTGCAACAATTCCATGATTTTTAATTAGTAAATTTAAATCTGTAAATAACTTTTTCTCTGAAATCTTTAAACCAAAATGCTGCAATTCAAGTAAGGTTTGATGATAGTTTGGAACAAAATTCATTGATAGGGCAGGAGCTTGTTCAATATTATTGAGCAAGCCTTCTTTGTCATCAATTTTTTTATTTAAACGATGCGCCATCGTCTTAGATCTTTTCATAATTTTGGCAGCTTTATGCCCATAGTATCCCTTATTAATATCAGCATGAATCTCATTATTATGGGCAGCCGCAGTTTTGTTTTTCTCAGATTTTTTAGAGAATTGTTTAACTTGAGCTGCACTCTTTTTTAGGGAGGCAATTTCATGTTTTAGCTTAACATTTTTGCTTTGGTTAAATTCATCACGCTTCTTTTTAGTATCTTCATAAGCTGCAAAATTACCTTGATATAAGTGAATTTCACTATTTTCGATAGCTAAAATATGATCGCTGATTTTATTTAAAAATTCACGATCATGGCTTACGACAATGTAGCCTGATTTATGCTTTTTCAGATAATTTATGATCTGAATACGATTGTTTTCATCCAAATGGTTAGTGGGTTCATCAATTAAGGTAAATGAATTTTGATCTACAAAGGATAAGGCCAAGAGAACCATAGTTTGTTCACCACCACTTAAAGTATTAAATGGTTGCCAAAGCAGATCAGTATCTATATTCATTAAATTTAATTCACGTTGTAACTGCCATACTTCAAATTCTATTTGCTCTTGTAATTCATACAATACGATATTAGTAGGATTTTTAATTTTAATTGGAAAGTAGGAAAAGTTTAATTTTGATTGGATTTTCCCGTGACCTTTAAGCTTTTTACATAATAAGTTCAAAAAGGTTGTTTTACCACGGCCATTTCGTCCTACTAAGCCTAATTTCCAAGCACTGTCTAAATTAAGGTTAAGATTATTAAAAATATTTTTACTATTGTCTTCATATCTAAATGAAAGATTGCTAATTCTGATATTGCTCACTAATTAATCACCTCATGCAAAAAGAGCCTACACTTTGCACAAGTATAGACTCTTCCCCTTAAGATAATTAAAGATATTTTATGTATAAAAAAGAAGGATTACCGTCTACATTAATCTTGGCAAAAGTGCATAGTAGTCTCTTAAATAAAAGAAAAATTATTTAACTACACTTATTGCAAGATTAAATAACGCAACGGCAATCCTTCTTTCTTTAGTAAATTTCAATTGATGAGATGATTATAACTTATGAAATAATCCTTGTCTAGATAATCAAGGTAAATTGAATTACTTATTTGTTTACTTTATTAAGCCAAGTAATGAGCAAACGGGCAATTTGTTTTTGTTGGTTAGCATTGGAAACAGTGGCATGCCCGTCACCTTTTTGCTGACCATAAGAGCCAAAACCGCCGTGATTACCACCCTTAATTGTTTGATAACTAGTAGTTTTAGGAAGATATTTTTTTACTTAAATTTCAATTTAAGTAGTATGGAGAGACAAAATATTTTACTTCAATTGCTTTTCATTAATCTTTCCTTTTATTTAGCAACCAATCGATCAAATTGAGCTTCTGAATTCCATTATAATTTGCTGTCTTATTAAATGAATCAAGCGTTAATAAATATTTTGGATAAGAATCCCTTATCATCTCTAAAGAACGCAGTTCTCGGCTTAATACATTTTCATCTAAAGTTGAAAGTGCTACCTGATAATAAGTTGGATGATTATCAATATCAATACCGACAAAATCTACTTCATATCGCTTGTTCTCACCAACATAAACAGCTTTAAAGCGTCTTAATAATTCTAAATAGACGATATTCTCAATAATATGTCCAAAGTCTTGTTGGTGATCTGGCAAAAGAATATTTCTAATTCCCATATCAACACCATAATACTTGCTTGGACTATTTAATAAATGTCGGCCATGTACATCATATCTTGGTGCTTCATACATTAACAAACTATCAAGAATTCCACCCAAATATCGATCAATTGTTTTATTACTTGTGCTATATCCACCACTTTTTAATGTATTAGTTATCTTGTTAATCGAAATTTGACTACCAATATTGGAATAAAGACTTTGTATTAATCTTTCCAAGATTGGTGTATCTTTTACGTTCAATCTTGATACAATATCTGTTAACACTATTGTCGAATATACTCCCTGTAAATATTCATTTCTTTCCTTAGAATTATCTGTAAACAAGGTATAAGGAAATGAGCTCTCAAGATATTTATTGAACATATCATTGTTATCGGTGAACAGATTATTTTGTTTATGCCAAATTACAAACTCTGAGAAAGATAATGGTAAGATTTTAAGTTCAACATATCTTCCTGTTAATAGCGTAGCTATATCACCACTTAAGAAATACGCATTGGATCCGGTTAAATAAATATCAACATTACTTTTCAAAAATAAGGAATCTACAACTCGTTCAAAATTTTTGACATGTTGAATTTCATCTAAGAAGATATAGTATTGTTTATCATTTTTAATTTTTGATTCTAAGTAATCATAAAGTTTATATGGATTACGCAGTTCGTCGTATTTCATATTTTCAAAATTGATGTTTATCAGTTGATTCTCAGCTATTCCTTGAGATTTTAATTGTTCTCTGAAAAGATAAAATAGAGTAGACTTTCCCGCTCGTCGAACACCTGATACTACTTTAATAATATTTTTGTCTTTCCATCGAGTTAAGAAATCAAGATATTCAGGACGAGCAACATATTTTTCCATAAGACACCCCGCACTTAAACATAATGTACTAGATCTATTTAAATATTATCATTATTTGGAGTTAACTCCAAATAAATCATAAAAATAGCATTTTTTTGGAGTTAACTCTAAATTTTTATGAGGAGGATATATTTTTTAATAAACTATAATGAAATAAATATTTACAAATTACATAAAAAGCATCTACTCTAGCATCAAACTAGATAGATACTTTTCGTAACCAGTAAGATTAAAAAATGTTTTGATTACATATTGCTGCTCTTGATCGTCAGAAAAACTTAGCTTCAGAATATTTTTTATTTACTAACCTTATTAAGCCAATTAATTAACAAGCTAGCCACTTGTTTTTGTTGGTTAGCATTGGAAATAGTAGCTTGCCCGTCACCTTTTTGTTGACCATAAGAGCCAAAACCACCGTGATTACCACCCTTAATTGTTTGATAACTAGTAGTTTTAGGAAGATATTTTTTATTTGCTTGGTATTTTTGCCAATTTAAAACTTTATCATGACTAGCAGTAATGGAGAGAACATTTAAATTAGTTTTATCTAAGCGTCCTTTTTCATCTGCATAAGCACCAAGTAAAAAAATACCACGAAGATGCTTGTTATGGGTGTTATGAGCATACCGACTAGCCATTGCTCCACCTAAAGAGTGACCACCAACAACGTAATTGTTATTTTTACCAGCTAATTTGTCAGCAGCATTAACGTTAAAAAATGCCATGTTTAAAGGAAAGTGAACGATTTTAACGCTATAACCAGCAGCTGCAACTTGTTTAGCCCAGATTGAATAAGAGTCTGGTGCAACGAGAGCTCCGGTGTAGAAAATAACTGTCATTTTGTTGTGTTTGGCTGGAAAGATCGTGGTATTGTCTACATGTTGGGCACTGCGAGCTACTCTTTGAGCTGAAGCAGAAGGACGATAAGTTGAAAAATGTACCCATCCAGCTGCAACTACTAATAAAACTGCAATTGTACTAATAATACCGATAATAATTTTTTTAACTTTATTCATTAATTTTTGTCCTAACTTTTCTAATTTGGTGAGTATCATTACTGTAAATTATGCCTTATTTTAAGTGAGTTTGGTAAGTATTTTGTAAGATACACAGAGATACACAAAATAAATTAAGATACACAAAGATACATAAAGATACACAAAAAATGGTAAGATATATGAAAGAAAGGAAGTGGAAGAAAATGAATAATCCATTTAATCCAAGCTTTGGAAGAATACCAGAGATATTCCTAAATCGTGGCCAATTAATTGATGAAGTGACTGATGAATTAGAGAATCCTAATAGTCCGTATAAAATATCCATTGTGTATGGAACACGTGGAGTAGGGAAAACAACTTTTTTAACTGAAGTTGGACGCAAAATTAAGGAGAAAGATAATTGGATAGTAGTTAATCTGGCAATGGAATCAAATTTGTTAGCTACTTTAATTGATAACTTGTATATTAATTCTTCTTCAAAGTTAAAAAAGATTCTTCAGTCTATTGATGGCTTATCATTTTCTGCTTTTGGTTTAGAATTATCTACTCAAATAAAGCATACATTATCAACTTATCAAGGTATTCTAACTCAAATGCTTTCACAATTAAGAAAAGAAGGAATAAAAGTATTAATTACAATTGATGAAGTTAAAAGTACGAAAGAATTAAAAAATTTTGCTTCTTATTATCAATTATTAAATCGAGAAGATTTTCCTGTTGCACTAATGATGACGGGATTACCAGAAAATATTTCAGAGCTTCAGAATGAAGACGTAATGACTTTTTTATTAAGAGGTAAAAGAATAGCATTATCTTCGTTAAATTTGAGTCAAATTGAATATAGCTATCAAACTGTATTTAATGCAGGGAATTATGAGATAGCACCAAATATTTTGCATAAAATGGCAATCATGACTAAGGGTTATTCATATGCTTTCCAACTTTTAGGTTATTTAGTGTGGAATGGTGCAAAAGATAAGAAAGTAATTAATCAAGAAATAATTGATAAAATTATGCCAGAGTATTTGTTGGAATTAGATCAAAATGCTTATACAAAAATTTTTGATAGTTTATCAAAGCAGGATAAAAACTTTTTATATGCAATGGCACAAAGCGATAAAAATCATGTTCAAATTAAAGAAATTCGTGAGAAATTACAACGACCAAGTAATTTTGTAGCTAATTATCGTAGACGCTTATTAGATGATCAGGTTATTCAAGCTACAAGTTATGGAGAAGTAGCATTTATACTACCTTACTTTAAAGACTATGTACTTAAGCAGTATCAGTTTGAACAGGAATTAGAGTAAAAACTATTGACCTGAAGTTAACTCCAAGTAGTAAGCTAAATTTAAGGAGGATACAATGACAGCTTTAACTATTACTCAAGTTAGCAAAAAATTTGGCTTAACTACTGACACCTTAAGATATTACGAACGAATTGGTTTATTACCGACTGTTCCGCGCCAAAAAAATGGCAATCGTTATTACCCACAAGAAATTATAGATTGGATAGAATTAGTTGTTTGCCTGCGACATTCTGGCGTACCAATTGAAAAGTTAATTGACTATGCTCATTTGCTCTCTTTGGGGGATGCAAGTCTAAAGGCTAGAGAAAAATTATTGCAAGAACAGCTAGATAATTTAAAACAAAAAAGAGAAGAATTAGATAATTCTATTGAACGTCTTAGTTATAAAATTGATCTCTATAAAACAGGCAAGATAAAAGATAACAATTATTTTGTAAAACATAAGTAAGAAAATAATTGGGTATCTAAAACAAAAGACTCTTTTGAGAATAAAAGGATAGATTTTTAGTACTCTTAATTAATAAAACGTCGATTTGTCGATAATTACTATAGAGTTGATTATCCTTTATTGATAAATAGCTTATTTGGCATTTTTCTTTTCCTAAAATCAAATTAATTGACTAACTTTTTGTAAGTCAATACAATGAAGAAAAAGAGTATAGAGAATGGGGAAAGAAAATGAAAGTATCTATTTTAAATTTGGTGCCTTTAAGACAAGGTGATACTCAACGTGATGCAATTGAAAATATGATTGCATTAGCTCAAAAAGCAGAAGACTTGGACTATGAACGTTACTGGATTGCTGAACACCATAATAGCAAGTCAATTCTTAGTTCAGCTACGCAAATTTTAATTGATCAAACTTTAATGGCAACTAAGAAAATTAGGGTTGGCTCTGGTGGGGTAATGTTACCAAATCATAGTCCTTATATCGTGGCTGAACAGTATGGAACTTTGGCTACTCTTTACCCTAATAGAGTAGATTTGGGACTAGGTCGTGCTCCTGGAACAGATATGAGAACAGCACAAGCCTTAAGAAGAACTGAAACAACTGCTCATTTTCCAGAAGAGGTACAAGAATTAGCAGGATATTTTGATGATACAAATTCAGTTCATGCTTATCCAGCTGCTGGAGTAAAAGTCCCTATTTATATTTTGGGATCAAGTACTGATAGTGCGCATTTGGCAGCACGATTGGGATTGCCTTATGCTTTTGCTTCACATTTTGCCCCTGATATGTTGATTGATGCAGTAAAAATTTATCGTGACGAATTTAAACCATCAAAAGAACTAGAAAACCCTTATGTAATTGTAGGGGCTAATGCTTATTTGGCTGATACAAATGAAGAAGCTGAGCGCTTAAGCACTACTCAGACTCAAGCCCTTGCTGGTTTAGTATCTAATAATTTTTTGCCTTTACAACCACCTGTTGATAATGATGATCAAGTTTGGGACAAAATAAGAGAGGTAGATAATAAAGATGTACCAAATTTTGGACCAGTACGGTTTAATGCCGACGCAATTATTCATAAAAAAAGACAAATCGCTGAAAATATGGCAAAGGTAACTTTTATCGGTGATAAGGCTAGTGTGAAAGAACAAATTGAATATCTTCAAAAGTATGTTCAATTCGATGAATTAATGGTTAATAGTTATATTTATGATATTAAGGCACAGTACTATTCATATAAATTATTAAAAGAAGTAGTAGATGCAATTAATTAGCGTCTTAATAAAAGGTACTAAATGTTAAAATATAGTACTATAAATATCTTTCTTTTATATCAAATAATTTCAAAATTACTTTACAGTTTTAAAGGAAGAAATTTTGTGGGATTTATGAGAAAATAAAGGGTAAGGATAAGATATAAAATTGGTAATTAATCTTGGAGGAGATAAATGAAATATTGGATTACGAGCATGTTCGCATGGATAGCTCTGTTCTCCGTAAGAGCTGGCATGATATTAATGCAAACTAGCCAGGATATAGAAGTAGAGGATGCAATGACAATAAAACAAAATGGACTAATAATTTTAGCCTGTTTTGGTATGATTGTTCTTCTGGTTCATATTGTTTGGTTGTTTTCTTTAAGAAAAAGTAAATAAATAGAGCTTCAAAGTTAAATTGAAGCTCTATTTTTAGTTTCACGTGAAACTAACCACGCGAGAAAAATCAAAAATACAAGTCTAGTTTTTTAAAAATTACTTAATTATAATAGAAAAAACTAGAAAAGGAGCATGAAAATGGGATATTTAGAATTGGCAATTGCAATTGTAGCAGAGGTGATTGGTACTAATTTGATGAAAGCTTCAGTAGGCTTTACAAAATTGGTACCAGCAGTTGCAACAATAATCTCTTATATTATTTGCTTTTATGCACTCTCTCTATCTTTGAAAACTCTCAATCTTAGTGTCGCTTATGCAACATGGGGCGGAGTAGGAATTATCTTAACTACTGTTGTAGGAGTAGTTTACTGGAAACAAGGAATCAATCTACCACAATTATTCGGTATTGTTTTAATTGTTATTGGAGTAGTAATAACTAATTTTTTTGCAAAAGGCCATTAAAAGCAAAAAAAAATCCAAAAATTAGTGATTTCTCATTAATTCTTGGATTTTTTCTTGTTTAAAAGGCAAGATCAAAAAAGTTGGGTTGATCATTTCCCCCCCCGAAATTTTTTGCGCTTGCTTGAGGCGGTTGAGTTCTTCTAAAAGAGCTTGATTTTGTTTACGTAATTGGATTAATTCTTCTTGATGAGGAGGGATCGAGTCTTTTTTTCGTGGGCGACCTCTTCTTGCAGGCACTGCTAAAGTGCCCTGTTCATGTTGCTTATTCCATTTATAAACCAAAGATGAACTAGAAATACCAAAATGCAAAGCAGTAGCTTCATAAGAAGCATTATTTGCATTTTTCCATTTTAAAACTTCAAGTTTAAACTCATAAGGGTATTCTTGGTGGCTACGTTTTTCACGTAAAGCACTTGAACCGTGTTCCTTGTATTGCTTTACCCAAAATAAAAGTTGAGAATGTGAAGCTACTTTGAGTTCTTTAATGATTTTTTCTGAACTAGTACCTTGTAAATATAATTTAACAGCTAGTTGTTTTTCTTCAAAGGTGAACTTACTCACGTTATTGATCACTACTCCTTCTATATGATATTTTCATCAATATTGCGATTTTATATATAAAATTTATTTTTTTATGTTTGTAGACATAATTGTTTACTAATTAACTTACAACTATAATATAAAGGGTAAATGTAAAATTAACGTAAAATAATAAAGAAAAATATAAAATGACGAAATTACTAATAGTTGAAGACGATAAAAATATTCAAAAATTGCTAAAAGTTTATTTAGAAGCAGAGTATGAAGTTGCGCAAGTATATGATGGGCAAGAAGCGCTAGATTACATCCATAAAAATTCGATTGATCTTTTAATTACTGATGTAATGATGCCTAAGATGGATGGCTTCGAACTTGTTAAAGTTCTAAGACAAGAAAAATATGATTTTCCAATTCTAATGTTAACGGCTAAAGATAGTATTCAAGATAAGACAATCGGGTTTACTAATGGTGTAGATGATTACATGAGTAAACCAATTAATTATCAAGAATTAAAGTTGCGTTTGTTAGCATTGGCACGTAGAACTAAGAGAGAAAATCCTCAAAAATTAGAAATCGGTAATGTAATTATCGATAAGCAAACTTATACAGCTCAACGTGATGGAAAAGAAATAGATTTTTCAAAGAAAGAATTTGAATTACTCTATAAGTTACTTTCTTCACCTAATCAAATATTTAATAAAGAACAATTATTGGATGCAGTCTGGGGAGAAGATTCTTTTAGCACGGGAGATACTGTCAAAACTCATATTAGTAAATTGAGAAAACTATGTGCTCCTTTTGAGGATGTATTTAAAATTACCACTGTCAGAGGTTTGGGATATAAAGGAGAAATAATTGAAAAATAAAAAGGTATCTTTTTCATTTTTAGTAGTTATTTATGCAGCCCTTCTTGCACTAATTGCTACACCTTTATTTGGTGCCGCGGTAGGTATCTCTGTCCATATGGGTACAAGTACTTATATCATGAGCCGAGTTATATTGGGAGCAATATTTACAGCTAGCTTTTTAATTAATTATATTGTTATAGCTTATTTATTTGCTTATATTAAAGATTTAACTAAGGCAATTAAACAAGTGGCAGAAGGAGATTTTAGTATTCGATTAAAGAGTCGACGTTTTAATCCGTTGGCTACTACTTTTTGAGATTTTAACCAGATGGTTTCTGAATTGGATAGTACTAAAATCATGAAGGAAGATTTTATTAGTCAATTTTCGCATGAATTTAAGACTCCAATTACTTCGATTAATGGGTTTGCTAATTTGTTGTTAACAAAAAAGCTGGATAAAGAAAAACAAGTAGAGTATCTAAAGATTATTGCTGAAGAATCTAAGAGATTGACACAATTATCAAGTCAGATTATGAATTTAACTAATTTGGAAAATACAAAGATTATTACTAATCAAAGAATGGGTGAGATTGATGAGGAACTGCGAAAGAGTATTATTTCTTTGCTCCCATTGATGGAAAACAAGAAGCTTAATTATAAATTGGATTTACAAAAAGTTACTTATCATACAGATCCAGAATTATTAAAAGAAGTTTGGTTAAATTTACTCAATAATTCTATTAAATTTGCACCTATTGGTGGTACAGTTTATGTGAGTTGTAAGGAAAAAGAGGGACAACCTGAAATAGTAATTGGTAATGATGGACCTGAAATTGCAGAAGCAGATCGAAAAAAGATTTTTGATAAATTCTATCAAGGAGATACAACTGAAAAACATGCGGGACTTGGCTTAGGTTTAGCGATTGTTAGACAAGTTTTAATATTAATTGGTGGAAAGATTGATATCAAATCAAGTTATCAAAACGTCGCAGGTACTTTTTTTGAAATCACTTTGTAAGTTAGGAATAATATATTGAAAAATAAGAAAAAATTATATTCGCGATCAACGATTATTTATTCAAGTGTAATAGCTTTTATTATTGTATGTCTTATTTGCGTGCTGCTTTATGGGATTATAGTATATGCACCTTATGGAATAATGCCCAAGAATGGTGCTCCCTATATTGTAGGTGGAGGTGCAACGGTAAGCTTATTTGTTTTAGTATTTATTATTGTTTACCTAATTTTAAATCCATTGCTCAGGTCATTGAACAAATTAGTAGTAGGAATGCAAAAAGTTGCTGATGGGGATTTAAAGACGCGCTTACCTGATAAATCTAGTCGTTTACTTAAGAAACCATTTGAGAACTTTAATAAAATGGCAGCTGAATTAGATAGCACAGAATTATTGAAGGAAGATTTTGTTAGTCAATTTTCGCATGAGTTTAAAACACCAATTTCTTCAATTAATGGCTTTGCAAAATTACTGACTGATAAGAATGTTCCAGCTACTAAAAAAGAAGAATATGCAGCAATCATTGCAGAAGAATCAGAAAGATTAAGCAAATTATCGGGACAAGTTATGATGTTGACTAACTTAGAAAATAGGTCAATCGTAACTAAAAAAGAAAATATCGAAATTGATGAAGAATTACGTAAAACAATAATTTCTTTATTACCAGCAATTGAAGCAAAAAAGCTTAATTATGAATTGAATCTTGTAAAAATTAGTTATCACACTAATGCAGAATTACTAAAAGAAGTATGGATTAACCTAATCAATAATTCGATTAAATTTACCCCAGAAGGTGGCACGATTTTTGTGGCCTGCAAAGAAAATAAAAGTCAGGTCAGGGTGCTGATTGGAAATAATGGCCCAGAAATTAGTGAAGAAGATAAACAGAAGATTTTTGATAAATTTTATCAAGGGGAAACTGATGCTAAAAGTCAAGGACTGGGCTTAGGTTTAGCAATCGTAAGCAAGATAATTAATTTATTGAACGGTAAGATCAATATTTTATCTGATTATCAAAATAATAAAGGTACATTTTTTGAAATTATCTTACCTAAGTAAAAAGCACCCATGTGGGTGCTTTTTTTAGATTTCAGGTTCAAGATAAAGTTATTTCTTGGTGCGAATATGGAAAACAATAATCATCAATAAACTTGAGACAACTTCAATTCGCAGCAGAAGTGCCAATCATAATAGATTCTTTAATTTTCAGGAATATTTGAAGCGTTCAATTTTTCTAACTCTGTGGTTAATTAATACACTATATGCCAAACTCTTTTGCCGCCTCCTCTTTGGTAAGTGGAGTGGTATCTTCAGTTTCAGTAACTAAGGTATTGAGGGCTGCAGGAATAGTTTTTTTCATCTTATGAAATTGTTTAATAAGATCAGCACCTTCATATCCTTGGGTAATTAAATCTTTTAAAATATCTTCATCGAAATCAAAAAAGTTATCTTCATCTACGAATTCATAGTAAATTCCTTTTTTGGTTAATTTAGGTCTAAGTTTTGTTCCTGAGGAAATGTTAAATGACTTTGGAATGGCAACCATAAGAGAATTTCCTTGTTTACGTGCTTTTAATATGTCCATTATATTCACCTCATAAGTATATTATATTTAATTTCATAAGTAATTACTTATGAAGCAGCTAATTAATTGCTTTTCGGTTAATTTTCTTTTTGTGAGTAATATTTTTTAACAAGATAGAGAATTGGTAAACCAATAATTACCATGCTTAAGAATAAGCCAACACCTGCTGGATCATTAATAATTTCACTGACGATGATATAAAGTCCACCAATGATAGCAACAATTGGAACTAGTGGGTATAAAGGTGTACTAAACGGGCGCTGACTGTTTTTCTTTCTTAAAATAAAAATTCCAAAGAAGGCTAACACGTAGAAACAATAAATAGTAAATACACACAAATCTGATAAGTGGTCTGGATCAAAGAAGATCATTAAAACAGTAGCTAAAAGGACGATAAATGCAGTAGCTACTAAGGGAGATTTGCCTTTAGGGGTTAAGTAAGAAAGAAATTTTGAAAATGGTAAGTCTTGTCTTTCTGCCATGGCATAAACAATTCTAGGAAAAGTAATAATTTTTCCATTTAGGGTTCCCATCATTGAGATAATAATGCCGGCAGTTAGTAGTTTCCCACCAATCTTACCAAAAGCCTTAGTAGCTAAGTAAGCCGTTGTGTTTTCTCCAAGACGATGGATTAAGTTGACTGGAATAAAACGTAAAATACCGGCAGTAATTAAAGTGTAAATAATTAAAACTGCACTGATCCCTAAGATGATTGCCTTTGGTAAAACTTTTTGAGGATTTTTCATTTCTCCTCCTAAAGTAGCAATTAAAATCCAACCATCATAACCAAATAAAGTTGCTAAAATAGCTACTCCAAAACCGCCACTAGTGTGATTGAGCTGGGTAAGAGTCTGCCCAAAGGCATCTTGTTTACCCCAAAAGATGCCAAAGATAATGATAGCGGCAATGGGAACCATTTTTCCGATGGTGGTAATTACAGAAAATGCAGAACCAACTTTGTTATCAAAAAAGTTCAAAATACCAATAAGAATGATGGTGATGAGAGCTAAAGGAATGCGCCAAGCACTGGATAAACCAAAGAAATTGACCATTAGAATACTCATAAAACCAGCCACTGAAGCAATAATAGCGGGACCGTAGACAATAACTTGCATCCAGCCGGCTAAAAAGCCGATGATTCGCCCATAAAGTCGTTCAATATAAACGTAAAGTCCCCCAGTATAAGGCATTTGAGCACCAATTTCAGCAATGGTTAATCCACCAGTTAAAGTGATTAATCCACCTAAGACCCAGGCTAAAATGGTCATTGTTGAACTTTTGGCACTATCTAAAACAGAAGCTTGCTTAAAAAAGATTCCTGATCCGATGATGGTTCCAATAACAATTGATAGTGCTGACCAAAAGCCAATTGAGCGTTTAAGTTTATCAGCAGGCGGTTGATTATTCATTTTAATTCCCTCCTAAAACAAAAAGAAAAAGCCCAAATTCACTACTTTAGTTAAAGTATTAAGAGTGAATTGGGCTTTAAAATTAATTTTAAGTACGCCAAATCACTCAATCTCACTAGAGGAGATTGAGGAGGAAGATGAATTTACGTTGATAATGGTGTAAATCATAGGTGTACCTCTTTAATTCATAATCTTATAAAAAAGAATAGCATGGATAAAACCAGAAGGCAATGACTTTAGGGATAGGTCTTAGAAAATCAAGTTAAGGAGAAGATATTTAGGTAAAATAATGTTAAGATATAAAAAGATATAAAGAGATATAAAAACAAAATAAAGATATAAAGAGATATAAAAATAAAATGCATAATCCATTTAATCCTAGTTTTGGAAAAATTCCCCCAGTTTTATTGGGGAGAAAAGAAATTCGAGAAGATTACGAAGAAGAGCTAAATAATCCCAATACTCCTTATCAAACGGCAATTGTTTATGGCATGAGAGGAGTAGGAAAAACTACTTTTTTAACAGAAGTAAGTCAAAAATTGTCTGAAAAAGAAGACTGGCTTGTAGTTGATTTAGCAATGGGAACAAATTTACTAGAAAATTTAATCGATGATTTATATCGTAAATCAACAAGTAAAGTCCAAAAAATGCTAGATTCATTAAAGGGAATTAGTTTTTCTGCAGTAGGCTTGCAAATATCTGCTTCTGTAGGTAAACCAACAGTTTCAACTTATCAAGGTATTTTACAAAGTATCCTTACTACATTAACTGATCAAGGGATCCATGTTTTGATAACTATTGATGAAGTAAAAGCTACCAAAGAGTTGCGTTCTTTTGCAGCTTTTTATCAATTGTTGATTAGAAAGAATCTGTTTGTAAATTTATTAATGACTGGCCTTCCAGAGAATATTTCTGAATTACAAAATGAAGATGTACTTACCTTTTTATTGAGAAGTCCACGTATAGGCCTCTCACCACTTAGTCTTTTTGAAATAAAGGCAACCTATAAAAAGATCTTCGAAAAATCTGAGATTAAGATTAGCGATAAGATAGCCGGAGAAATGGCTAAAATGACGAAGGGCTATTCCTATGCCTTTCAATTATTAGGTTATTTAGCTTGGAAAGATGGCCGAGAGACGGGAAAGATAACTGCCAAAATGTTGCATCAGCTTCTTCCAACTTATATAGCTGAACTAGAAAAAAATTCTTATTCAAAGATATATCAAGAGTTTTCTGAAAAAGATCGGCTATTTCTAAAGGCGATGGCTGCTATTAATAAAACTACTGTTTCGATAACTGAAATTAGAAATAAAATGGGAAAAAGCAGCGGTTATATTTCAATGTATCGGAGACGCTTATTAGATGCTCAAGTAATTGAAAGCAATGGGTATGGCAAAGTAACTTTTACCTTGCCATACTTTAAAGAATTTATAGCTGAAATGGAAGAGTTTGAAGTTGAATAAAAGCTAGTTTTAAATTTTATACTTACATTTTATAAGCTTAATTTAACACCTTTAATTATTTTTGCGGTAAAGTAAGGGTGAATAGATTAAAGAAAAGAGGCTTTGCAAAATGATTAAAGTCGGAATTATTGGTGCTTCTGGAATGGCAGGAAGTGCGATTTATAAGTTAGCTAATCAACAGGCAGATTTGGAAGTAACTGGAATTATTCGCGATAAAGATAAGGCAGAAAAAGTTCTAGGTAAAGATGCCCATTTATTAGTGGGGGACGTCTTAACCATGGATGATGCCTTGCTTAAGGATTTTGATGTAATTGTCGATGCTTTTGGTACTGCTCCAAAAGATGCTGCACAACAAATAGACCTAGCTAAAAAATTAATTAATTTAAGTAAGGGTACTAAGCAGCGCATTATCTTTATTTTAGGTGCAGGAAGTCTTCACACTGGTGATGATGATCACCTAGTAGTAGAAGATATTGAAAAGATGGCCGGAAGCGATGCTTGGCTTAATACACCAAAGCAACAATTAAAGGAGCTTGAATATTTACGTGGCGTTAATGACGTAGATTGGGTTGGTATTTCACCTTCAATGATGTTTGAAGCAGGCCCAGAAGCTGCTGAATATGCTTTAGGTGGAGATGATTTACTTTACAATGATAAAGGCGAATCAAAAGTTACCTCAGGTACAATGGCTCGCTTGGTAGTAAATGAAATTTTACATCCAACTCACCACCAAGAACGAATTACAATTATAGATAAATAGTTAGTAGAAAAAGAACTTGAAAAAGTTCTTTTTTTATTAATTTTTTCCTTGGCAAATAAAAATAGTTTTGCTATACTAATATCTGTTGATGAATTGCTGACTTAGCTCAGTTGGCAGAGCACGTCATTAGTAATGATGAGGTCGAAGGTTCGAATCCTTTAGTCAGCACAGATAAAAAGCTCCAAGTATTGCTTGGAGCTTTTTTGTTGTCCCAATTTACAAGTATTTGACAAAGAATTTAAGAATTTATAAACGCAATTCAAAGAAAGCGCTTCCATTTTAAACAATCTTAATATATAATCTTATTGTGAGATAAAGATATTAGGAGGAAAAAGTAATGTTTAAATTTTTGAAACCTGCTCCTACTGCCACGAAGAAGGTTCCGAAGGAGAAAATAAAATCTTCATATTTATGGCATCAAACGGGTGTCTTATTAGCAATTGTTATTGGTTATATTGGATACTATATTATTCGTTTGATCTTTACTACTGAACAAAAGAGTATTAGCCAAACTTATGGTTTAAGTACAGCTCAGTTAGGTTTAGTAATGTCCTGTTTTGGTGTTGGTTATGCTATTTCCAAACTGTTTTTAGGAGCATTGAGTGATAAAAGTAATCCTAATCACTATTTAGCTACTGGATTGATTATTTCCGCAATTTTGAATTTTGGTCTAGGTCTTAACTTTGCCTTCTTTTTCAAAATTAATAATCGAACCGTTTCACTAGTGATTATTATGGCTTTAATGCTGGTAATGTCGATGGCTCAAGGGATGGGGGCTGCTCCATGTCAAAAGTTAGTTCAACTTTGGTGGGGTAAAAAACACCGTGGAACTGTATATTCTGTTTGGTCATCTGCTCACAATGCCGGTGCTGCTGCTTGTGTAGCCGTAATTCAATTGGCAACTTGGTTATTCCATAGTTCAATTCCAATGGTATTCTATACTGGTTCAATTGTTGCTTTATTAATAGCTGCATTTGTTTTAATTACTGGTTCTGATCGTCCAGCTAGTGTTGGATTACCACCTATTGCTGAGCATGATGGTGATGCACCTACAACTGAAGAAGGAAAAATTGATCAAGAAGAAATTACTAGTTTAAGTCTTCCTCAAATTTTCGTTAAATATATTTTAAAGAATAAGCTTGTATGGGCAATTACTCTTACATCAATGTCACTATATTTAGTTCGTTACGGTATTATGTCATGGATTCCAAGTTACCTAACTGACGTAAAGGGATTTAGTGATAGTTTTGCTAAATGGTTAATTGGTATTTTTGAAATTGCTGCTGTACCAGGTGTTATCATTCTTGGTGCTGTTTCTGACCTTTTGAAGGGCCGTCGAGCAGCTGTATGTATCGCTTGTGTAGTTGGCTTAATTGCATGTTTGAGTATTTACTTCTTTGCAACTAACCATACTTTAATTGTTGTAATTTTGATGCTGATGGGTACTTTGATTTACGCTCCATTAACTCTGGTTGGTTTAATGGTTAACGAAGCCGTACCTAAGTTTGCTGTTGGTTCTTCAACTGGATTTATGGGATTCTTCCAGTACTTATTCGGTGAAACCTTGGCAACTGCTTTAATTGGTATCTTGGTAAGTAAATTTGGTTGGCTTGCAAGTAACGTAGTTTTATATAGTGCTGCCGGTTTAGCATTGTTGCTTCTCATCTACATTATGTTTAAAGAAAAAAGTAACCCAAGAATGCAAAGTAAATAAAATATTTTAAGTTTTAAAGAGTATTTTTGCCCTTAGATAGATATATGATAAAATTTAGCTATCAATATTAATAGAGTTAATTAAAAATGACGGTCAGATGACCGCCATTTTTAGTATAAATATAATATTTTGAGAGGAAATTATGAAAAATGAGGATAATTTTGTTGAGTATAAAAGAGAACTCACTAATAAATTAAAAAGAGAAATTGTCGCTTTTTTGAAAAGGGTGGAAGAATATATTTAGGTGTAGATGACAGAACTTTAAAGCCGTTAAATGTAACTAAAGAACAAAAGCACAAATGGGAGGAGACTCTCAATCATTGGTATACTAATGCGTTTTATCCTACACCCTTTAGCTTATTAGATATAGAGGTTAATAATGATCCGTTTTTATTAAGAGTAAAAGAAGGTCGTCATAAGCCTTATTCAATTGAAAAAAATGGTTTAGATTCATCGGGCGTATATCTTAGAGTGGGAAGTTCCTCAGTGAGAGCAACTAATGAGCAAGTTAAAAGAATGCTTCAACAAAATATAGAGAGTGGAGAATTTGATGCAGAAAAATCTCCTAATCAAGATCTTAGTTTTGAAAAGCTATCGGAAAGACTTAAAGAAACAGGAAGAGACTTTAATCCTGGTTCGCTTCGAATGGTAAATAATTCTCATTTTTACAATAATGCTGCTTATTTAGTAAGTGATCAAAATACAATTAGAACCAAAATTGCTATTTATCAGGGAAATGATGTTGCTGAGTTTAAAGATAAAAGAGAATTTAAGGGATCAATTATCACTCAAATAAATGACTTGCTTTATTATATTTCCCTAAATAATCAAACTAAAATTCAAATTACAGGATCAGCTGAAAGAAAAGAGGTTAAAAATTTTCCGGAAATTGCTATACGTGAAGCTATAGTTAATGCGTTTGCGCATAGAGATTATTTATTGCATTCGTTTATAAAAATTGAAATATTTGATGATAGATTAGAGATTTTATCGCCGGGCGGTATACCAGATGGATTAACTTTAGAGGAAGTTAAAGATGGAATGACAGCGGTAAGAAATCCTTAATTAGTTCATATTTTAGATAAAATCAAATATATAGAGAATTTTGGAACCGGGATACGAAGAATGTATGAAGTTTATGAGGATCCCAAGTTAGAACCAAAATTTGAAGTAAGAGAAAATTCTTTTAAAGTTATATTGCCAAATGTGAATTGGAAAGATCAGTCAGAAGAAAAGATAGATCTTAATCATAGTAATCAAACATTAGAGAATCTAAATATAAGTAAAGAATCAGTTCTTTTGATTTTAGAAAAAAATGGTAGACAATCACGTAAGGATATTCAAGTATTACTAAATACTACTCCTTATCAAGTGAGAAAGTTACTGCAAAGTCTTATTGATGAGGGAAAAGTAAGAAAAATAGGAAATTCTGTAAGTACGCAGTATGAAAAATACTAGTGTATTTTTAACGCTTTTTAACGCTTTTTAACGCTTTTTAACGCTTTTTAACGCTTTTTTGCTCAAAGTTGTAATTATGTTTAAAAGTTTATAAAAATGTAATGAATTTTTGAAGCAAAACATGCTTTTTGAAAGCTCTAGAATATATAGTTATACACTTGCTTAATTAAAAAAGTTCTGCTTAATCAGCAGAACTTTTATTTTGTCTATGTCTTCCTGAGAAGTTATTTGAAAGAAAAATAAATGAAAGAATTGGAATTGCTAGATATAGGACCATAGCTAAACGTGGTAGGAATAAAGCAAGAATAATTAAGACGATATTTAATATTAAAATCCCAATCATTCGACGCAAAGAAGCTCGAGTAATAAAAACATTCATAATTTTGTAATCCTTCATTGTCGGCATGGTACCTACATATTGTTCAATAATTCTAAGAATTTTAGCAATTAAAAATACTATTCCAAAATTAGCCACCGCAAAACTAGAAGTATCTTCCATTATCCACTTGGTCATAATTGGTAATAATGATAGATCAGCTAACAAGAGGAAATCTACAATTGCTGTAGCCTTACCTGGTTTGAAAATAAAATAAGAAAAATCTAAGTGAAGGTCATACCAAAAGTCAGCAATTATAAAAAAAGTAATCAAGAAAATGAAAATATCGCCAATAAATTTTGAATAAGTATTTGGTGCCAGTGGTGGTTTTATTTCTAAAACAATAATTGTGATAATAATTGCTAAAACACCATCATTGAATGCTTGTAAGTGTTCACGTAGTTTTTCTGGTTCTTTAGCTTGAGCTTGATGAATTTTTTCTCGATTTTGATTTAAAATTTCTTTTTCTTTATCTGTCAATCTTTCAAAGCCGTGTTGATTTCTATTTGGCATTTTAATCAATACTCCTCTAGTTAATGTTATTTCCTTTCAATAATACTATTTTAAACTTTTGAAAAGCAATTATTAATTTTAAGCGCTAAAATTAAAGAAAGGATATTGCCCGGGAAATTAATAAAATTTAATATTTTTAAGGAGGATAATAATGAGTTTAACTATTAACCTTTACTATACTGGTAAAAATGGTAGTGCGCATCGTTTTGTAGAAGAAATGGAAAAAAGCGGAATTGCGCAACACATTAGAGAAGAAGAGGGAAATGAGCGCTATGAGTATTTCGTTCCAGTTAATGATCCAGAAACTGTTTTATTGATTGATAGTTGGGCGGACCAAGCGGCTATTGACAAGCACCATGCAAGTCCAATGATGGCTGAGTTAGCAAAGCTTCGTGAAAAATATGATTTGCATATGAAAGTTGAACGCTATGTTCCTGCACCGGAACCAAAAAATGATGAAAAATTTATCAGAAAATAAAAAGAGTCTCAGGACTCTTTTTTTCATTGGGGGTTTAATTATTACTATGTTTAATCATGTAACTAGTTAAATAGATTGCGTTTAATAGTGTCACAAACGCAGCAACAATAGCAAAAATAGGAAAAATATGCCAGCTAAAGCAAATCAGATAACCAACTAATGTAGTAAGAGAAAAGGCAATAATAATAGTTTTATTAACAACGATTTTGTTATAGTAATTAGCAATCCATAGACCAATATAAATAATTAGCAATCCATAGACCAATATAAAAGAGTACTAAGCCAATAAATAGACAAGTAATCGCAAAAATTGGTTGTGCTGATTCTTCATTAATAAAATTAAGTGAAACAGTAACGAGACTAATACCAAATAAAATGAAATAATGTAAATAAATCAATAAGTTTCCGGTTTCCTTTGTTTGTTCTTCATTAATCATATGATCAAATTCAACAATATATGTAAAAAATAAGCTTACAACACTAATAAAAATTAAAATTGAATAAATAGATAAATTGGTTTGAGTAAAATAATTAGCAATTCCAACAATAGTTTCTCCAAACATCAAAATTATTAAGGCTATGAGTCTTTCTAATAAATGAGAAAATATAATTGGATGATGGGAAGTATATTTCCCGGTAAATGCTGGAGCAATCCAAGTGATAATAATTCCTATAAGAGCAATTGTTGTACCAATTCTATTAGGAAAAATCCCGCCGATTAAAAGAGTAATTGTACGAACTGCCAAAATAAGGGCAAAGGCACGAGAAATTTCTTTATCGTATTTTTTGTTTACTTGCGCATAAACAATTATATATTGAATACACAAAGTCAAAGAAAGTAATCCCGCCGCTAGAAAGAAAGTCGCCAGGTGTTGGTCGAAAGTTGCAGAAAAAGCATTCGACATATAGAGGACAATTCCCATATCAATAAAGGAAAAGATAATATTGGTCCAGGAAGAAGTTCCATAGCGATTAGTAAAGACGGTTTGAAACATCCATGAATTAATAAAGATAATGATCACCAAGGCAAAGATAGCAAGGGTTACTGGAGTTATAATTCCATGATGAAGATGGTGAATTAAACTTGTTGCCCGGGAAATCATGTAAACATAAACTAAGTCGTAAAATAATTCAATTAATGAAACGCGTTTTGTTAAAATATGATTCATAGTAAAAACCTTTCTCTTATTAATAATTGTAATTATATAAAAGGAAGCTCTAGAAAGTAAATGAATCGCGAGGAAAGAAAAAGTGAAGCTAGAATTAAAAGAAATTGATTTAACTCATGTTACAGAAGAATATGAATTATTTTCATCAATGCCCAAAGATGAAAATGGTTTTGAGAATGAATATGCTGGTTTAACTTTTGATGAATTTAAGACTAAGGCAATTCCTGCTATGTTAGATATGGCAGCAGGAAAGAATTTGCCAGCTGGGTATGTTCCTGCAACCACTTATGTTTTATGGCTAAATGGTGCAGCTGTTGGAGTTTTTAAGTTACGCCATCATTTAACTGATTTTTTACGCCAAGGGCCTGGACATTTGGGCTATGGTATTAAAAAAGAATATCGCGGCCAAGGCTTAGCTAGCCAGGGGCTACATTTAGCATTAGAAAAAGCCAAAAGTATTATTCCTGAACCTGAGCTTTATCTTGCTTGTCACAAGGATAATCCTGCTTCACTAAAGGTAATGCAAAATAATGGCGGCTATCTTGACCATGAAGATGAAAAAGAATATTATGTTCGAATCCCTTTAAAAGAATAATCTCTGATATAATCAAAGCTATTACTTAAAGAATGGAAGTGATTCAAATGAAATATAAACAAATAATTTTTGATGTAGATGATACTTTGATTGATTTTGCTTCTACAGAAGATTATGCCTTACGTACTTTATTCCGATTACATAATTGGAAATTAACACCTGAAATTCAAAAACAATTCCATACTTATAATCAAGCTTTATGGCGTCAACTTGAACAAGAAGAGATCACGGTTGATGAACTGAATGAAAAAGTTTTTCGTGATTTTGTTAAAAGAATTTATGGTGAAGCAATTAATGGCCCAGAAGTAATGGATGAATATCATTCTTATTTTGGTGAAACTCACAAGTTACTTCCTGGAGTAGAGGATACTTTACGTTTTGCTCAGAAAAAGGGTTATAAACTAACTGTTTTTTCCAATGGTGAGAACTTTATGCAACATCATCGCTTACAGCTAGCTGGAATTGAAGACTATTTTGATTTAATTGTCACCTCTGATCAGGCTCATTATTCTAAACCTAATGAACATGCCTTTGATTATTTCTTCAGTCGCACTGAAATTGGGCCAAATGAAACAATCTTTTTTGGTGATGGGCTTCAATCCGATATTTTGGGTTCTGAGAAATATGGTGTAGATAGTATTTGGTATAATCACCGTCACCGTAAAAACACCTTAAATTTGCATCCTTTATTTGAAGTAGAAACTTATCCTGAATTTGTTAAATTGATGCAAAATGATTTTGAAAAAGCGTATTAAAAAGTCTTACTAAGAATGTGAAGTACAACAATCTTAGTAAGACTTTTTATTTAAATCTATTTATCTTTTTTGTTTTTTTGAGAACTTAAACTTTTAGTTTCTCCATCATCAAAATCTTGAAGATGCTGATTAAAGCGTAGTAAAACACAATGGGGTTTATCAGTGGCAAATAATTTTAAAAAATTGTGTAATGCTTGTTTCATAATTTTATCGCTTTACGTTTTAATTATTTTTCATAGCCAACCATTAAGCCGCCTTCTTCAGCATAGTAACTACATAAGCCGCCACATTCACCAATGTGTACATCAGCTTCTGGAAATTTATCTAAGATTACTTGCTTAAAAGCTTCGGCACCTTCAACATTATTTACTTGATCGATTTGAACTTTTCCGCCAATATAACCATTTTTAATCATATCAGAAAGCATCTTAGTTTGAGCTTTTTTGGCACCACGAGCCTTGCCGGCAAGTTCGAATTCACCTTTATTATTTGCAGTTCCAATAATATTTAGTCTTAATAAACCAGCCATCTTAGCCACGGTGTTAGAAACACGCCCGTTGTTTGCAAGATTGGTTAAGTCTTTCAAAGCAAAGATCAAAGCAATGTGGTGTTGGTAGCTTTCAGCCTCTTTAACAATTTCTTCGAAAGAATATCCCTTATTAACTAGACTAGCAATTTTACGAGCTAAAAGTTGAAGTTGAGGACCTGCTGAACGTGAATCAAAGACTAGTATCTTAGCTGAAGGATCTTCTTCATGATAAATTTTTGCTGCTTGGACTGCCGCGTTGTAGCTTCCAGATAAGGCACTGGTAATTGTAATAACAAAAATTTCGTCAGCGCCACGATAAGCGTCAAGCCATGCATTTAGGTTAGGACAAGAAGAAGTTGATTTATCATCAGTAGCTTTTAAGGCTGCTTGAAAAGCTGTTAGATCAAGTTTTTCATCATCTGTCCACTCTTTATCATCGACTCTTAATGAAAGAGGCACACTGATGTGTTCAACGCCATCGATGTTTTTGTCATAAAAATTTGCACTTGAATCTGTGATAATTCTTGTTGTCATAATAAACTCCTTGAAGTTATAAAATTATATATTTGAAAATTTAAATACTTATCTTTAGTCTAATTTAGGGCAAAAAAACTGTCAAAATTTAAGCTAAATATTAAATTTAATTTAATAAAAAATAAAACGATTCTATTAAAATAGAACCGTTAGTCATTATTATTGAATAATAAGGCCCCAATTCCAACTAAGGCTACGATGACAAGTAGGGGCAATAAAATGTAAGAAAGAAAAATTGCTACAATCCCAATTGCAATTAAAATAATTGTGGCTTTAGTAAGGGAAAAGCCTAATTTTATCAATAGCCAAAGTATAAAGAGGCTTAAAAGTAATGAAAACATTGTAATCTCCTTTTAGGTAAATTACTATCAAAATATTTCTCTTCTATATTATACAATAGGTCGTTATTGAAAATGAGTAAATACTTATTAAGAAAAGCTTAAGAGATTAAATTATAGCACTCTTTTTATCGACACATATATAAGTAAATGATAATATAATTATAACAAGAAAAATAATTAGATTGGCCAATCGCTTATTTTCTTAAATTATACCTATCCAGAAAGGACGGATATATTTATGACAAATGATAAACATGGTCTAAAAGACAAAGTCGAAGGCAAGCTTAAGGAGATTGAAGGCAAGATTACGGGAGATAAAGCTCGTGAACTTGAAGGCAAGGCTCAAGGAGCCAAAGGCAAAGCTACTGATAAAGTTAATAAGGTAATTGATGATGTAAAAGATAAAAATTAAAATAATTAATCTTAACTTACTAACTTAGTTTTATTAATCTTAATATCTGAATAAATATAAAATACAAATTTAACTTAATATCAATATTTTAAAAGGAGGCGCACAATTATGTTGCACTGGTTATGGGTTTTAATAGTAGGTGGAATTATCGGTTTAATTGCAGGCGCAATTACACACAAAGGTGGTTCAATGAACTGGATCTTAAATATTATTGCCGGTTTAGTAGGATCATCAATTGGTGAAGGACTTTTGGGAGCATGGGGCCCACAACTAGCAGGTATGGCAATTATCCCTTCCTTACTAGGCGCAATTATTTTGGTAATTATTGTTTCCTGGGTTCTTTCAATGATTCATGGTAAAGAGGCTTAGTAAAAAGTAATAATTAGATATATTCTAAAATTCAAATAAAACTCCAAAAAATAAACGGCAGTCCGCAAGGGCTGCTTTTTCTATGTTTTGATAAGTTAGGAGTAAGATAAGAGTGAAAGAGTAAGTTATTGAAGGAAAATGATAAGATGATTTTTATTTCGTGGAATATTGATTCTTTAAATGCCGCCTTAACTAGTGATTCAAGTAGAGCCCAAGAAACACGCGAAGTTTTGCAGACAATCAAAGAAAAAAATGCTGATGTGATTGCAATTCAAGAAACAAAGTTACGTCCTACTGGCCCAACTCCAAAACAAATTGAAAAATTAACGGAAATTTTTCCTGATTATAAATATGTCTGGCGTTCGTCCGAAGAACCGGCTAAAAAAAGTTATTCAGGAACAATGTTTTTATATAAGAAAGAATACGATCCTGAAGTTCTTTATCCTCGAATTGATGCGCCGGAAAACAATGGATGATGAAGGAAGAATTATCACGCTAGATTTTGGTAAATTTTATGTTACCCAAGTTTATACGCCCAATTCTGGTAGTAAATTAGCGCGCTTAGAAGCACGTGAAGCTTGGGATAAAAAATATTGTGAATATCTGAAAAAATTAGATGCTGAAAAACCTGTTATTGCTAGCGGTGATTATAATGTTGCCCATGGCATGGTTGATTTAAAGCATCCTGAAAAAAATCAAACTTCAGCTGGCTTTACACCAACGGAAAGAAGAGACTTTGAAAATCTAATTGATGCTGGTTTTACTGATACTTATCGCTTTAAGCATCCCGAAGGACGAGACTATACTTGGTGGGATCAACGCATTAGAACTAGCAAACTTTATAACTTGGGTTGGCGAATTGATTACTTTTTAGTTTCTAATCGTATTAAGGATTTGATTCAGAAAGCAGAAGTATTAGATAGTGGCACCCGTAAAGATCATGCTCCAATTTTGTTAGAATTAGATTTAACGGTATAATTTTAAAAAATAATTGGAGAGGAAAAGAAGATAATGATCTTAATTTCATGGAATATTGATTCTTTAAATGCCGCCTTAACTAGTGATTCTAATCGCGCGCAAGAAACTAGAGTTGTTTTAAAAACAATCAAGGAAAATGATCCAGATGTTATCGCTATTCAAGAAACAAAATTAAGGGCAACTGGACCAACAAAAAAACACCAAGAAAAATTGGCAGAATTTTTTCCAGATTATGATTATGTTTGGCGTTCATCAGAAGAACCAGCGCGTAAGGGCTATGCTGGGACTATGTTTTTATATAAAAAAGAATATGACCCTAAAGTAACTTATCCTCGAATTGATGCACCTGACACGATGGATGATGAAGGCCGTATTATTACGATGGAATTTCCCGAAGTATTTGTCACTCAAGTTTATACCCCAAATTCTGGGAATGAATTAAAACGCTTGGCTGATCGTCAAGGTTGGGATCGTCAGTATGCCGATTATTTGGCAGAACTTGATAAAGAAAAGCCGGTTATTGCCAGCGGGGATTATAACGTGGCACATACAGAAATTGATTTAAAGCATCCCGAAAATAACCATCATAATGCTGGCTTCACTGATGAAGAGCGTCAAGACTTTGAAGCATTGCTAGCGAAAGGTTTTACCGATACTTTCCGTAAAGTTCATGGTAATGTAGAGGGCGTATATTCTTGGTGGGCACAAAGAGTGCGTACCAGTAAAGCCAATAATTCAGGCTGGCGGATTGATTATTATCTAGTTTCTAACCGTATTGCGGATGCAGTTAAGCGTTCAGAAATGATAGATACGGGGGAGCGTAAAGATCATGCCCCTTTATTATTAGAAATTGATTTATAAAGATAGACCATAAGACGATGAAAATCGCCTTATTTTTTTGCGCTTTTTAGTTTAAAATGAGTAAAGCTAGCTTATTTAGAAAGTAATTAGAACAATGGCGCAAAGAAAATTAGTTGTAATTTCCATTGATGCAATGGGATATAAAGATTTAGCTGAACAAACCGATTTAGCTCCAACATTAACCAAGTTACGCGATCAGGGAAGTTGGGTAAAAAGAGTTCAAGGTGTTTCTCCGACACTAACTTATCCTTCTCATACCACCATTGTCACTGGCCAGTATCCGGCAGTTCATGGGGTAATCAATAATACGAAACTTCAGCCAAAGCGGGAAAGTCCAGACTGGCTCTGGTATCGTCGCTATATCAAAGTTCCAACACTTTATGACCTAGCTCATGAAAAGGGGCTAAAAACTGCTGCCCTTCTTTGGCCAGTAACCGGTTCAAGCAAGATTGATTATAATTTAGCTGAAATTTTTTCAAATCGTCCCTGGAGTAATCAAGTTTTAGTATCGTTGAAATCTAGTTCGCCTAAATTTATCTATGACATGAATAAAAAATATGGTCATATGTTAAAAGGAATAAAGCAACCTTGGCGTGATGACTTTATTACTGCTTGTGCAGTTGATACCTTAAAAAATAAACAGCCGGATTTGATGTTGCTTCACTTGGTAGACATGGATAGTATGCGCCACCGTTATGGAGTTAATTCTCCCGAAGCTAGAGCAGCTTGGGGACGCCAAGATAAACGTATTGCACAAATAATTGCCGCAACAAAGAGTGCTGGGACTTATGAGCATACTAATTTTGTCATTGTTGGTGACCATTATCAAATTGATGTCAAAAAAATGATCCACTTGAATATGATCTTTGAACAACATGGTTGGCTTGAGGGAATTCCTAGGAAAACAACGTTTAAAAAGAATTGGCAAGTGACGGCCAAAAATTGCGATGGTGAAACTTACATATACACATGTGGAAAAGTTGACCTGGCAAAAGTGAAAGAAAGTTTTGCACATGTGGAAGGAATTAAAGCGATTTATGATCAAAAAGAAGCCATTGCGCGCGGGGCAGATCCACATTGTGCCTTTTTAGTTGCAGCTAAACCTGGCTACTATTTCACTGATGAAGTTAATCGCCCAGCAGTTGTAGAAGAGGTGGATCCAGCAACTTTAGATGAACCTAATCGTTATCGCGGGATGCATGGCTTTGATCCTAATGAACCAGATTATTATACTTCTGCAATTTTCTTTGGACCTGATGTAAAGTCAGGTATTACAGTTGAAAAATCAGCAATGGTAAATGAAGCTCCAACGTTAGCTCGTTTATTAAACCTTAAATTTCCTGAGCCCATTGCGGGTAAAAAAATTAAAGAAGTACTCAAAAAATAAAATTAAGATCGGATATTAAGAATGAAGAAACTTACAAAACAACAATGGCAATGGATTTTTTATGATTGGGCAAATTCTGGATATGGTATTGTTGTCGTAACGGCAGTTTTACCCGTATATTTTAAGGCAGTCGCCAAGAATGCTGGGTTAAGTGCTGCTAATTCCACTGCTTATTGGGGTTATGCCAATAGTTTTGGTACTTTAATTGTGTCAGTTCTAGCACCGTTGCTTGGGGCTCTGGCCGATTACCCACATGCTAAAAAGCGTTGGTTAAATATTTTTACAGGTCTTGGAATTGCTTTAACTTTTGCTTTAGCCTTGGTGCCAACTGGGCAATGGTTATGGCTCCTAGTAATTTATATTGGCTCACTAATTGGTTATTCAGGAGGAAATTTATTTTATGATAGCTTTCTAACTGATGTGGCCAATGATAAGCAGATGGATCGGGTCTCTTCTTATGGTTATGGGATGGGCTATCTAGGTGGTGTGCTGGCCTTTATCATTTTTTTGGCAGCGCAGTTAAGTCATGGTTTTAATGGTCTGCTGGATAGTTATGGTGTCGCTAAATTTAGTTTTCTCTTGGCAGCAGTTTGGTGGATTATTTTTGCGTGGCCACTGATGTGCCATGGAAAGCAAGTTTATAGTGTGGCAGCAACTGCTAATCCTTTAAAAGATAGCTTGCGTCGTTTGAAACTCACTATCCAACATTTAAATAATTATCGTCAGTTAGTGTGGTTTTTAGTAGCTTACTTCTTCTATATTGATGGGGTAGATACGATTTTTACAATGGCAACAGTGATTGGAACTGACCTTGGGATCAAGACCACTGATCTGATGTTGGTGCTTTTAGTAGTGCAGCTAATTGCCTTTCCCTTTTCAATTCTTTATGGTTGGCTAGCCAACAAAATTTCTACACGTTATACGATCATGATGGGAATTATCATTTATTTAGGGATTTGTTTGTATGCTTTAAACTTGCATAGTTTGCGTGACTTTTGGATTTTGGCAATCTTAGTTGGAACAAGTCAAGGCGGAATTCAGGCATTAAGTAGATCATATTTTGGTCGTTTGGTCCCTAAAGATGAAAGTAGTGAATTTTACGGCTTTTATAATATATTAGGAAAATTTTCAGCTATCTTAGGTCCGGTTATTGTAGGAATTGTAACCCAGTGGACGGGTAAATCAACTGTTGGTGCCGCTTCATTGAGTATTCTATTTTTAATTGGCTTAATTTTCTTTATGACAATGCCTTTAAGAAAAGAAAAAAATTAATGACTTCTTAAAAGTTATCAAAATAAATTAGGAGTATAATACAAGCAAAAGTTGGTAGAACTTCATGTGGGCCTCGGAATTCAAATGAATTTCGAGGTTTTTTTAATTTAAGGAAGTGATAAGTAGTGAAAGATCCAGTTCAAGAAGCAATCTTAAATGGCTTTTATGACCAAAATTATCAGGGACATGAATTATATGGGCCTAAATTATTATCAAATAATGACCAAGAAAAAATTTGGTTTACTCTGAGACAAGAATTATTAAGTGCCAAACATTTTACCTGGGCTGTTGCTTTTGTGACTCGTGATATGTTAGTGCCATTTAAAGTTGTAATGGCTGATCTAGCCAAGCAGGGAAGAAGTGGTACTTTAATTACTAGCGATTATTTAAACTTTAATGATCCCGTAGTTTTTGAAGAGCTGTTAAAAATTCCAAATTTGGAAGTGAAGCTCAGTCAAAGAGATGGCTTTCATGCCAAAGGTTATCTTTTTGATCATGAAGATTACGAAACTTTAATCATTGGGAGCCCTAATTTTACTCGGAATGCCTTATTAGCTAATTATGAATGGGCGTTAAAGGTAAGTACTAAGTCAAATGCAGCTTTAACCCAGACAATTAAAAAGCAAATTAAGGAATTGGAAAAAGATAGTCAGCCTTTGACAAAAGACTGGATTGAAATTTATCGTCAAAATTGGAGTAGACCAGTTGCTAAGAAAGAGGTTTTGGTACCTACAAAAGAAATTAGACCTAATCAAATGCAAGCAGCTGCCTTAAAGGAACTAAATGGTCTAGTTAAGGCAAAAGAAAAAAGAGGCTTGGTTGTTTCTGCTACAGGAACGGGGAAAACATATTTAGGTGCATTTGCAGTAAAAGACTTTAAGCCCCAAAAATTCATCTATGTGGTGCACCGTGAACAAATTGCTAAGAAAGCCATGGAAAGTTTTTACCAGGTAATTGGTGGTGACCGTAAAGATTATGGAGTTTTGTCCGGTCATCATCATGATTTAGATAAAAAATATTTATTTGCGACCGTCCAAACTTTGAGTCAAGAAAATGTTTTAGCTAAATTAGACCAAGATAGCTTCGATTATATTTTGATTGATGAAGCTCACCGGGCAGCGGCACCTTCTTATCAAAAAATCATCAATTACTTTAAACCAGAATTTTTGCTGGGGATGACGGCTACACCAGAACGAATGGACGAACAAGATGTCTATCAAATCTTTGATTATAATTTAGCCTATGAAGTTCGGCTGCAAGATGCCTTAGAAGATAAAATGCTGGCGCCATTTCACTATGTTGGTGTCCAAGACTATGAACAAGATGGTGAAGTAATTGATGAAACTAGTAACTTGAGTCGCTTGACGGCTCAAGCCCGAGTTGATTATGTTTTAAAAGAACTAGCTTATTATGGTTATTGTGGTAAGCAGGCGAAGGGACTAGTTTTTTGTAGTCGTCAAGATGAAGCTAAAGAATTAGCTAATATATTTACTAAAAAGGGACATCCTGCAAAAGCCTTAACTAATCAAGATAGTGAAAAGAAACGGCAAGAAGTCGTCAAGCAATTAGAGGTAGGAGATTTAGAATATATTTTTACTGTAGACCTCTTCAATGAGGGTGTAGATATTCCCGCACTTAATCAAATTGTGATGTTGCGTAATACGCAATCAAGTATTGTTTTTATTCAGCAACTTGGGCGCGGGCTGCGTAAATATCCTGGTAAGGATTATGTTACGGTAATTGACTTCATTGGTAATTATAAGAATAACTATTTAATTCCGTTGGCATTAAATAATGATAATAGTAGGGATAAAGATAGAACTCGGGCTGAGGTTAAGCTGCCAGAAGTTATTGGTGTTTCAACAATTAACTTTTCGAAGATTGCTAGTGAAAAAATTCTAGCCTCACTTGATCAAGTTAAACTTGATAGCATGAAAGAATTGCGTGCTTCTTACAAGGACCTTAAGAATAAAATTGGTCGTATTCCTTATTTAATGGATTTTGCAAAATATGGTTCAACTAGCCCAACTGTTTTGATTAAAAATAAAGCTTTAAATTCCTATGCTGACTTTTTGATGAAAATGGGAGAAAGAGTTCAATTAACCGAATATGAAAAGCAAGTACTCTCGTTTGTAACTAAAGAACTTGCTTTGGGTAAACGACCACATGAGTTAATCTTGTTAAAATTACTGTTAGAAAATAATCAAGTTTCACGTGAAACGTATCTTACAAATTTAGCCAAAAATGGTGCTTACATTGATGATGAGGTAATTGATTCAATTGAAAAAATTCTAAGTTTGGCATTTTTTGATGTGAAAGCAGGTGAGACAACTAAGAAGGAACAATATGGTAAGCAAGCACTTGTCTCATTTAATGAAGATAAATATGAGCTGAATGAAACAATTAAGCATAGTCTTAAAAATTCTGATTTTGTACAACTATTTAGAGACGCAATTGAAGTGGGACTTAAGTTAAACCAGGAATATGATGGGCAGACACAATTTACGCTTTATCAAAAATATGATCGTAAAGATGTTTGTCGTCTGCTTAATTGGCCTTTAGATGTCAGCGCACCAATGTATGGCTATCGTGTTGATGAAAAAGTTACCCCGATTTTTATTACTTATAAAAAGGATTCGGATAAAAAACGCAACGCAATTTATCAAAATACCTTTGAAGACGGTCGTAGTTTGCGCTGGTATACACGCACGCCACGCCATCTTGATTCTGATGAAGTCAAAAGATTGCTTGAACCGAAGATGAGATTAGAATTATTTGTGAAGCGAAGTGATGCGGCAGGGAAAGATTTTTTCTATTTAGGTCCAGCTACTATTCAAAAAGATTCTGTAAAAGAAGAACTAATTGGCAGTAAGAAAAAGCCAGCAGTGGGGATGAATCTCAGATTAACCACACCGCTGGCTAGTCAAATGTATGCTTTATTGTTAGATGAGTAGAGATAATGAAAAAGATTAAGCTAGTAAAAATTTTATTTTTGATGACTTTAGTTTTGGGATTGGTGGGATGCAGTAAGACACCGCAGTCTGCTAAAAAGCCTAAGGAACAACATTTTGCGCGAGCTTATGTTGTTAAAGCTACCCCCACCCTGTATTTTCACGGAGCACTAAGTAATTATCATAGTGAAGAATCATTGGTTAAGGCTGCCGAAAAAGCAGGGGTAACTAATAGCGTGATTCGTGCTGATGTGAATGCAGATGGAAAAGTCAAATTGGTTGGAACTATTCCGCAAAACGCAGTTAACCCAATTGTAATGGTGAACTACAAGAATAATGTGCAGATAGATTTTTATAAGGCGGGACGTTACGCCACTAATGTTGTCAAAGCTTTGCAAGAAAAGTATGGCATTACCAAAATGAATATGGTGGGCCATTCTTTAGGTAATATGTCGATTATGTATTATATGTTAGAAAATGATACTAATTCTAATTTGCCCCAACTCCAAAAGCAAGTAGATATTGCCGGCCACTTCGATGGGGTAGATTCACCTGGCTTAACCGCTGATTTGACGCAGCCAAAGGGATTAAAAGTAGTGAATGGTAAACCTAATAAGATGAACAAGGCTTATAAACAAATGTTGCAGCTACGGCATACCTATCCGCTTCATCAAGTAGAGGTATTGAATATTATTGGTAATACTCAAAATAATAGTGATGGAGTAGTAAAAAATGTTTCCAGTTTGTCTTTAGGATATTTAGTACAAGATCGGGCAAAATCTTATCAAGTTTTAACTTATACTGGGCATAATGCGGAGCATGGAAGATTAACTTTTAACTCACAAGTAGAAAGGGATATTATTAATTTTCTGTGGGAATAAGAGTGAAGTATAGGATATAAAAACGTTAATAATGTGATATAATTTACATGAAAAAAGGAGACCCAAAGGTCTCCTTTGCAGCCCGCTTTAAGAGCGGTGGTCGATATTATTTAGACGTCAGAAACGTTGCTCACTAACTCGTCCAAAGTTATCAGTTGAGCGGCGTTTTTTATTTGTCGTGCTTGTCGATGTAGGTGAGTAAAGCTAACACGAACATCCCAAACGAAAGTATTAAGGAAATACAGTCTCTGAATTAATTTTGAGCAACCAGTGGTAGATGTATTCGGGCTCAAAATGATTTATAAAAATAATTGAAAGGGGAAATTCTACGGTGTATACTTAGTATACATGAATGGAGATGGCTTAAATGACTGTTAAATTAAGAAAAGTTGGTAATTCCAAGACTTTGACCGTTCCTAAGGGTATAAATACAATTAGTGATGAATACATGGTTAAAAATGATGGTGCAGATATAGTTTTTATGCCCATTACTAAGAGAAAAAATATTTTTGCTACTACTGATTGGAAAAATTATGACTATCAAAGGGATATAGCTAACGATCCTGAATTGCAGTCAGTAAAATCTGTAGGACATGAGGTTATAGATTAATAATGTATCCTAAAAAGGGAGATATCGTTGTTGTAGATGCAGAACCACATTCTGGTCATGAAATGGGTGGTCATAATCCTAACAAAGGAAATATAAGACGACATTATGTGGTCATGAGTACAACTGAGTACAATGAAGCTACTCATATGTTTGTAGGGATGCCAATAACTACATCGAGCAAGTATAAAGATAATCCACGCTATAAATCAATTTTAATACCAGGAATTAATGGAAGTGGCGTAAAAGGATACATAGTTTTATGGCAACTTCAAAATTTTGATTTTGATTCGCGTAATGGAAAAATAGTTAATCATATTGGAGTACAATTAATGGATGAATTACAACAATATGTTGACGATATGGTAGGGCATGAATAATTTACGCTCAATTAATGAACAATTGTTTTTCATTCTGACTTCATTTAGTCACTAAAAGAAATTTTAATTGAAAAAATATGGTATAATTTATATGAAAAAAGGAGACCTAAAGGTCTCCTTTGCAGCCCGCTTTAAGAGCGGTGGTCGATATTATTTAGACGTCAGAAACGTTGCTCAATAACTCTTCCAAAGTTAATAGATTGAGCGGCGTTTTTTATTTGTCGTGCTTGTCGATGTAGGTCAGCAACGCTAACACGAACATCCCAAAAGAAAGCATCAAAGAAATGCAATCGTAAATCGACATGGTTGAACCCTTTCACTAGTATATTGACCATAGGCCTCACCTCCGGGAGGAAAAACAACCACCGCTCATAAAACTTTCTGCAGAAATAATTATAGCGAAAATATGTTCGGAATAGAAGACGAACAAGAAGAAAAGCTCGCAATTTTGCGGGCTTTTTAAGTTCTACATATGACATTTTTATTTATATGTAAGATAAAATTTTTTTAATTTATGTGCATAGTTTAACATCCCCAATGTATTGATTACTTCAACAGCTTTTTCGCAATTTTGTAAATATAGAATATTATTTGTTAAATGATAATTAATAAAGTTTTCATGAAAGAAAATGATATTTTTATAGAAAAAAGTCTCAGGTCTAGTTTTTATTTTGTTAGCTGCTTCAATATAAAAAACTGCTTGATCATATTTCTTATTAATGGTAATAAGTGCCAGCATATTACCTATAATAGCTAAGATATCCTCTTGAATCTTTCTGTTTTGGGTATTTTGATATTGAAGCATAATTTGGCGAGTAATTGTTTTATTACTCTCAAAGTCATAAAATGCCATAAAATTACAAAATAAAACAATTTTATCTTCATTAAAATTAGGGATACTAAAAATTTTCTCTTTTAATTTATTACGTAATTCTTCATCGGCTGGATCCTCTTCATTCTTCATTGATTCTACCCATCCAGCTACTAGTAATTTTTGTTCCTCTTTATCTTTAGGAGATAAGTTGCTCTCATCAATTAAATTGCTAATTTCAGAAAAACGTTCTTTATCGCCTGAATAATAAGCATCAAGCATCATATCATTAAGATTTTTGATTTGTTGATGGTTAAATTCATCACTTGAATCTAAGCGACTGAAGAAATCCCATAGGGGAATATTATTGTAATGCAGTAAAGCAGTGAGATCTTCAACAGTAATTCGGTGTAAATCTTTTTCTACTTTAGAGTAATAAGAGGGACTAATGATATTACCGATAAATTCTTTTTGCTTTTTATCTTGCCTAATCCGGTATTCTTTTAGCAACTCGCCAATTGTCATAAAAATCTCCTCCAAAATTTCAAATATGACATTTTCAAAAAATAGTCTACTTCCTTGTTAAGATTAAATCAAGCTTAAAAAGGAGTTGGATTTTATGAATGTATTTTTAAGAAACAAAGATTATCGTAAGTTTTCTATTGCAAGTTTTCTCTCAGGAGCAGGGGATATTCTCTTTTATCTTGCTTTAATGACTTATGCTAGTAAGTTAAAGAATTACTCTTTGGCTCTTTCTTTAATTGCAATTTCTGAGTCAGTTCCAAAAGTATTTGAAATTTTTGCTGGTTATTTAGCTGATAAAACTAAAAATAAATTTAGAAATATTGTCTGGATGGCTTTCAGTAGATTCGTACTTTATGGCATTGTTGGACTTTTATTAATTAGTAATTTGAATCAATGGAATATTGTGCTGGCGATAATTGGAATTAATTTGATTTCTGATACTTTTGGTTCCTATTCCGGTGGCTTAACTGCACCTTTGATTGTTAATCTAGTTGGTGAAAAAGAATTTGGTGAAGCTGAAGGTTTTACTTCTGGAATAAGTGAAATTATTAATATGGTTGCTCAATTTGCAGGAGCAAGTTTATTACTTTTCTTATCTTACTCAAACTTGGCATTTGTTAATGCGGCCACTTTCTTAATTGCTGGCTTGCTCTATGCAAGTATCGGCTTAAAGTATCGTAAAAAAGACCAGGCAGCAGTTAAACCAGAAGAAGTTAATGATCAAAATTTCTTGGCAACAATGAAGTCTTCCTTTACGCAGCTAAAAAAAGAGCACGGCTTAATTACCATTATCTTGGTAATTGCCATGCTAAATGGAACCTTAGGTGTAATCGGCGCTTTAGTCCCAATTGTAATTGCAGCTCACAAAACTACGATGATTATTTCTACTTATAGTTTTACGATTGCTATTATTGGAGTAGTAGTTAGTTGTGGTTTTATCTTGGGAAGTATGTTTGGCCAACAATTATTTAAAAAGATTTCAGTTTTTACTTTAATAATTAGTGCCGTCATTCTTAGTGCATTCACAACTATTGCCGCACTTGTCGCAAATATTTTTGTAATTTTACCTTTATACTTCTCTTTAGCAGTTGTGATCAGTACGGCTTCAATTAAGATGACTCAGTGGTTAGTAGAAGTAATTGATCGCAAAATTCTCGCTTCATCTATGGGCTTATTAAATTCAATTATCATGGTGTCTTCACCAGCGCTAACGACTTTATTTACAACAATTTCTGGTCTTACTAATGTGAACTACGCCTTATTGGGATTGTTGGGTTTGATCTTGATTGTTTTGGTTGTAGCAAGTTGGGTAAGTATGAAGCTTAAGCAAAAAAATAATCTTGAAGATGCAGATTTAGTAAGTGAAGGATAAAGAAATATAGATAGTTTGAAATTATATTCTAATATAAAAGTTATCTCTGAAATATTGAAGTGCTTTGAGATGATGATTTAATACAATATTTTTTAGAAATAGTGAAGTACTCAAATTAATCTTCGCTGGGATGTTATGACGCAAAGTAAACTAATTACCACCTTCCCAGCTGGAACATCAATTAAATATGATGCTTTTTCTCGTCACGGTGGATATGTCTGGATTAGATAGCTACGCTTATCTAGTTTGCCGTGAAGGCGACAAGCCACCTAGGATTATTCCTGGATGGCTTATTTTTATTTACATAGTTTATACAATAGTTTATACTTAGCTTGTAACACGTGAACTTGATCTAAGGAGTTTTTTATGGAAAATGTAAAACTGAAAAAATGGGGTAACTCTCAAGGTATAAGATTACCCAAAAGTATTTTAACTGAAGCTCATGTAAAACCTGATGATACTTTTATCGTAAGAATTGATAAAAATAAAAATATTATTCTAGAAAAAAAGAAAAAGCCTCAAACAATTGAAGAACTATTTGAGGGTTTTGATTATAAGAAGTATTGGGCTGATTGGGAAAAAGAACATCCTAATGAGTCTGTTGAATATGACTGGGGTGAACCACAAGGCAGAGAAATTTGGTAATAAAAATAATTGAAAGGCGGTGACAGATTGAATTATTTAGAAAAGGGAGATTTAATCTTGGTAAATCTTAATCCAGTAAAGGGACATGAACAGGCTGGTATGCGTCCAGCAATGATTGTTTCTAATAATGGTTTTAATAAGATGTGTAATGGAATGTATAAAATAGTTCCTATTACATCAAAAATTAAAGATTTCCCTTTAAATATAAATTTACCAGAAGGTCTGCCAGTTCACGGTCAGCTTTTATTGTCCCAAGAAAAAGCGATTGACTTAAATTCCAGACCACATAAAAAAGTAGGCAAGGCACCAGCTGACTTCGTAAAAGAAGTTGATAGGATCATTGCACTTACCTACTAATAATTAAGTCTTATGTTGTTTTGATATATCCTATAAACAGTATAAGGCTTTTTTTGTTAATTTCAATTAATTGTTTATTTTAAATTATAATGATAAAAAAGAAGACCACCCCCGGGGCAAATCCTATGATAGGTATTTCATTTATCTTTGAGCTTTTCCATCAATTCTTTGTTTTCATCAAAGAGCGCGTTAATCATATTTAAAGTTGCGGCACTTATTTTTTGTTTCTTCTTAAAAGGAAGTACTTGACCATCTGGAGAGATTGTTTTTTTAAATTTATCTCCTGCATTCAGGTGCATATATTCTTTGTTCATTTTTATCACCTCGTATTTACATTATGTCATTATATAAGTACATATTTTAATACATTCTATTTTAGGAATTGAATGTAGTCAGAATAATATGTATAATTAACTTATAAATTAAGGATATGTTCACAATTTCAATAGACTGAACGCAAAAATGCTTACTCAGACACCACTCAGAGTAAGCCTTTTTTGTTAAGTTTAAAAAGGACTCACTATCTTGAAAATACCCCAATCTATTTGTATAATTGTAAAAGAAAAGGGATTAACGACTCCAACTCGTTAATCCCAATCGTAACTTGAATGACTGGGTGGAAGCTAATCTTTGTGATTAGCTTTTTTTATTATTGCGTAGGCCTTGGCACACTTGATCGCAAAATTGCCTAAAGCATTAAGCACAAGCCCTAGTGCAATAGCCAAAGCTATGGGCAAAGCAAGCTTCTACTCCAGTCTATTCGATTATTCATGGCTTTCACCTCCGTAACTTTTAAATAGGTGAGGGGTGAAGGAGCCATTCAAAGTTACTAAGCTATTGGGAGCGACCCAAAAGCCTATTACTATTTTAACTTAGATATTATAAATAAACGATTGCAGCTTTTAGTAGTTGTACTTAGTATTTGGTACAAGTAATGAACTTTGTCACACTTTTTATAATTTATAAGCGTTAAAAACAGTGATTTTAACTTATGGTGTTATAATTTTAATAGAAAGTAAATTTGGTATGTATATAAATTAAGGATTTTCCTTATTTGGGTTCTGCGTTAAGCAGAGCCTTTTTTTATTCTCCTAAGTAGTGCTTTATATTATAATGAAGATTAAATAAACCTTAAGAAACGGAGAGCATTAATGCAAAAAGCCTGGCAAAATTTTAAAGCAAATGTGCCACTGCGACGGACAGTCGTTCTGGCGATTATAATATGTGTGCTTTATTTGGCACGTTCGCTGATGAATACAATCCTGCTGACTTTCATCTTTACTTATTTAATAGTTCATTTGATTAATTTGGTTAAAAAGCATTTACCTAAACTACCGTCCCAGGTAGTAGTTGTAGTGACGTATTTATTGGTGATTGCGCTAATTTATCTGGGAGTCACAATTTATATTCCAATTATTTCTCACCAGACGGTCAAAATGGTTCATTCTGTAGTGAAGTTTTATCAAAATAATGATTGGGACTGGATTATGAAATCTGTTCACCATTATGTCAGCAATGCAGAACTAGCTGCTCAGGCTAAGAAAGGGATGGGAATAGTTTTCCATGCAGTAACGGGATTTGGAACTTTAACAGTTTCAATTGTGATGTCCTTGCTGCTGAGTTTCTTTTATACTATTGATTTAAAAGACTTACACAAGTTCTCCCAAGCATTCGTCAATACAGGAATCTTAAAATGGTTCTTTGAAGATATTTTTTATTTTGGTAAAAAATTCGTTAATACTTTTGGCGTAGTACTAGAAGCCCAATTTTTGATAGCAATTTGTAATACAGTTTTGACTTTAATTGGCTTGATTGTTTTACGCATTCCGCAGATTTTTGCTTTAGGAATTATTGTCTTCGTCTTAAGTTTGATTCCAGTAGCCGGTGTAATTATTTCATTGATACCTCTTGGGATAGTTTCTTATACTGTCGGCGGCATTCAATATGTGATCTATATCTTCATCATGATTATGGTGATTCATGCAGTTGAATCTTATGTGCTTAACCCGAAGTTAATGGCTAGCAAAACTGAATTGCCAATTTTCTATACCTTTGTTTGCTTGTTAGTAGGGGAGCACTTCTTTGGAATTTGGGGTTTAATTGTTGCGGTGCCAATCTTTACCTTCTTATTAGATATTTTAGGAATTAAACCGGTGAAGACCAAACATCAGCTTCATCTTAAGAAAACAGAAAAAATATTTAAATAAGGAAAATTTGGTGGACTCAAAAGTGCTACCAAATTACCCAATAGTGAATTTTAAAAAATACCTAATAATAAGAAAGAGGCAAGCTCTACAACTTGCCTCTAGCCCTCTTTACTTTCGCTTTACAACCAATAACAATAATTATTATAATTGAAAGTGTAATTTGAGGGTTAAAAGCTATTGTTATAGTCATAGCTTTCGCCTCTTTCTTTTATATTTGTTCCGTGTTGATGGCACGGAACTTTTTTGTAGGTACAACCTACAAATATCAATAAAAAGCTAATAGGTGCAGTATAAAATTTAAGCTTTAATCAAAGAATACTGCTAGTTTTTAATTGAAGCTTTTAAATTATAAAATCTCATGTTAAAATCTGTATATGAAAAGAAGTCAACGAGTTCCGGTCGTTGACTTCAATCGTAGTTTTAGATAACTGTAGATTTAGCTAGTCCTTGTGATTAGCTTTTTTTGTTATTGCATAAGCGATAGCTAAGTTAATAGCCAAATCACCTAAAGCACCCAAAATGATGCTTAGTGCAATAGCCCAAGCAATCATGGCAAGCTCAACCTCCAGTTTATCCATTTATGCATAGGCTTACACCTCCGTAGTTTAAAATGATGAGGGGTGGTAGCCATGCTAAAACTGCTAAATATAGATGTTTGCAACCATCTATACCTAGAAAATATTATACCAGTATCATAAAAGACTAGTAGTAAACATTTTTAATACTAGGTCTTGCAAGTTTAATGCTAATAATTAAACTATAGTAAATTAAGCAAGGCGTGCAAGATATCCTTTGGTTGTGCTTAGGATATGCAGGGCTTTGCAGGGGCGGTCAATTAGACCATCTTTTTTTTATAAAATTAACCACAAAAAAAGCGCTACTCATCACTGAGTAACGCTTTTTGAATTGATTCGTAGGTTGAATTAGTCTTTGTCTAACTTAACTGGTGATTCAGGTTCTTTACCTTCAACCATAGCTAAGTTGTTATCAAAGGCCTTAGTAACCATGTTTCTAACTGCGTGAGTAGTGTAGAAAGCAGTGTGTGGAGTTACTAAAACGTTTGGACGATCGATTAAGTCAGCTAACTTCTTGTCTGGGAATTCTTTACCTTCCCAATCTTCGTTGAAGATACCAACTTCACCTTCGTAAGTATCCATAACGTAACCAAAGATCTTACCTGAGTCTAAGCCACGGATAACTGCGTCGATGTCAACAAGTGGACCACGTGATACGTTGATGATAACTACGTCATCCTTCATCTTGCTGATTGAGTCATCGTTAATCATGTGAACGTTAGCTGGAACGTCAGGAACGTGAAGTGAAATTACGTCAGCTTGCTTGTATAAGTCATCAAGGCTGTCTACGTAGTAACCCTTCTTTTCAAGTTCTGGGTTCTTGAAGATATCGTAAGCAATAACCTTTGCGCCGAAACCTTCCATAATTTGCATAAATACTTGACCAATGTGACCAGTACCGATAACACCAACAACTTGGTCACGAACTTCACGACCAATAGTAGGAGCCCAACGTAAGTCACGTTTAGCCATCTTTTCGTCCATACGCTTGTCTTGACGTAAGATACGAGCTGCTTGGATTGCTGCGTGTTCAGCAATAGCATCTGGTGAGTAAACAGGAACATTAGTAATTTCGAAGCCTAATTCCTTAGCCTTGTCCATATCAATGTTATCAACACCAACGTTACGTAATGACATCTTAGTAACACCAGCATCAGCTAATGCTTGAAGAGTTTCTGGGGTGTAGTCTAATTGTTGGTAAACAACAACACCATCAGCACCCTTAGCTAACTTAGCAGTTTCTGGAGTTAAAAGTTCTTCAGTGTAGTCAACGTCAATATCTTTGTGAGCGTTCTTCCATTCTTCTAAGAAAGGCTTTTCGTCGTCACGGATTGCGTAAGCAAAAATCTTAGTCATAAAAATTCAACCTCCGTAAAATAATATTTTTACCATAGCTAATTATACTCTTTACATTGTTAAATAAAACACAATTTCAACGAGAATTAACAAAAATAAAAATTGGTCTAGATTAATGAAAGGCCTTAAATGCTTTTAACCATATAATTTTGCTGAAACTTGTAGCGTGAAAAATAAAAACTGGTATAATTAAGAAAGATTTTAACTTAGGAGTGAAACTTGTGGAAGAAATAAATGATACACCCCAAACTCGTGCAGAGGACAAAAAATACAATCGTTTAACTGCCTTTAAGTTGTTTGCGATGACTAGTTCAATGGTTATTTCCGTTAATGAACTAGCACCATTTGGTAAAACTGGTCCAACTGCCTTGTTCTATCTTTTACTAGCAGGAATTATCTGGTTTATTCCAATTACTAAGATTTCTGGTGAAATGGCCTCGGTTGATGGCTGGGATAAAGGTGGTATTTTTACTTGGGTTAAGGGAACCTTAGGTGAGAAGACCGGTTGGACCGCGATGTTTATGCAGTGGATCCATATCACCGTCGGCATGAATACGATGATGTATGTGATCATCGGCGCCTTATCGATTACCTTTGGTACACCATGGTTCAATACTACGCCAGCAGTTAGGTTTGGCTTAATGATGGTGATTCTGTGGGGAATTGTGCTATTTGAACTAGTCGGAATCAAAAAAGTAGGACGCGTAGCCGAATGGTTATTTGCTTTGGGTATTGCATTGCCTGTTGTCTTATTGATTATTTGTTTCTTTGTCTATTTAATTCAGGGTCGTCCTGTACAATTCACTCTTAACTGGAGTAATATGATCCCACATGAATTAACTGGTACCACCTTAGTAGCCTTTGTACCATTTATGTTAGCCTTTTGTGGTGGGGAAGCCTCAGCCCCAAACGTTAAGTACCTTAAAAAGCCAAGCCAATATTCTAAAGTTATGCTTGCCTTAGCAGCTACTGCTATCTGCTTTGACTTATTAGGAAGTTTAGCAATCGGAATGACTGTACCAAAGGGCAGCATCCAAAACTCTACTGGTTTTGTGTATGCCTTTGAAACTTTACTTAACTCAATTGGCTTACCAGGCAGTATTTTAGCTAAAATCATTGGTGTCTTATTAGCTTGTGGGGTTGTTGGTGAACTCGGTAACTGGTTGGCTGGTCCTAGTCAAGGGATGTTTGAAGCTGCTAAAGAAGGTTACATGCCAAAATACTTTGCTCAATCAACTAAGCGTGATGTACCAATTCGTTTAATTGCTTTGCAAGCATTGATTGTAACTATTTCTGCAATTGTGGTGACATTCTCTAGTGGTGAAAACTCTGACTTTGCCTTTAATGTTTCCTTAGCAGCAACTACTGCTCAATACTTGATTGTTTATATTGTGATGCTTGTTGCTTACATTGCCCTTAAGCTAAATCATGAAAATCTAAAACGTACATATTATATGTCCAAGAGCAAGATTTGGAGTATTATCGTTGCTATTATTGCTTTAATTATTACAATTGTTGCTTTCTTCATTAGCTTTATTCCAGCAGAAGGTACACCAAGTCACTTACATGGTTTATATGTGGGAACAATGATTGGTATGTGTTTATGTACCGTAATCTTGCCATTAGTGATCTATCACTATCATGATGGTTTTAAGAATAAAAAATAATCATTAACTAAAAAAGACTTACCGTGCCCCGCGGTAAGTCTTTTTTGAAATAAAATATATTATTGCTCCAATAATAGTAGGGATAATGTTAAAGTTATTCGATTACTGGTTAAACCATCGGGACAATAAAAAGTAGTCGTATGGTTTAACAAGACTGCTTGAAAAAGTAATAATATTTATACTTTTACGCGTTTATTGTAACACATTAAAACATTAGTTAAAGAGTAATGATAGTCGTCTGATTTAATCTCTTGCTTATTTAATTAGATAAGCAAAAAGACTTACCGCTGGAACCGGTAAGTCTTTTTTTGAAATGTATGCTATTTTTAAAATACGTTGCAGATAAATTATACCACATTGATTTCTAAGAAGAAGTGATTTAAAGAAAAACAGTCCGTAACCTGTGAAAGGTGAAACAAGTACGGAGAATTGCCCTAAAAACCGGTACAGAGTAGCCAGACTGATTAGAGTAAATAAGATAAAATAAAACTTGCGACTATTACCTCCTGAAAGGAGGTGGAAAAGTGATGATATTTAGATTTGTAATTGCTCCCATAATAGTCGGGATAATTCTAAAATTATTTGACTACTGGTTAAATCATCGGAGCAACAAACGATAGTCGTCAGATTTAACCTAGTGCTTATTTAATTGGATAAGCAAAAAGACTTACCGTAGCCGCGGTAAGTCTTTTTTGAAAAATGATGATATTTAAATTTTTCAGTAACTATTATAACACATTGAGATGTTGGTTGAAGAGTTTTGAAAAATAGACTTGAGCTACTTAATGATGTTGAAACAAGTACCGAAAGTTGATCCAAATTACCGGTACAGGGTAGCCAGACTGATCAGAAGAAATAAGATAAAATAGACTTTGCGACTATTACCTCCCGAAAGGAGATGAGGAAGTTTATGGTATTTAAACAAATAATTGCTCCCATAATAGTTGGACTAATTATTCAATTATTTGACTATTGGTTAAACTATCGGGGCAATAAAAAGTAGTCGTAAGGTTTAATAAGAATGCTTGGAAAATAAACCAAGCAAAAAACCTTACCGTTGCATCGGTAAGGTTTTTTTGGAAGTTATGATATTTAAACATTGCAGGTTAATTATAGCACATTGATTTGGGATTAACATTAAATTTTTAAAAGACATATTAGTCCCAGTAAAAGTTAAAATTATTTGACTACTGGTTAAACCATCGGGCCAACAAAAAGTAGTCGCATGGTTTAATAAGAGTGCTTGGAAAATGAACCAAGCAAAAAGACTTACCGCTGCAACGGTAAGTCTTTTTTTGAAGCGATAATGACATATAAACTTATTCCTAATCATTAAAACACATTGTTGAAATGCTTAACAAAGTAGAGTGGCGCTTAAAAATTGTAGTAGGTTACTTGAATAAATGAAAGGGAAAGCTAAATATTTAAAACTAAGTTGCTAGGAGAGAATGAAAAACACGGATCTGTACTTAAGGCAGATTCATACAATAGTAGAAAAAATTAGTGTAATTAATTCTTTCTTATTATAGAAGAAAAATGATTAGTTAAAAAATAGCCGATTTGAATAGAGCACCATTGTTTAATCATTTTATCGAACTAACGCTGTTTCTTATTTTTTATTTAAATAAGAGAAAAATGGCTAAATTAAGCTGTTTTTAAGGCAAATTCGTTATTTATTAATAATTAAACAAACTAAAAAGCAACTTAATTAAATACAATAATATATAACTATTCCTTAGATATAGAAAAATATTAAACAACGAAAAATATCCCTATTTTTTGCTCTATTTGACATATACAATATCCTTTAATATCAAGGGATAATGTAGGGCGTTAAATATTAATATTTAAGTTAAATAAATAAATAACATAAATTACGAATCGAAAAGAAAATTAACGAAAATTAGAAAAAATCACCGTTTTTATAACAGGTGTTTCTAAATTTTTTGTATTTTCAACTGGTCAATCCTTGCGTTACAAGGGCTTCAACGACTTATTAACTATAATAAAGAAATAATATTATAATAAGTGCTTGCATTAATAAAAAACAACACGTACAGTAGATATTGTTGATTGAAATAATAAGAAACAAAAAGGAGAAAGATAGGATGTTATCAAAACGAAATTATCAAGAACGTTTACGAAAGATGGAACAAAAGACCGAACGTTTCTCAATTCGTAAATTATCCGTTGGTGCTGCTTCAGTATTAATCGGATTATCATTCTTAGGATTCAACGCACACAGTGCTCAAGCTGCAACTACTGAGAATACTAATAATGATGCAAAGGCAACTACTGATGCTAAAGTTGCTTCAGTAGATAGCCAAGCTAAAAATATTAATGTTGCTTCATCAGCAGCACAACCTGCAACTGAAAAAGCTGACGCAACTAGCTCAGCAGCAGTTAAGTCAGAAGCTCCAGCATCAAGTGCTGCAGTAAAATCTGATGCTAAAGTAGCAACTTCAAACGCAAGTTCATCAGCAGCTGAAAGTGAAGAACTTAAGTCATTAGCTGCTAAGGGTGCTGTAATTGGTAAGAACGCACAAGGTACTTACGCAATGTTAGATGCCACTCAAGCTACTGATCCAGAAGCAACAGTTTACAAGAACTCACAAGATGTTCAAGACTGGGCTGGCTTCATCAGCGCATTGAGCGACGCAAACGTTGATCACATCAACATTACTAAAGATATTACTGTTACTGGTAAGGTAAACGGTACTAGCGTAACTCAACCTGTATTATACGGTGGTCGTCAAAAGCTTGATGCTAAGGATGTTGCACGTAAAGTTACTATTAGTGGTAACAACAACACTATCGACTTTACTAACCAAAACTTAGACCTTACTGATGCTAACCAAGGTGATAACCACGCAGCTTGGGATATGACTTTTGAAGATGTAACTATTAAAGCTGCTCCATTAAAGGCTTCAAGTGCTCAAACTGATATTGGTTCTTACTCACCAATTTCACTTACTAAGGTTAGTGCAGACAAGCAAGCTCTTGATACTATTACTTTCAGAAACGTAACTGCTGAAGTTAATGGTCGTTCAATTATTACTGGTATGCTTACTAACTCAGCTGGTGCTGCAAACACTGGTTACGAAAAGTACACTTTAGTATTAGAAGGTACTAACAACTTAACTAACACTCCATGGGATAAAGGTTTAACCCCTGGTGATGATGGTGATGCTATTTCAGCAGGTTACATTGTAGTTAACAATGGTACTACTACTATTGATATGAAGAGCACCAAAAGCTACAACTTACAATACGGTGGTGCTGCAGTTCGTGCTAACGGTGACTACGTAAAAGATAAGGCTACTGGTCAATTTACTAAATCTCCATTAGACGTTAAAGAAGGCGCAACTTTAAACATCAAAGGTGGTAAGGATGTTAAAGGTATCGTTGCTTTAGGTACTGGTGCTCAATTAGTTGGTGGTAGTGTTAACATTGACGGTAACGTTAACATGGATTTAGCTGACGGTCACTCAATTGCTGTTTACTCAGGTAACTTAGTAACTGGTAAGACTGGTAAGTTAGACATCACTACTAAGATGAGTGCTTACGAAGGCGGTCTTGGACATTTAGCAATGGCTAACTTAAATGGTACCCAATTTGGTGTTCTTTCAATCGGTACTGGTATTCCAGGTGCTGCAGCCATAATTACTAGTGATAACCGTATTGAAGACAACGGTTCAATTAAGATTGTACGTAACACCACTGATAAGGGTGCTAACCCAATGATTACTATGGGTACTGGTGCTTCATCTGGTAACACTACTTTAAGAATTGATGTTAACGAAGGTGCTACTTTAGACTTACAAGATCATGAACAACAAACTGCTCTTGGTATGATCTTTATGCCAGGTTGGGTTGGTGGACCAGCTGGTGAAAACTTAGCAGGCTACGTAAACTTCAACAACCCAGAATACGTAAACTTACAACGTTTGAACCCAACTCTTCCAGAAATTGGTGGTTCATTCATCTTCAACCAACGTCAAAAACAACAAGATACTATTACTAACACTCCAGTTGCTCAATGGAACAGAGCTAACTTAAGTGACAACCCTGACTACACTTGGATGATTACCAACTCACAATCACGTGGTCGTGTATCAATGAGTGCTGACGGATTTGCTCCAATCGGCTTTAACCCACAAGCACTTGCTCCAATTCAAAAGGCTGCTTCATCATACTTAACTTCAAACGGTTCAGTTGTGATGGGTGCAACTCAAGGTGCTGGTCAATACAACGGTTCACAAAAGGCTAACGAAAACACTAACCAAGGTACTATTACTGCTGGTGCTAACAGCCAATACTTAAACAGCTTCTTAAACAACTTTAGCTGGTGGACTCCACAACGTATCGCAATGGGTAGCAAGCTTCTTGAAAAGGATTCTCCAATTAAGTCATCAGACAAAGACTTATACGATCCAGAAGTTCAAACTATTGATGGTACTACCCAACAAAGCTTGAAGAACTTAGATCCTAATAAGGGTATCAAAGATCTTTTAGAAGCTAAGGTAACTACTGATGAAAACGGTAAGCAAGTAATGGGTTCAACTCCAGTTGCTAACTGGCAAGACCTTGTTTCAAGCGTAACTTGGTACGACTCAGCTAAAGATGCTGCAGAATGGGACAAGGAAATGGTTGATGCTGAAGGTAAGCCAGAAGCACAACCTCAAAACCCAACTGGTCAATTGAAGAAGACTGATAAATCAGCTTGGGCAAAAGTTACCTACAAAGATGGTTCTGTTGACTTTGTTGACATTCCATTAAATATTACTGATGCTTACGGTAACGTTTACAAGCCAAGCTACAAGGATACTACTGTAACTATTGGTAAGAAGGTTGAAGTTCCTGTAACTATTACTAAGAATGGTGAACCAGCAACTGCTGCTCCAGAAGGAACTCAATACGCTATTGACCAAACTTACTTAAACGATGTTCCAGCTGGTGTTACAGTTGAAATTAACCCTGATAACGGTACTATTTCTGTTTCAACTACTCCTGATGCAAAACCTATCGACTTAGAAATTCCAGTTGTTGTAAACTACCCAGATGGTTCTGCAAACGGTACTACTGCTAAGGTAAACGTTATTCCAACTGATGCTAACGAATACCAACCATCATACAAGCCTGTAAATGTAAAACAAGGTGAAAGCGTTGAAACTGGTGTACCAACTTACACTGACGCAGATGGTAAGACTGCTAAGGCTCCAGAAGGAACTACTTACAAGATTCCAGAAGGAACTAAATTACCAGAAGGCGTAACTGCTAAGGTAGATCCAAACACTGGTAACGTAACTGTAACTACTAGTTCAAACACTCCAGAAGGTCCTGTATTTGTACCAGTAACAGTAACTTACCCAGATGGTTCAAGCGAAACTGTTGATGCACCAATCGCTGTAGGTCCTAACACCTTCATCGGTACTGATTACAGTGTAGTTGTAAAAGAAACATTGAAGAACCTTCACGAAACCACTGCTAACAGCATGTACCCAGATCCAATGTCAACTGTTGATAGCATTACTTGGTGGAACAATGCTGATGTACGTAAGGGTAAAGATGTAGCTGGTCACAAGATTACTAACTACAACGACATCAAGGCAGAATGGATTATTCCAATCAACACTAATGTAGACAAGGCTTCTATGGAAGCTCCACTTCCAGGTGTTACTGAATTAAGTGCTGATGCATCTAAGAACCCATCAATTAAGCTTACATTTGGTCAAAATAGTGAATTGATTAAGGAAACAGGTACTAACTTATTCGCAACTCCTGAACACTCATTAACTTTATCAGGTGGTTGGTATGGCCCAGCTATCGAAATGCAAGGTGCTGCTCCAGTAGCAGATGCTGCTTCTAAGAAGACTGAAGTTAACCCAGCTAAAGCAGGTGACAAATTAACTGATGCTGAATTAGCATTAATTAATACTACTAACTTAGACAAGTTAACTGCTAACAAGCCTGTATCATACACTTGGGCAAACGACCTTAAGGCTGGCGATACTAAGGGTACTGTACGTATCACTTTCCAAGACAAGGATAAGAATGGTCAACCAACTTACTTAGACGTTGAATTACCAGCAGGTTCACTTAACGTTGTAAATCCTAAGACTGATGCTGACAAGTACACTCCAGAAGGCCAAGATGTTCACACTAATGTTGGTGGACACCCAGAAGCATCACAAGGTATTGCAAACATCCCATCACTTCCAACAGGTACTAAGTACACTTGGAAAGATGGTGAACCAGATACCAAGACTCCAGGAACTAAGCCAGCAACTGTTGTTGTAACTTACCCAGATGGTTCTAAGGATGAAGTTCCAGTTAAGGTTATCGTTGATCAACCAGGTAAGCCTTACTCAGAAAACGCAACTGGTACTCCAATTGTTACTCCTAAGGGTGTAATGCCAAACCCATCACAAGGTATTGGTAACAAGGGTGATTTAGATCCTGATACTAAGTACAGTTGGAAAGATAATAAAGCACCAGATGTTACTACAATTGGTGTTAAACCAGTAGTTATTACAGTAACTTACCCAGATGGCAATACTCAAGATGTGCCTACTAAGGTTATCGTTACTGGTACTGAAAAACCAGGTGACCCAGGTATCACTAACCCAGATGATTCTAAGTACAAAGACTTATTCCACACTGTAACTAGAACTATCGTCACTGAAACCACAAATTCAGATGGTTCTAAGACTGAAGCTACAAGTGTACAAAAGGTAGTATTCGGTAGATCTAAGACTGTTGATAACCAAGGTAACACTACTTACAGTGGTTACACTATTTACGACACTACTACTAACAAGTTAACTAATGATAAGACTGGTACCTTTACTAAGGTTGTTGTACCTCAACACGATGGTTACGTATCACAAGTTAACGGTGTTGAATCTAAAGAAGTTCCAGAAGTAACTGGTGTTACTGCTGAAACTCCAAACTCAACTGTAACTATTACTTACGTTAAGGCTGGTTCAGATGCTGCTAAGTACACTCCAGAAGGTCAACCTGTAAACACTAAGCAAGGTGTAGTTCCAGATGCTTCAGAAGGTATCAAGAACAAGGGTGATTTACCAACTGGTACTAAGTACACTTGGAAGACTACTCCAGATGTAACTACTTCAGGTAGCCACCCAGCAGTAGTTGTAGTAACTTACCCAGATGGTTCACAAGATGAAGTTCCTGTAACTGTAATTGTTCCAGCTCCAGAAGGTCAAAACGTTAATACTCCACAAGGTGTAGTTCCAGATCCAGCAGATGGTATTAAGAACAAGGGTGATATGCCAACTGGTACTAAGTACGAATGGAAAGATACTCCAGACGTAAATACTATTGGTAACCACCCAGCAGTAGTTGTAGTAACTTACCCAGATGGTAAGACTGAAGAAGTTCCTGTAACTGTAGTTGTTACTGAACCTTCTACTCCAGTTGTAACTCCAACAGATGCTGATACTTACACTCCAGAAGGTCAACCAATTGATACTCCAGAAGGTGTAGTTCCAAACCCAGCAGATGGTATTTCAAACAAGGATCAATTACCAGGCGGTACTACTTACACTTGGCAAGATCCAGGTAAGGTTGCTGACGATGTTAAGAAACCTGGTACTCACCCAGAAGTTATCGTTGTAACTTACCCAGATGGCTCAACTGATACTGTAACTGTTGATGTTAACGTACCAACTCCAGAACCAAAACCAATTAACACTCCACAAGGTGTTGTTCCAGATCCATCACAAGGTATCAAGAACCCTGACAAGATGCCAGCAGGCACTAAGTATGAATGGGCAGATGGTACTCCAGATGTTACTACTATTGGTACTCACCCAGTAACTATTAAGGTTATTTACCCAGATGGTACTACTGGTACTATTGAAACTACTATTACTGTTGAACCACACGCAACTGATAACAGTAACAAGGGTAACGGTGATTACACTGATACTACTGGTGTTCACGGTAACGGCTTAAACGATGACGAAAGTGCTCGTGTTCACGGTAACGGCCTTTACGGTGATGACTACGCTAACCGCGTACACTCAAGCTTCTACGGCGATGACAACGACGGCAACGGTAATGGCAGAGCTAAGACTTTACCACAAACTGGTGCAGAAGCTAACATGGCTGGCTTACTTGGCTTAATGATTGCTAGCGTTGGTGCAATCTTAGGTCTTGCAGCTGACAAGAAGCGTAAAAACTAATTTTGATAACATCTAATCATTCAATCCTCTAATCTAATTTAATTAGTTTTATGCTTAAAAAAGCGTTCCCTCGCGGGAACGCTTTTTTGTTATCTATTTTTTTGATTTATTTAATTATGATGTTATTTATTAAATAATAACATCATAATTAATGTTTGATTCAAAAATAAAAAAACAAGCCTTTAAATCTGGTGTATGTTGTTTCTTAATTATGAAAAACTATAATTTTTCGAGCAGTGATATAATCTTGATTTATATATAATTTAACAAATTAGATAATTAATATCTTATAAAAATATTTGAAACGAGTAAAAATAACGACTATTATTTATCATTGCAAGTATTTAGGAAAAGGAAGAGTGAAGTATGTTTTCAAAAAATAACTACAAAGAAAAATTACGCAAGATGGAACAAAAGACAGAACGTTTCTCAATTCGTAAGTTGACTGTCGGTGCTGCCTCAGTAGTGATTGGGCTTTTCTTTATGGGTGTAGGTTCACAAACTACTGTACATGCGGATACTGTACAAGAAACTAAAGTTACTACAGCTACTGCACCAGAGAATAAGGTTACCCCTGTTCAAGCGCCTGTAGCTCCAACGACTACTACTTATAGTACTAATACTGCAGCTCCACAGGAAAAACGTACCACAGAAACTCAGCCAGAGGCCAAACCTACAGTAAATACTGAAACTTCAACAGTAAGCAGAACTATCAAGTATATCAACCCACTTACTAATAAAGAAGAGACTTTGGCTGATCAAAAGATAGAGTTTAAGCGTAGTGAGACTTATTATCCAACTACTGGAAAAATAGAGTATGGTGCATGGGAACCGGCCAGCAAAGTATTCCCAGCAGTAAAGGTACCAGAATTTGAAGGGTATCAAGCATCTTATGATCCGAATGAATTAAGTGAAAAGACTGTTTTTCCAGGTGTATCTCGTGCAGATAGTTATGTGATTCAATACTATAAGCTTTCAAATACTCAGTATGGTGGAATGGTTGCACCAGATACTCCACCCGTAACTAATACTCACACTTCAACAGTAAGCAGAACTATCAAGTATATTAATCCTCTTACTAATAAAGAAGTTACTTTAGCAGATCAAAAGGTAGATTTTAAACGTAGCGAGACTTATTATCCAACTACTGGAAAAATAGAGTATGGTGGATGGGAACCAGCAACTGCAGTATTTCCAGCAGTAAAGGTACCAGAATTTGAAGGGTATCAAGCATCTTACGATCCTAATGAATTAAGTGAAAAGACTGTTACGCCAAGTGATGTTCAACATAATGACGTCTATTACATCATATATGAAAAGGACAATACTGGTATCCAATATGTTACTCTAGCAGATAGCAAAGTGATTGTTACTCCTAAAGGAACCCCAGTTAACCCAATTGATGGTATTGCTAATCCTTCAGAATTAATTCCAGGCACTACTTATTCTTGGACTGACGGTGCACCAGATGTAAATACTATTGGTAGTAACCCAGTTCGTATAACAGTTAAGCAACCTGGTCAAAACCCTCAAGTGGTTCCAACTACTATTATTGTTACTGGTACTGACAAACCAGGAGACCCTGGTATTACAAATCCAACTGACAATAGATATAGTGATATGTTTAAAGTAATATACCGTCACATTAATTTTGAATCCCCAGAAGGTTACTATTCTGAACTTCAAAGAGCTGTCTTTGGTAGAACTAAAACTGTTTCAGCTGTAAATGATAAAGAAGTGGTAACTTATGGTAACTACGGTGTTTATGATTCTGCTACTCAAACTTTAACTTCACAAACCCAAGCAACTATGCCAGCTGTTACAGTAGATCAATATGATGGATATACTTCATTAGTAGACGACAAGCCAGCTACTACAATTCCTAGTTTAACTGTTAATGTAGATTCAGCAGATGTTGAGGTTTATGTAACTTATAAAGACAATGGAGTTACTACTTATGATCCACATGATAAGGATATAACTACTCCTTATGGGAAGATGCCTGCAGCTAGAGAAGGAATTGGCAATATCCCTGAACTACCAATAGGTACTACATATACTTGGAAAGATGCTCCAAATGTCTATGTGCCAGGATCTCAAATGTCGGTTATTACTGTAACTTTCCCAAATGGTAAAAAAGAAAATGTAATTGTACTTGTAAATGTTGAAGATCCAACTCCAACAGGCAAGGACATTACTACGCCAACAGGTAAGGTTCCAGATGCCCAAACAGCAATTGGCAACGCTCCCGAAATGCCAAGCGGCACTAAGTACGAATGGAAAGACGTTCCAGAAGTACATACACCAGGAACTAAGCCAGCAGTAGTAGTCGTAACTTTCCCTAACGGCGACAAAGTTGACGTCCCAGTTAAGGTGACAGTAGAAAACCCAGTACCACAAGGTCAAGATATCCACACTCCACAAGGTAAAGTTCCAGATCCATCAAAGGCAATTAGCAATATTCCAGAAATGCCAAATGGTACTAAGTACGAATGGAAAGATATTCCAGAAATTACAACTCCAGGCACTAAGCCGGCAGTAGTTGTTGTAACTTTCCCTAATGGCGATAAAGTTGATGTCCCAGTAACTGTTGTAGTTGACGCACCAAATCCTCAACCAGAAAATCCAGATAATGGTGGTCAATCAACTACTGGTACTCCAACTGAAGTTCCAACAGATCCAGCAATTCCAATGCCACATCCAACTGATACACCAGATGTACCGACTACAACTACTGATGAAACAGTAGCACCACATGCAACTAAAGCTCCAGACGATGATACTACGGTAGAGCCAACCGAAGTTGTAGCTAATAAGGTAGAAACTGCTCCAGTTCATGCAAGTAATGTAGCAACAACTGCTCGTGTAAATGCTCTTCATAAGCACAACAAGCAAGCTGCTTTACCACAAACTGGTGCCAAGACAACTGCAGGTATTCTTGGTTTAATGTTTGTAAGCATTGGCGCAATTTTAGGTTTAGCTGTAACTAAGAAGCGCAAAAACTAATTTTAATAAGTAAAGAAATACATTCCTTGATGGGATGTGTTTTTTTATGCATTCATTTTTTGTACCTATAAGCTATAAAACATCAAAGCTTAAGTTAAATATAATATTATTGAAAAAACAAAAAACAATCGTTATTATATACTTGTAGTCTAATAATTAATATAAGAGAGAATCTCGGGAGAAAAGAATGCTATCAAGACGCAATTATCAAGAACGTTTACGCAAGATGGAACAAAAGAATGAACGTTTCTCTATCCGTAAACTTTCAATTGGTGCTGCCTCAGTATTGATTGGTCTTTCTTTTTTAGGATTTAATGCAGAAACAACACAAGCTGCAACTCCTAAAGATAAAGTTGACAACAACAAGACTGAAGCAAGCGTGGATGAACAATCCAAATTAAATATTAAAGTTGATGCTAGTCAAAGCTTAGCTGCAAGTAGTGCTACTAGTGCTGCAAGTTCAAGTGCAACCAGTTCAGTAGCTTCTTCAGCAAGCTCAAGTACTGCTTCAGTAGCTTCAAGCGCACAATCAAGTGCTGCTAAGAAGAGTACTGCTAGTGTAGCTTCAAAGGCAGCAGTTAAGTCTGTTGCTGCAGAAAAGCAAACTGCTAGTTCAGCTTCAGTAGCTACTCCAGTCAAAAGTGCTGCTCAAGTAACTAAGACTGCTGCAACTACTACCCTTTCAACTGCTGCTTTGAGCAACCAAGCTGGCGCTAAAGAACTTAACTCACAAGCACTTAACAGCTTAAAGACTGCTGACATGGCTAATAACCTTAAGTCATTAGTTGCTCAAGGTGCTGTAGTTGGTAAGGATGAAAAGGGCACTTATGCAATGCTCGACAACACCACCCCAACTGACCCAACTTTAAACTCATCAGATGTTTCTGACTGGGCTAGTTTTATTGGCGCATTAAATGATGCTAATGTTGGTGTGATTAACGTTACTAAGGACATTACTGTAACTGGTAAAACTGCTAACTTAGGTGGACAAGCTGTAGGTTACAATGGTTGTTTAACTTTACCTACTACTAATAATGCTCGTAAAGTTACTATTACCAGTGCTGATAACAGCACAATTGACTTTGGTCACTACAGCTTAATGTTCCAAAACAGTAACCAAAAGAATGGTAACGGTTGGGATATTACTCTTGATAACCTTACTCTTAAAGGTGTTGAAAAAGATGGTAGTGGTGAAACTGCTTTTGCTGCGCCAACTCTCTACGGTCTCCTTTCATTTGAAGACGTTAGTGGCACTAATCAAAAGAAGAATACTGTTACTTTACATGATGTAACTGCTACTACTACCAGTCGTCCAATCGTTGAAGGTGCTTCTAAAGATAATCACTCAAATGAATACTACACTTTAAAATTAAGTGGTAATAACAACATTACTGCATCGTTCAATGACCATACAGCTGGTGATACGCTTGGAGTAAGTGGTTCAGCTTTAGATGCTGGTTATGTAAGTGTTGAAGATGGCACTACCACTATTAATGTAGGTTCTACATGGGACGCCATGAATAACTATGGTGCTGATGCTATCCGTAGTTCACAATTTGATGTTAGTGATAACGACGGCAATGTTACTAAATACAGTGTTGATGTTAAGCAAGGTGCTACTGTAAATATTACTGGCACTGGCTATGCTAAAGGTATTTTTGAAGCTGATGGTCAACACGGTTCAGTTAACATTGATGGTACTGTAAACATGAACATGGGTACCGGTCGCTCATTAGCTATTTTTGGTGGTAACTTAAATATCGGTAAGACTGGTTCTGTTGACATTACTACCCAACAAGCTTCTGATGGTTGGAAAGACCTTAACAGTTTTAAAGGTGGCCAATATGGTGTTATTTCAATTGGTCAAGGTAACCCAGCAACTACTGTTAATGCCGCAGCCATGAACGCCATTAATGATAATGGTTCACTTAAGGTTGTTCGTAATTCTACTAAGAAGACTTTAACGCCACTTATTGCTTTGGGTTCAGGTTCATCATTACATGATGGTGACTTCAGAGTTAATGTTAATAATGGTGCAAAGCTTGACTTACAAGATGGTGCTAACCAATACGATTTAGGGATGATTTATGTATCAGGTGCTGGTACTAAGTCCTCATTCAACGTTACTAACCCAGGTTACGTTAACTTACAAAGATTAAACAATCCACTTCCATCAGTTGGTGGTCAATTAGTTTACCTTGAAGGTAACCCACAAGAATTTATTACTAATGCGCCAATTGCTGAATGGCAAGCTGGTAATATGACTAATAGCCCAAGTTTCACTTGGATGGTTGACAAGTTAGATACCATGAATAACTGGGGAACCAATGCTGGTACTGGATTTACCCCTGCAGGTAAGACTACAACTCAAAGTGGGAAAGGTGTGCCAACACTTTTAACTTCAAATGCTACTGTTGTAATGAGTTCTAACCAAGGTGGTGGCCAATATAACGGTACGCAAGTTGCTAATAGTTCTACCAACCAAGGTACAGTTATTAACAACAATGTTCACTTGAATTCATTATTGAACAACTTTAGTTACGCAACCCCTCAACGTTTAGCAATGGGTACTGAGTTAGTAGCTAAGGATTCTCCAATCAAGTCAAAAGACAGTGATTTGTATGAGCCAGAAGTTCAAACTATCGACGGTACTACTGACCAAACTTTAGCTGACTTAAATGCACGCGATGGTATTAAGGGTCTTTTGAAGGCTGATTTAGTTGAAAAGGGTGGTATTACTACTTTAGCTGGTACACCAATTTCTGATGCTGAAGCAAATGATTTGATTGGTAGCGTTGATTGGTACAATGCAAGTACTGATGCTGCTGACTGGAATGCCAATATGCTTGATAATAATGGTGCAGCTGAAGCTCAACCAACTAACCCAACTGGTAAGTTAAAGACCACTGATAAATCAGCATGGGCTAAGTTAACTTACAAGGATGGCTCAGTTGATTTTGTTGATATTCCATTGAATATTACTGCCCCTCAAGCTGATCAATATGTCCCTTCATATCCAGATGCAGCTGGCTTAAATGACAAGGATCAAACTACTACTCCAACATTTAAGGATGCTGATGGTAACGCAACTACTGCTCCAGCAGATACTACTTATGCCTTCACTAACCCTGATGATGTACCAACTGGTGTAACTATTGATTCAACCACTGGTACAATTACTGTTCCAGCAGGAACTACTCCAGGTGCATACAATATTCCAGTTACTGTAACTTATCCAGACAAGAGTACTGATAAGACTACTGCTAGCGTAACTGTTGATGGTGTTCCAGAAGTACAACCAATCGCTGTTACTGATGGTAAGGTTCCAGATGCTTCAACTGGTATCAAGAACTACGATGCTGATGGTAAGGCAGGCTACCCTTCAAAGGTTGAATGGACTACTACTCCAAGTATTGATCCAGCTAACCCAGGTACTACTGCTTATGACGCAACTGTAACTTACCCAGATGGCACTACCACTACTACTAAGATTCCTGTAACTGTAGTTGGTGCCAAAGAAGACGGCGACCATACTACTGTTTACGGTCCAATGAGTATGACTACTTTCAATGGTGATCCCGCTAATACTCACAAGACCACTGATGGTTCTGCCACTGTAACTCCAAGTAAATTTAATTCAATTGTTGTTCAAAGCGACTACAACTATGATACTGGTGTTTACGGTAAGTCTAAGACCTACAACTTGAGTAGTGATGGTACAACTTATGTCAACGCAGATGATCCAAGTGATACTTTTGCTGCTGACACTATTAGCTATGCATGGCTTCCAGACTACACTCCTAACACTAATGTTGACCAATTCAAAAATGCTGATGGTCAAGTAGTTGTTGGCGATACTTTAGCTAACGATCCAATTGAACGTACTACTACTGGTTACTTAGTAGGTAACTCAAGATATCGTGCAAATAGTACTCTTAGTGGGGATGCCTTAACTAAGTTATTGATTCCTGCTTCAGTTGCTACTACTTGGCACAACCAATTCATTAACTTCTATGCAGCAACTCCAGTTACTGGTTTAACTGCTATTCACAATGAAGATGCTTCAATTCCTGCTGCAACTAGCGCAGTAGATGAATCACAATTAACTGCAGCTCACAATGCGGCTGTGTCATCAACTGAATGGCAAACTAAACCTGATATCTCTAAGGTTGGCGATACTACCGGTACTGTAAGAATTAACTTTACTGATGGTACTCACCTTGATGTTGCTGTGCCAATTAAGGTAACTGATAACGATGCAGATACTTATGTACCTTCATATCCAGATACGACGGGCTTAAATGATAAGCCACAAACTATCACTCCAGAAGTTAAGGACGACAAGGGTAACACTGCAAGTGTTCCAACTGGTACTACTTATACCTTTACTAACCCTGATGAAGTTCCAACTGGTGTAACTATTGATTCAACTACTGGTACTATTACTGTTCCAGCAGGTACTGCTCCAGGTGCTTACAACATTCCGGTTACAGTAACTTACCCAGATGGCAACACTGATACCCCAACTGCTAGTGTAACTGTTGATGCTGTTCCAGAGGTACAACCAATTACTGTAAGTGATGGTAAGGTTCCAGATGCTACAACTGGTATCAAGAACTACGATCCAACTGGTAAAGCAGGCTACCCTTCAAAGGTTGAATGGACTACTACTCCAGTAATCGATCCAACTAAGCCAGGTACTACTGATTACACTGTTACAGTAACTTATCCAGATGGCAACACTACTACTGCTACTGTGCCAGTAACTGTAACTAATGATGCCCAAATTTATACACCAAAGGGACAAGACTTTACTGTATACCAAACTGCAGTACCAGGTGCTGCTGAAGGTATTGCAAACGCAAGTGAGCTACCAGATGGTACTACTTACACTTGGAAGACAGCACCAGATACTACTAATCCAGCAGGCTTGCAAATTGGCGGCTCAACAGTAGTTCCAGCAGTAGTAACAGTAAATTATCCAGATGGCAGCAGTACTGATGTTTCAATTAATGTGACTGTAAAGTCAAACCAATTAAGAGTGCAAAGACATCTGGTATACACAATTCCATCGGGACCAAATAAGGGACAAAAAGTAGATACTGTTCCACCTTCTCAAGCAAAAAATATTACTTTGGCACCAGGTAGATATGAGTACAATAATTTAGGTCAGGCAGAGCCAATTTACAACTCAAATTCAACTTGGGGTACTGGCACAATTATTAATATGCCAGCACCATACTTTAAGGGATATACTGCCAATCCACAAATGGTGCCAACGCTAAATATTGGTGGTGAAAATATAACTGCAGAGGTTCCTACTGAGGTTTACCAAGAAATAACTTATACTGCAAATACTCAGACTGGTAAGATTTCTTATGTGGATAGCGCGGGTACAGAAATTACTTCAACTCCACTTACTGGTAAGACTGATGAACCTGTAGCTATTAATCCTGTAGCTCCAGAGAACTGGAAGATTGTCCCAGGACAAGATATTCCAACTTCAGTAACTGCTACTGATAGTGGTATCCCAACTGTTACTGTGAAGATTGAACATGCTACAAAGGATGTAACTGATGATCCAAGTCAAGCAGATAAGGTAAAGAAGACTGTTACTAGAACAATTGATCTTAATATTGCTGGCAAGACTTCAACTTACACTACCCAATCAGTAACTCTTCACAGAACTGCAACTGAAGACTTAGTAACTAAGCAAGTAAGTTATGGTCCATGGAACACTGAAGGAGCTAAGTTTGAAGCAGTAACTGCCCCAGCAGAAGCAGGTTACACAGTTCAAAACCCAGATGCCGCACCAGAAGTAGCTGTAACTGGTGATACAGGTGACTCAACTGTAACCTTTAACTACGATGCAGATAGTCATAACCAAGTAATCAACTACGTTGGCCCAGATGGTACAGTTGTTAAGACCTACGATGTAACCGGTAAGACTGGTGAAACTGTTGATACTAACATTCAAACTAACTTACCAGATGGTTGGGTAATCACAGATCCTAAGGTAACAAGTCAAATTACCTTCGGAACAGATGATCCAGCTCCAATTAACGTGAACATCAAGCATGGTACAAAGGATGTAACTGATGATCCAAGTCAAGCAGATAAGGTAAAGAAGACTGTTACTAGAACAATTGATCTTAATATTGCTGGCAAGACTTCAACTTACACTACCCAATCAGTAACTCTTCACAGAACTGCAACTGAAGACTTAGTAACTAAGCAAGTAAGTTATGGTCCATGGAACACTGAAGGAGCTAAGTTTGAAGCAGTAACTGCCCCAGCAGAAGCAGGTTACACAGTTCAAAACCCAGATGCCGCACCAGAAGTAGCTGTAACTGGTGATACAGGTGACTCAACTGTAACCTTTAACTACGATGCAGATAGTCATAACCAAGTAATCAACTACGTTGGCCCAGATGGTACAGTTGTTAAGACCTACGATGTAACCGGTAAGACTGGTGAAACTGTTGATACTAACATTCAAACTAACTTACCAGATGGTTGGGTAATCACAGATCCTAAGGTAACAAGTCAAATTACCTTCGGAACAGATGATCCAGCTCCAATTAACGTGAACATCAAGCATGGTACAAAGGATGTAACTGATGATCCAAGTCAAGCAGACAAGGTAAACAAGACAGTTACTAGAACGATTGATGTTGATGTAGCCGGTAAGACTAGTGAATACACTACCCAATCAGTAACTCTCCACAGAACTGCAACTGAAGACTTAGTAACTAAGGAAGTAACTTATGGTCCATGGAACACTGAAGGAGCTAAGTTTGAAGCAGTAACTGCTCCAGCAGAAGCAGGTTACACAGTTCAAAACCCAGACGCAGCTCCAGAAGTAGCTGTAACTGGTGATACAGCAGATTCAAAAGTAACCTTCAACTATGATGCAAATAGTCACACTCAAGTAATTAACTACGTTGGTCCAGATGGCACCACTGTTAAGACTTACGATGTCACAGGTAAGACAGGTGAAACTGTAGATACTAACATTCAAACTAACTTACCAGAAGGTTGGGTAATCACAGATAAGGAAGTACCAGGTCAAATTAAATTTGGTACAGATGATCCAACTCCAATTACTGTAAACATCAAGCATGGTACTAAGGATGTAACTGACGATCCAAGTCAAGCAGACAAGGTAAAGAAGACTGTTACTAGAACAATTGATCTTAATATTGCAGGCAAGACGTCAACTTACACTACCCAATCAGTAACTCTTCACAGAACTGCAACCGAAGACTTAGTAACTAAGGAAGTAACTTACGGCCCATGGAATACTGAAGGAGCTAAGTTTGATGCCGTAACAGCTCCAGCAGAAGCAGGTTACACAGTTCAAAACCCAGACGCAGCTCCAGAAGTAGCCGTAACAGGTGACACAGCAGATTCAACAGTAACCTTCAACTACGATGCAAATAGTCATACTCAAGTAATTAACTATGTGGGTCCAGATGGCACAGTAGTTAAGACTTACGATGTAACAGGTAAGACAGGCGAAACTGTTGATACTAACATTCAAAGTAACTTACCAGCAGGTTGGGTAATCACTGATCCTAAGGTAACAAGTCAAATTACCTTCGGAACAGATGATCCAGCACCAATTAACGTGAACATCAAGCATGGTACTAAAGATGTAACTAACGATCCAGATCAAGCAGATAAGGTAAACAAAACAGTTACTAGAACAATTGATGTTGATGTTGCAGGCAAGACTTCAACTTACACTACTCAATCAGTAACTCTTCATAGAACTGCTACAGAAGATTTAGTAACTAAGGAAGTAACTTACGGCCCATGGAATACAGAAGGTGCTAAGTTTGACGCTGTAACAGCTCCAGCAGAAGCAGGTTACACAGTATCAAACCCAGATGCCGCACCAGAAGTAGCTGTAACTGGTGACACAGCAGATTCAACAGTAACCTTTATCTATGGTGCAGATACCCACAGCCAAGTAATCAACTACGTTGATAAGAGTGGTAAGATTATTAAGACCTATGATGTAACAGGAACCACGGGAGCAACAGTAGATACCAACATCCAAACTAATGTACCAGAAGGTTGGGTAATTACTGATAAGACAGTTCCAGGTCAAATCACATTTGGATCAAACACTCCAGCCCCAATCAATGTAACTATTGAACATGGAACTAAGGATGTAACTAGTGATCCAGATCAAGCAGACAAGGTAAACAAGACTGTTACTAGAACAATTGATGTTGATGTTGCAGGTAAGACTAGTGAATACACCACTCAATCAGTAACTCTCCACAGAACAGCTACAGAAGATTTAGTAACTAAGGAAGTAACTTACGGCCCATGGAATACAGAAGGTGCTAAGTTCGACGCTGTAACTGCCCCAGCAGAAGCAGGTTACACAGTAACTAACCCAGACGCAGCTCCAGAAGTAGCAGTAACAGGTGATACAGCAGACTCAACTGTAACCTTTAACTACGATGCAAACAGTCAAACTAGAAAGATTAACTTCGTTGATCCAGATGGTAAGACCGTTTCAACTCAAACCTTAACTGGTAAGACAGGAACCAGCGTAACTATTGGTAATGGTGAAGGTCAAACTCCGTTGAACATTCCAACAGGCTACGAAATTGTTCCAAATACTGAAGTACCAACCAAGGTTCCATTTAATGCAGATAGTAAGGATAATCCAGATATCACTGTTAAGGTTCAAGCTAAGGTTGATACTGTAGATGGACGTAACGACAAGAGTAATAGCGATGTTTACCGTCAAGTAACTAGAACTATTACCGTAAACATTGAAGGTCAAGAACCTCAAGTTAGAACTCAAACACTTGACTTCTACAGAATCAAGTCAACTAACGAAGCAACTGGTAAAGTAACTTACACTGACTGGACTTCAAACATGACAGATGGTTCAACTAGTTTCCCAGACTTTGAAATTCCAACTGCTGGTGGTTACACTAGAACAATTACTGGTGGAACAATCACTACCAAAGATGGTAAGGATTACGTTGCTTCAGTAAGTGGTTTGAATGATGGAACTCCAGTAAACAACATCAACGTAACTGTAAACTACACTAAGGCAGAACAAACAGCTACAATCCAATATGTAGATAACAATGATCATAATCATGTAGTTGGTACTCAAGAAGTACCAGGAGAAATTGGTGAAACTGTAAAGGTAAACCTTGAAGTTCCAACAAATTGGAAGCTTGTTCCAAATCAACAAGTTCCAAGTGAATTCACCTTTGGTTCAACTCCACTTAAGGACACTATTGTTTACGTTGAACATGGTACTAAGGATGTAACTCCTGACTACGAACATGATAAGAACGTAGAAACTGCTACGGCGTGGACGGTAACTGAAACTGTTAATGTAACCACTCCAGATGGCAAGACTACTAAGGCAGTAGATGCATCTAAGACATTTACTAGAACAGCTACTAAGGACTTAGTAACCAATAAGGTAACTTATGGTGAATGGTCAGATAATGGTAGTTACACATTCCCAAGCTACAATGTGAAGGAAATTGCTGGATACACACCAAGTCAAGCAAGTGTTCCTGCTCAAACAGTTAAACCGGGTGATAAAGACTTAGTCTTTAACATTACTTACAGTGCTAATAACCAAACTAGAAAGATCAACTTCGTAGATCCATCTGGTAAGACTGTTGGTACCCAAACTTTAACTGGTAAGACAGGTACCAGCGTAACTATTGGTAATGGTAGTGGTGAAACTCCATTAGAAGTACCAACCGGCTACGAAATCGTACCAAATACTCAAGTACCATCAAGCGTTGGCTTTAACGCAACTGATAACCCTGACATTACTGTTAAGGTTCAAGCTAAGGTTGATACTGATGATGGACGTAATGACAAGGGTAACAGTGATGTTTACCGTCAAGTAACTGAAACAGTTACTGTAAACATTGAAGGTCAAAAACCACAAGTTGTAACTCAAACTCTTGACTTCTACAGAATCAAGTCAACTAACGAAGCAACTGGTAAAGTAACTTACACTGACTGGACTTCAAACATGACTGATGGGTCAACTAGCTTTGCACCAGTAGAAATTCCAAGTGCAGCAGGTTACACTAGAACAATTACTGGCGGCACAATCACTACCAAGGATGGTAAGGATTATGTAGCCTCAGTAAGTGGTTTGAGTGATGGTACACCAGTAAACAACATCAATGTAACTGTAAACTACGTTTACTCAGATCAAACAGCTACAATTAAGTTTGTAAACAATGCTGATCACAACGACGTTGTAAGTACCCAAGTAGTTGGTGGTAAGACTGGTCAAACAGTCCCAGTAAAACTTGAAGTACCAGCAAACTGGCAAGTAGTTGGTGGACAACAAATCCCAAGTGAATTCACATTTGGTTCAACTCCAATTAAGGACACTATTGTGTACGTTGAACATAAGACTGAAGACGTAACCAATGATCCAAATGAAAAGGACAATGTAAACAAGACTATTACTAGAACTGTTGATGTTGATGTTGCAGGTAAGACTAGTGAATACACTAAGCAAACCGTAACTCTCCACAGACCAGCAACTAAGGACTTAGTAACTAATAAGGTAACTTACGGTGCATGGGGAAACTTCTAAGTTTGATGCTGTAGCTGCTCCAGCAGAACCAGGTTACACAGTAACTAACCCAGATGCTGCTCCAGCAATGGATATAACTAGTGATACTAAGAGTTCAACTGTAACCTTCATTTACAAGGCTAATGAACATTCAGTAACTATTACTTATGTTGATAATAACGGTAAGAAGGTTGATAGTTACACTGAAACTGGTACTACTGGTGAAACAGTAAACCCAGAAGTTAATGCTCATGTTCCAGAAGGCTACCACATTACTGATAAGACAGTTCCAGGTCCAATTACATTTGGTTCAAATGATCCTGCACCAATTACTGTTCACGTTGAAAAGAACGTAAACCCAACCGATGCAGATAAGTACACCCCAGAACCAAAGGACATCAAGACACAAGTAGGTAAGGAACCAACTCCAGAACAAGGAATTGGCAACATTCCAAACTTACCAAGTGGTACAACTTATACTTGGACCAACGGTGCCCCAGATGTAACAACCCCAGGAACTAAGAGTACTGAAATCACAGTTCACTACCCAGATGGCACAACTGATACTGTAACTACTAAGGTAATTGTTGAAGAACCAACTAAGAACCCAACAGATGCAGATAAGTACACTCCAGAACCAAAGGACATCAAGACACAAGTAGGTAAGGAACCAACTCCAGAACAAGGAATTGGCAACATTCCAAACTTACCAAGTGGTACAACTTACACTTGGACCAACGGCGCTCCAGATGTAACAACCCCAGGAACTAAGAGTGTTGAAATTACAGTTCACTACCCAGATGGTACAACTGATACTGTAACTACTAAGGTAATTGTTGAAGAACCAACTAAGAACCCAAGTGATGCAGATAAGTACACTCCAGAACCAAAGGACATCAAGACGCAAGTAGGTAAGGAACCAACTCCAGAACAAGGAATTGCTAACATTCCAAACTTACCAAGTGGTACAACTTACACTTGGACCAACGGCGCTCCAGATGTAACAACCCCAGGAACAAAGAGTGTTGAAATTACAGTTCACTACCCAGATGGAACAACTGATACTGTAACTACTAAGGTTGTAGTTGAAGAACCAACTAATCCAACTCCTCAACCAACACCTACAGATTCTGATATTTACACACCAGAACCAAAACAAATCAACACTCAAGTAGGTGTAACTCCAAGTCCAGAAGATGGAATTGGAAATATTCCAAACTTACCAAGTGGTACAACTTACACTTGGACCAACGGTGCTCCAGATGTAACCACTCCAGGAACTAAGAGTGTTGAAATTACAGTTCACTACCCAGATGGAACAACTGATACTGTAACTACTACAGTTGTAGTATCACAACCGGAAAAGACTCATGACAAGACTCCATCTGATAAGACAACTATTACACCTGTTCCTAAACCGGTAGTTGTTCCTTCAGGCAAGGTTCCAACTGCAGAACAAGGAATTAAGAATAAGGGTGACTTCCCATCAGGCACTAAGTTTACTTGGAAAGACACTCCAGATACTTCTAAACCAGGTAAGATTACAGGAACTGTAATTGTAACTTATCCAAATGGTGAAACAACCGAAGTACCAGTAGAAATTACTGTTGCTCCACACGCATCAGGTGCTGACTTTGATGATGAAGCAGGTACTCACAGTCTTAACAATGATGAAAATGCAGGTATTCATGCAACTAGATTCGGTGCTAATGCTCGCGTTCACTCAAGCTTCTACCAAGATGGTAAGAAGGCTAAGACTTTACCACAAACTGGTGCACAAGAAAATAATACGGCTGGCGTACTTGGCTTAGTGATTGCTAGTGTAGGTGCAATCTTAGGCTTAGCTGTCAACAAGAAGCGTAAAAACTAAAAAATAGCATTCTTTTCTCACCTAATCATTAGTTTTGAGCTTGAAAAGAGGCATACCTAGAGGGTATGCCTTTTTTGTTTTACAAAAAATAAAAATAACAAAAATTTAGCGATTAAAAATATTGAAATAAATTAGGCTAAATAAAAATAAAAAAACAACATTTTGCATATTAAAAAAAGCATTTTTTTTATAATTGCTTAACCCAACTAGCTCTAAGCTTTAATGAACTATATTTAATAATGAAAATGAATTTAAATAAAATATATTTGAAAAAATAAAAAACAACAGATATTATAATATCTGCATATTTGTAAAGAAGGTATAGAAAGAAGAGGATGATTATGTTATTTAATGAGCAAAATAGAGAAAAGAAAAATCGTTTTTCAATCAGAAAATTTACAGTCGGTGCTGCTTCAGTACTTATTGGTGCATTCTTTATTGGTATAAGTGAAACACAAACTGCTCATGCAGCTGAAACTGATACTGTAGCTACAGAAAAGGTTAATGCAGCTAAACCCGCAGCAGCTGATACAACTAAGCCTGTGGCTCCAGTAGCAACTTCATCAGATAATAAGGCGCCTACTCAAAGTCTTCAAAGTGAATTCGATCAAGCTGCGCAAAATCCTGGTAAGCCAGCAAGTGCAAAAAATACTGCTTTAAATAATGCTAGTGATGCTGAGTTAGCAGAGATGGCTAATGTATATAATTCTAGTCATACTACTGATCCAAATCAGGCTCAGGCTCAAGCTGAAAAGGATGGTCAAACTTACCTTCCTCTTGATCAAGCTTATAGCGATCCCAAGGCTTATATTTCAAATGCAGATGATATGCCAAAAGGGACAAAATATACTTGGAAAACAAGTCAAAGTGAATTAGCTAAGATGCTGATGGAACCAGGTCAACACAAAGTTTCTATTTTAGTTACTTTTCCTGATGGTAGCTCTACTACAGTAACTGGTGACTTTTTGGGTGTAACTGGAAGTGTTGTTAATACTATCACTACAGTGCAAGATAGCGATCCAAGCAGTCTTGATATTAAGAATGCTATAGCTGATCTTGTTCCATCAGGTGATGCTTGGAATCCTCAATCAGCTAAATGGACTATTTTGCCAGATACTTCTGTAGTTGGTGTAACTATGGGGAAAGCTGAAGTTACTTTTGCAAGTGGAAAACCTGGAGATCAACAACCTGTTATTATTCCAGTTCGTGTAACTCCTGCACCTGTTGAAAAGGTAACTAGTACTGCAAGTGAATATCTAAATGTTCGCATGCCAGATGCAGTAGCGGGCACGCCAGATTATTACTACCGTGAATTGGCTAAAAAAGAGATTACTGGTGAAAAGCAAGGTAAGACAACTACCTGGGCTTCAGTTTCATTTGCTTCAGAATCATTAACTAATGCAATAAACAGCAATGATTTTACTTATGATGCAACTGCTAAGAAGCCTGTGAGTTTACCAACTGTTCCTGGTTATACTGCAAAGATTTATGCTGCTAATGTAACAGCAGGTAGCGAATATAGTGATGCAGCAGATAAATTATTAAGTGAACTTCAAGCCAAAGTTAATGCAAATCCATATGAAATTCCAGCCTTTACTACTAATTATCCATTTGAAGTTACCTTCTTGGTTAATTATGAAGCAAATTCAACTACGGGTACTCCACTAGTACAACCGGATAATCCAGCAGCAACTGAAGCAACAGGTACACCATTAGTGCAACCAGAAAATCCAGTTGCTCCACTTCCAGAAGAACCAGAAACTCCAACTGATACTAATGATTCAACTCCAGGTGAACCAACTACAACTACTGATGAAACAGTTGCACCTCATCCAACTACAACTCCAGATGCAGATAACAATAATGGTGATAAGGTGGTTTCAGCTAATAAAGAAGAAGTAGCTCCAGTTCATGCTTCAGTTGAAAGAGATACTCATGAAGAAGTGACTGCACAGCCTAAAGCAACTACTGACAATAAACAAGAAAGTACTTTGCCACAAACTGGTGCCAAGACCAGTTCTGGTGCAGTAATCGGCTTAGCAATTGCTAGTGTAGGGGCAATCCTAGGCTTAGCTGTCGGTAAGAAGCGTAGAAATTAATTGAGTTTAAGTATTTAGATAAATATTAGGGTATATAAAGAAACACACTTTGATATCAAAATCAGAGTGTGTTTTTGTTTGAGTTTAGGTAAAAGTTCAAGCAAAAAGCCATACCGCGGCACCGGTATGGCTTTTTTGATAAATGATTTTACTAAGACTTTCTACATAAAATTGTACCATGGAAAAGACTTTTTATTCAAATCTAAGTTAGCTATATTAAAAGCAAGTGTTATATAAAGGGGGATAAAAATAACGCTTAAAAAATTTCATCTTTTTACTTTAAAAAAATTAGCTTTCAAAAAAATAAAAAACAATAGGTGAAAAAATTTTTTAAATTTTTTTCAAGAAGTAAAAGGCCATAATAATGGCAATTAGCAAGTATAACTAAATAATTATTCTAAAATAATATTTTACTATTTTTAAATAACGCATATTATTAAATATGTAAATCGATTAGAGCTATTGATAGAAAAGAGAATATAGATGTTATCAAAAAATAATAAGCAAGAAAAAAACAGAAGATTAGAAGAAAAGAATAGCCGTTTTTCAATTAGAAAATTTACAGTTGGAACTGCTTCCGTTTTAATCGGTGCATTCTTCATGGGTGTAAGTGGAACTCAAACTGTTCACGCAGCTGATGATAAAGCAGAAACTACTACTGTAAATGTTAATACTTTAGAACAAGCACCTAAAGATAACGTAAATAACCCTCTTGTTGCAAATGTTGACTTAGGCGATGACTTAGGCCTTGGCGATCTTTTAAATAACTATAATAAACAATTTGGTGATAAGAACCAAACTACTACAAATAAGGATGCTCAACAACCTGCGGCTTCAACTACATCAGACAACAAGCCAGCTCAAACACAGCAAACTGATCTTGATAAAGCTACAGATAAATTAGTTAAAGATGCTGTTGCTAACTTAAATAAAGATCCTAAAGCAGATGCTCCAAAGGTAGAAGTAAAGAAAACTAATAGAACTGTACTTCGGAGCGCTGATGTTTATGAACCAGGAGTAGATCCTAATGATGATTTCCTTGATAAGGGTTATTACTACGGTGATTTAAATATGGACGATATGCCCCAAACAAGAGTTACTATCGATGGTAAAGAATATCCAACTTTATGGGGTTCTAAGAGCTATGATGCAATGTCATTAACTGATGCTTTAAAGGGAAACAATTGGACTTTAGCTGATGATGGTACATGGAATCATACTTTACCTGCAGAACCAGGTTACACAGCAAAAATTGCTAGAGTAAGTGTAGACGTACTCGGCGGTCCAGACGGAATTTTTACCCAAGAACAACGTGATGAAGCTAAAAAGTTAACAGATCAATTAAATGATGATATTGCAAAGAATCCATATGAGATTCCAGCATACACTATTTCAAGTCCATTAGCTGTTACTTTCCATGTTGGTTATGATAAATCTGTAAAAGTAGAAACAAGAGAAAAATTAAATGTAACTCTACCAACAGCAACAGATCCAGATAATGAATATTACTATATTGCAATCAATACTGATCAAAATGATATGGCTGGTAGTAAATCAGAAGATGGTAGTTATACTTGGCAACCAGTAGAACATGCTGCAATGAGCTTAGATGAAGCTTTATCAAAATCAGATTTTACTTATGCAGATGATGGAACTGGTCATCATTCATTACCAGTTATTCCTGGATACCGTGCTAAGATTACAAGTATTACAGGACCGGATATAGCTGATGGTAGTCTAACTGATGATGACGAAACTAATGAAGCTTTGTATGAAGAGTTACAAGGCAAGATTGATGCAAATCCATATGAAATTCCAGCATATACAACTACTTTGCCATACGATGTATCATTTAATGTTGAATATGAAAAGATTCCAACTACTCCAGTAAAAGTTGAAACAAGAGAAAGATTAGATGTAACTTTACCAACTTCAACAGATCCAGACGAAGATTACTACTATGGTGGAATTAACACTGATGCTAACGACATGTCAGGTGAGAAATCAGAAGATGGTACTTACACATGGAAACCAGTAGAACATGCTGCCTTAGATTTAAACGATGCATTATCAAAACCAGATTTTGTTTATGCAGAAAATGGTTCATGGCATAATACTTTACCAAGTATTCCAGGTTACCGTGCATATATTTCTGGATTAACTGCAAATTCAGCAAGCCCAATGGACAATGATAATGAAGCAGAAGTAGATGCTTTGATGGATGAATTATTTGATAAGATTGATGCAAATCCATATGAAATTCCAGCATACACAACTACTACACCAATTAATATTTACTTCTATGTTGATTATGAAAAAGTTTCTGATGTTGGTGAAGTTGTAACTACACCAGCACTTCCAGAATACCAGGGTGACGTAACTGGTATTCCAGAAACTCGTCCAGCTGACAAACCATTTGAAGGTGGAGTAGCAGGTATGCCATTGACTCAAGAAGCTTTACCAGAAGCACAAGTAGGTATTGTCGGTGAACCATTAACTGAAGAAGCTTTACCAGAAGCGCAAGTAGGCATTGCTGGTGAACCATTGACTGAAGAAGCTTTACCAGAAGCACAAGTAGGTATTGTCGGTGAACCATTAACTGAAGAAGCTTTACCAGAAGCGCAAGTAGGCATTGCTGGTGAACCATTGACTGAAGAAGCTTTACCAGAAGCGCGAGTAGGCGTTGCTGGTGAACCATTGACTCAAGAAGCTTTACCAGAAGCACAAGTAGGCATTGCTGGTGAACCATTGACTCAAGAAGCTTTACCAGAAGCACAAGTAGGTATTGTCGGTGAACCATTAACTGAAGAAGCTTTACCAGAAGCGCAAGTAGGCATTGCTGGTGAACCATTGACTGAAGAAGCTTTACCAGAAGCACAAGTAGGCATTGCTGGTGAACCATTGACTCAAGAAGCTTTACCAGAAGCACAAGTAGGTATTGCCGGTACTCCATTAACTGAAGAAGCTTTACCAGAAGCGCAAGTAGGCATTGCTGGTACTCCATTAGTAGAAGAAGCTTTACCAGCATACACTGGTGATCTTTCAACTAGTGGTGATGCTGTAACTACTCCAGTACTTCCTGAAGCTAACCTTGATGATCAAAGTTCTGCTTCAGATAATGAACCAGTTGTTATGCCGGAAGAAACTGCTGATGCTGCAGCTACTGTTGCACCTCATGCTACTGATACCGCAGAAACTGAAGTTGTTGATAATAATGTTGTTGAAGAAGATACTACTGCTCCAGTACATAGTAATGTGGTTTCAGAAAATGAAGATCAACTTGTTGCTCAAGGAGATAATACCGTAGCTCCTAAGACTGAAGCTAACGTTGATACTAAGCAAGAAGCTAAACGTGAAAATACTTTACCTCAAACAGGTGCCAAAGCAACTGCTGCTGGTGTACTTGGTTTAATGATGGTTGGTGTTGCCGCTGTCTTAGGTTTAGCAGTCGATAAGAAACGTAAAAACTAAGATTTAGTATAACCGAAAGAGATGAGATTTAGATCTTGTCTCTTTTTCTTTTGGCCTTAAATAAGAGCGTTGCGATGTTGAAACATCTATACCTCTGTATTTTTTTTTGATAAAATATGAACATTATTAAGATGGAGGAAGAAATAATGAAAAAGACATCAGCAAAGAAATTTACTTGGAAACAGTATCTCGTGATGGCTTCCATGATCTTTGCTCTGTTTTTTGGAGCAGGTAACTTAATTTTTCCACTACATTTAGGCCAATTAGCTGGGAATAATTGGCCAATTGCAGCAGCAGGATTTTTGGTGACGGGAGTTTTATTACCCTTATTGTCTTTGCTAGCTGTATCAATTACCCATAGTTCGGGAATTTACGGGCTAGGTAAGCCTTTAGGACGTGTGTGCGCTTTGATTTTGATGGTGGTAGTTCAATTAACCATTGGGCCATTGTTTGCAACGCCAAGAACTGCTACTGTTCCTTATACAATTGGGATTGCTCCGTTATTGCCCGCTAAGTTTGAACAAGTAGGACTTTTAATTTTTTCCGTTGTATTTTTCCTGTTAGTTTTTTGGGTTAGTTATAATCAGAGCGATATTTTATCTAAGTTAGGTAAAGTTTTAAATCCAATTTTTTTAGTATTATTATTTTTAATCTTTTTGGTGGGATTTTTGCATCCGATGGGCAAAGCAGCCGCAATGAAGCCTACAGCTGCTTATTTGCATGGTAGTTTTATTAATGGTTTTTTAGAAGGTTACAATACGCTTGATGCTTTGGCAGGACTGGTTTTTGGGATTGCTATTGTTACTGCAATTAAGACAATGACCAAAAATACCGATCAAGTTTCTGCTATTATGACTAAATCCGGCCTTTTAGCAATGATTGGGATTGGAGTTATCTACTGCTGCTTAATTGTCTTAGGAGCAATGTCATTAGGTAAGTTAAAGGTTTCTTCTGATGGCGGTGTGGCTTTTACTCAAATTGTTAATTACTATGGGGGCATTTTTGGGCAAACTGTTTTAGCAGTTCTAATTATTCTTACTTGTTTAACGACGTCTGTTGGTTTGGTAGCAGCTTTTGCAGAAGACTTTCATAATCATTTTCCAGTTTTGTCTTACCATGGTTGGTTAACTTTTGCTTGTTTAGGTGCTGCGATCTTAGCTAACCTGGGCTTAGAAAAAATCATTAGTTGGTCACTTCCAGTCTTAATGTTTTTATACCCTTTGGCAATTGTATTAATTATCTTATCAGTGTGTTCACCATTATTTAAAAATGATCATATCGTATTTAAAATTGCTATGATCTTGACCTTAATTCCCGCTATTTTTGATTTGATCAGTAATTTACCTGAGCCATTAGCTAATGCAGGTTTTGTTAAAGAAGTTATCAAATTAAGACTTCAGATTTTACCTTTAGCCAATATTGGATTAGCATGGTTAATACCAGCTCTCATTGGAATTGGCCTTGGAATTATTGTTCATCTTTATCGTAGAAAGAAAAAACTTATCTAAATTATAAAAAAAGTTTTACTAAGAATGATAATTAAGTTATAATAGATGTATAATAATTAGTCATAAATAGGCACACCTTGCGGCCCCGTTCTTATTGCTTATTATTACGGAGTCGCAAGGGGAGATTGTTTAACTATCTTTCTTGAATAGTTAACTTTCTAGGTGCTTAATCGATAAGGGCATGGTTCATTTTGAATCGTGTCTTTTTTTATAGAAAAGTGGAAGAAAAATGACTTTGACAAATAAAGTACCAGAACAAGAAGTACACGATATGTTTGATCGAATTGCAGATCATTATGATCAAATGAATGACATTGTGAGTTTAGGAACACAAAGATTATGGCGTAAAAAATTTTATCAAGAATTCGCAATTAAGCCGGGAGATTTTATTTTAGATCTTTGCACCGGTACTGGTGATATGGCGATTGCGGACGCTAAGGCAACTGGGCCAAGTGGTAATGTTAAGGGACTAGATTTTAACGAAAAAATGATGTCTTTTGCAGAAAAGAAGATCCGCGCCAATGACGTGGAAAAAGAAGTGCAACTCCACCAAGGGGATGCAATGGACTTACCATTTCCTGATAATAGTTTTGATCAAGTAACTATTGGTTTTGGCTTACGTAATGTACCAGATGCAAGCAAAGTAATTAAAGAGGCTTATCGCGTTTTAAAGCCAGGTGGAAAATTTGGCTCAATAGATATGTCTCAACCTACTAATCCAATTGTTAAAATTGGGTGGAAAACTTATTTTAAAATTTTTCCACAATTTGCCCGTATTTTTTATGCTAGTTCAAAGGAATATAATTATTTAGCTACCACTAGTAAAAAATTTGTCTCTGCACAAAAATTAAAAGAAATGTTTGAAACTGCGGGATTTAAAGATGTGCAAGTTACTAAATTAAATCTCGGTGCGGGCGCTATTCATATTGGAACTAAGTTATAATAGATAATAATTGGAAAGAGAGGTCTCATATGCAAACAGGCACAAAAATTATTACCTTAGATAACGGTTACCATTTATGGACTAATACTCAAGGTGAAGGTGATATTCATCTTCTTGCTCTTCACGGTGGCCCTGGTGGTAATCATGAATATTGGGAAGACACTGCAGAACAATTAAAGAAGCAAGGTTTGAATGTACAAGTAACCATGTATGATCAACTTGGTTCATTATATTCTGACCAACCAGATTACTCTGATCCAGAAATTGCTAAGAAGTATTTAACTTACGAATACTTTTTAGATGAAGTTGATGAAGTCCGTGAAAAGTTAGGCATCGACAACTTTTACTTAATCGGTCAAAGTTGGGGTGGACTCTTAGTTCAAGAATATGCCGTTAAATATGGTCAACACTTAAAGGGTGCAATTATTTCTTCAATGGTTGATGAAATTGACGAGTATGTAGATGCTGTTAACCGCAGACGTCAAGAAGTACTTCCACAAACTGAAATTGACTTCATGCATGAATGTGAAGAAAAGGGCGATTACGACAACCAACGTTACCAAGATGATGTGCAAATTTTAAATATTAACTTTGTTGATCGTAAGCAGCCTTCTAAGCTTTACCACTTAAAAGATCTTGGTGGTAGTGCTGTTTATAATGCTTTCCAAGGTGACAATGAATTCGTCATTACTGGTAAATTAAAGGACTGGCATTTCCGTGACCAATTAAAGAATATTAAAGTTCCAACTTTACTTACTTTTGGTGAAAATGAAACAATGCCAATTGAAACTGCCAAAACTATGCAAAAAGAAATTCCAAATTCTCGCTTAGTAACTACTCCTGATGGTGGTCACCACCACATGGTTGATAATCCAGATGTTTACTACAAGCATTTAGCTGATTTTATCCGTAGTGTGGAAGATGGCAGTTTTAAAGGTGAATAAATAATAAAAGAAGCCTCAAAATTCAATCAGAATTTTGGGGCTTTTACTTGTGGCTATAATCAATACAGCATTTAGCGAGTTGGTTAGGTCTTGGTCTATCTTCCACCATCAGAAAAAGAATAAGCACAAGCAAAAAGAATGACAAAAAAAGACTTACCAATGGTACTGGTAAGCCTCTTTGATTTGAACTAATGAAAATTTGTCTCTTAAATATTTACATATATTACAATATGGTATATTTTATCATTTATTAATGGTAATTAACTTAATATGTATAAACCCTTTTATTTGATAAAATTCCAACAATGCGGCTTTATAAAATTTTTATTGTTCATCATGATGAGCTCGAATGTCACAAATAATTGCAATAATCATTAAAATGACACCGATAATGGTAAAGCAAATAGAAATGCTATAAGAATTGCCAAAGGGTGCTTTAAAGTAATTATCAAACCAAATCGCAGCAATACCTGCTTCTAAAATAGCCGCACCATAATGTTTAAGTGCCATTAACCGCCAGTAAAATAGATAAATTAAGATTAAAATTACAAAATTGGCAGGAAAGTACCATGATGAGTTGTTGGGGATAAAGATACTAATAACAATTAAAATAGTAAGTGTAATCCAAAGCCAAGCTCTTTGTTGATTATTAGACATACAAAAACCTCTTTCATTATTCTTTTCGTTTTTTATTGTAACAAAAGTGAGCATTAAAGTTGCTGATAGAAGTCTCGGCCCGGTATAATATAAATATAATTAAAAAGTTATCATTTTATTAATTAAAGGAGAACAACAATGACTAAAAAATGGACCAAACTTGCTGCAGGCGTAACAATGGCTGGTGCACTTTTATTAACAGCCACTGCATGTTCTAATAATGAAAAGACTGAGCCAAAAACTGCTGAGGTAACAAAAAAGGCTAAGGTAGCAACTATCAAATTAAGCCAGGCTGATGCAATTAGTAAATTTCATAAACAATATAGTGGTAAAGATGTCAAAGAAATTAATCTAAAACCTGAAAAGAATAAGTATGTCTATGAAATTGAGGGCTTTGATCGAACACATGAATATGAAGTAAAGATCGATGCTAATACTGGTAAAATTCTTTCTCATAAATCTGAAAAATCAAACTTAGATCAATTAAATGAACAAGCCCTAGATGTTGATAAATTAATCAGTCGAAATCAAGCAACTAAGATTGCTGAAAAGAAAGTAAAGGGAACAGCTACTGCTTGGGATCTTACTCATGACAATAAAAAGACCGTTTGGGAAGTAGAAGTTACCAAGGGTAATAAGAAGCATGAAGTAACAATTAATGCTGAAACTAAGAAAGTAATTTCTGTTGAAAAAGATGATTAATTAAATACAAATTTAAAAGGCACTCCTTTTTGAGGAGTGCCTTTTAGCATTAACATCTATCTCTTATATTAGCTGATTTGACTGGAAATTACACATATAACGGCTTCGCGGTTGTTTAACTTATTGATATTTTTTATTCTTACGAATTAATCTAACTGCTAAAACCAGTAAGACAATGAGCATGACAGGATAAGGAATGATACTCCAGTAATTATGATCCCAATAATTGAATAGGAGAGTAAAATTACTCCAAAGCTCAACACTTAAGGCAATAATGCAGATAAAATCTAGGGCAGCAATGACAACATTAACGATTTTTAGCGCGTTAATTCTATTATGTTTTTCCAAAATATCATTTAGGTAAAAAGTTCCACATGAAACAATAGCAAAGAAAATAAATACGTAAATAAAGCGTCTAATAAAATCATGAATCATAAATATATCATTAGGTTTCATTTTAATTGGGATCTTCCTCAGTTAATCTATTGGGCCGCTATAGCCTGCAATATCACTATTGGTAAATGTATAATCTAACTTTTTACCATAGGCTTTTTCATAAGCTGCCTGCTTTTGCTTATAATCAATTTCGCACATCTTTCTTGCGTTTGCCCTAATTGACAAATGGGGATCCGGATAAATAGGAGGAAGAATATGCAAAATTGTTTTTGTTTTATTGAATTGAGGCGCATTTTTTTCAGGTTTTGGCAGATCTTGGATTTCTACAAAACAAGAAATAATCGGCACTTTATTTTTTGAGGCATAATAATAAGCACCATTTTTTAAAGGGCGTGGTTTACGGTATTCGTACCACATTTCTTGTTCGGGATAAACTAAAAGCCAAGCCTTCTTTTTAAATACGTCTTTGATATGCTTAGGAAATTCGCGTCCCAAGTAACTAGGACTTTTGCTTAAAGGTACCATATTGCCATTGTTCATAATGATGCCAAAAAGACCAGGAAGCAGTAAATTAATGTCTTCGATTACAATATAGAGCTTCTTATGGTTTAAAGAAGCTAATTTTCTAATTGGAAGGCTATCAGTATGTTTAAAGTGATTAGTAGTAATAATAGCTGGACCAATATCTTTAATATTTTCTTGCCCAATAATTTGTGATTTAGACATTGATAAATTAGATAATGCACCATAAAGGGTGTCCATCACATTATTGGTGAACCTATAAAAAAATGTTTTAGTATGTTGCCAGTACTTTTCAACCGTTTCCTTGCTTTGCTTAAGCGTTAAAACAGGATCGTCAAGTTCAACAGGAATATTAAATTGTTTTGCTTTGACAGCCTTTTTTATATTTTTAAATACTTGAGGACGATTATTACCAAATATCATAATTTAACTTGTGCGCCTTTTGCCTTAATATTTGCCCAATTATTATCGGCTTTTTTAATTTCTTCGAACATTTCTACCATTTTATCTAAATCGGCACGATCTTGCTTACGATCTTCATCGGTGTAATTAGCTAATTGTTCTTTAAGTTCAGAATAAAATGGAGTTTCTTTTGCGACATCCCAGAAGTACTTACCATATTGAACGTCTTCATAATGCCATGGTTTGAAGAAGAGGTTATAGTGAACGATCTTAGGATTTTCAAATTCAGCCATGTTTTCGTTAGGCATAGAGTCCCATTCTTTGTCTAAGAAATAAATTTGGTCTTCACAAATTTCATTCATGTAAGATTGGTCTGGGTCAATTGTGAAGACTTGATAAGTTGTCAACAAGTGGATAAATCTATCAATAAACTTCTTGTCTCTAAACTTTTTAGTATCAAAGAGGATAACGCCATTGTTGATATATTTATCAGTTGGCAAAATTCCCTGACATTCAGAAATATATCTTTGAAGAGGTGGCATAAAGCGAATTGATAAGTCAGGAGCACTGGCAAACATATTATCACCAAGATTAATATTGTATAAATCTGCAATATCAGTATTGATAATTGTATCAGCGTCTAAATAAACTGCCTTATCGTATTGAGGGAATAATTCAGGGATAAAAAGACGGTAAAAAATCGAAAGGGTAAAGAATTGACCACGAAGGTAGTTCTCTTTGATGTTAGTAATTGGCTCAAGCAATTTATCATCAATGTGGAAAATATTGATATGAACATTATCTGTTGCCAAATCTTCCAATTGTTTTTTATGCTCATCAGTAATATCTTGGACCATTACGGTAATAGTGTAGTCTTTATTTGAATCGCTGTGATCAATTAAAGATTGGATTGAAACTCCAACATAAGGAGCGTAATTGTCAGTAATGGTATAAAAAACAGGAATAGTATTTGATTTTGTCATTTTATCTCCTCCACCTATAGAATGAATAATAGTTAATGTGTTAATTATATCTTATCAGGAAATAGAAATAAAAGAATCAAAGAGATTATAAAGAAAAAACACTCTTATTAAAGAGTGTTTGATTAAAAGGCTTAATATTCAATAAGATTATTATTCAAAGCTATATCGTTAGGATTGATTTTAAATAATTTATCAATTGCAGATTTATCAATGAAGCCATAGTATTCTGGAGTTGTCTTATTATTAATTAACGAATAAAGAGCCTTCTTCATATCGTTATAAGAGTACTTAGGATTAATTTTACTCATTAATTTTATAATGATGCATAATTGAAAGGCGAGACGATTGGTATAAGTACTATTTGTTTTAACTAAAATTTTTTTCTCCTTAACTTCAGTAGGTACTTTAGCCTTAGTTTTTAATTTGAAGTCACATAATGTACCATTATGACAGCAAATATTGCGTATTAAATTTATATTTTCTAACCAACTAACTAATTCATCGCTTTTGCAGCCAAAATAGTTTGAGATTTTTCTTTTATTTTGCTTACTCATTAATTTATAAATGTGAATAGTTGATCCTAAGGTGAGTTCATTCATCAATAACCAGATAGGTGGATATACTTTATCAGTAGAGTGTGTAAAAAACTGCATATCTTTAGAATATGATTTTTTAATTTTGAAGATAATTTCTTTTAAAAAATTAGCTTGTTCAGATTCAATGGTAAATTTATCCATCATTTTATTTTTTAAAAATTTATTCTTAGAATCCCTTTGGCACCAAACTCTAAAGTCTAAATATCCGTAAGGAGAATATTCACCTAAGACATGGGCAATTTTTGTATTGAGAGTAGTTTCTATATCTTCAATAGCGTGCAAAACTGCTTGCTTTAAATGCTTATCTCTATAATAACGTGCTATTAAATCATTAAAATAAAGATTCTCATAATTTTTAGTTGAATTATTTAGATAAGGTTCAGCATAATTTTTTAGATTATAATATCCTAAAGTACTAATTGTATTAAGTTGTTTGTTTAATTCGATTAATTCTCTGGTACTACTATGATGAACTTTAAGGGAGATGCCTTGTATTCCTCTTAATTTAAATAAAGCAAGTTGGTCAATATATCTTAAAGATTTATAAGTCTTCATAAAACAAAAAAACCCTCGCGATAGGACGTATCCATTAGAGCGAGGGGATTGATCTTTCTATAATCACTATAAAGGACAATAATGTTGAAGTCAATATTATTGATAAAGGTAATATTGATTTATATTTAATAATCATGATAGCAAATTATGATTATTAAATATAGATAAAAGAAGATTATTTAGTTAATCTTTTCTCTTAGCATGAAGTTGAGGTTTTAACTTCAAATATTCATTTAAAAGATCATCATATTCATGCAAATGCAGGACACTATGAACTCGCTCTACATCCCATGGCTTAACAGTAAGCATATGGAAATAAGGAATAAAGCGAAAACTAGTAGTGAAGTGCTGAATCACAGTATTCTTGTGCAATTTTCTTTGTTCATTAAAACGCTGTGGGGCAATTTTTTTATGTTTTGCTAACTTGTTCAAGGCAGTTTGATCAGGAAAGAACATTTTTTTAGTTCGCATTAAGTTGCGGACACGCGCAAAAAGACCAGTTTCTTTAATGTATTTAAGATTAAGGAGCAAAACTCCAGAATTAATATAGTCAAAAAATTTCCATTGATTATGAAAGAACCAGCGACCAAAGAAGTCTAATACGCCTACAAATTCAATACCATGAAGGTCTTGATTATAAAATTCATCAATATCTTTGCGGATAATAATGTCATTATCTAAATAAAGAATACGATCAGGTAAAGCTGGAATTTCATCCGCAAAAAGACGAATCATCGCATATGGGGTAAAACGCGTATTTTGATTTGGCTTGGGAGCGTCTTTTTGATAAAGCTGAGTAATATCAATTAATTGAACAGTACTCTTAGGATTTTTTGCCTTAATTAAGCGTTCAATTAAAGCAACTGCATGCTGACTAAAAGGATAGAATTGCTTATCGGCATTTTTAGTTTTCATTGTTAGAATGTAGAGATGCAATTCATCTACATGTTGTAAGAGCGATAGGGTAGTGATGAGTACGCCATCTTCGGCGTTGGCATCGCCACAAAATAAAATATTCATAGTTCTTATTGTTTTCTCTCGTAATCATAGAAATTATAGGTACTTTTCTTGGCACGGTTTTTCATCGTTTGAATTATTTGGTCATGTAATTTTTGGCGTTGTTCTTTTTTTGTTAAAGAAGGATCAGGATAAAAAGGTCCGTCAAGATAAATTGTGATTTTGGGATGGCGACCGTGTTTTCTTTTTTGATAAGTAGTCGTCATCACAAAGCTAGGAGTATGTGTAATAATGGGAAAGTTCATGCTCGTAGTAGGAAATGGTCGAATCTTCGTGTAATAAGGCCAAAGATGAGCTTCTGGAAAAATTAAAATGTGCTTCTTTTGCTTAATTAATTTTTTGATTACGCGAATTAATTTAGCTGTTTGACTTAAATCCTCCCCAACAGGTAACCCTGCTGCCGGCAGAGCAAGTTGGCCGATTACTGGGACACCCCAATTGGCTTGACTGGCAATAGCATAGTATTGGTTCTTACCAAGTAATGTAATTGGTAAGATTGGATCAAATACCGGCTGTGTGTGATTAGCAAAGACAAAATACCCCTTGTCTTTGAATGGTTTTAATTTTTCACGACCAATATATTTAATAGGTAAAAAGGTAGTCAGTAATTTTGCCATTCCCCAACCTAAGTAACGCACAGGCTTATTGGTCCACTTATTATTTAAAATTTGATAGTTATCGGGAAGCTTGTAATCTTGATTTTTATTTTTAACGATATCATCAGTAAAGTCTTGATAATAAATCGTCTTTTTAGGGGGATTTTTCATAGTCATAATGGTTTATTATATAGCAAATTTAGGTACAAAAAAAGCACTACAACCTCGTTGTAGTGCAACTGAATGGGTGGTTGGGGGATCGAACCCCAGACCCACGGATTAAGAGTCCGTTGCTCTGCCAGCTGAGCTAACCACCCATGTCATAACCGACAAATATTATTATGCCAGTTAGGAATATAGAATGCAAGAATTTTTTATAAAAAATCAAAAAAATTTTTAGATTTCTAAAAATAGTAAAAAACAGTATAATATAGATATAAGATAGGAGGCTTCACAAATGCCAAAGAAAGTTTTAGTAGTTGATGATGAAAAACCAATTTCTGACATTATCAAATTTAATTTGACCAAAGAAGGCTTTGATGTCGATACTGCTTATGATGGTGAAGAAGCTGTTAAAAAAGTTGAGGAATATAATCCTGACTTAATGATTTTAGACTTAATGCTTCCCAAAAAAGATGGCCTAGAAGTAGCACGTGAGGTACGTCAAACTCATGATATGCCTATTATTATGGTGACGGCTAAAGATAGTGAGATTGATAAAGTTTTAGGTCTGGAAATGGGTGCAGATGACTATGTAACTAAACCCTTTTCTAATCGTGAACTTGTAGCTCGAGTTAAGGCCAATTTAAGAAGAAGAGATTTAACTCAAAAAGCTAGTGAGGATGAAGAAAATAAAAATATTACGATTGGTAATTTGGTAATTATGCCTGATGCATATATGGTCGAAAAAAATGGCGAAAAAATAGAATTAACTCATCGTGAATTTGAATTACTTCATTATTTAGCTCAACACATGGGACAAGTGATGACGCGTGAGCACTTATTACAAACTGTTTGGGGCTATGATTATTTCGGTGATGTAAGAACTGTAGATGTGACAGTCCGACGTCTAAGAGAAAAAATAGAAGATACGCCATCTTCACCAAATATTTTAGTTACACGTCGTGGCGTAGGTTATTATGTCAAAGATCCAAGCGATGAATAGATTAACAAGCCACTCATTGTAGTGGCCTTTTTTGTGTGAAAAAATGAAAAAGATAAGAAAAGTAATTACCTCAATTAATTTTAAAATCGGAATGATTTTTATGCTCCTCTTGCTAGCAACGCTAGAAATTGTTGGGGCCTATTTTACACGTCAATTAGAGCAAACATCGATTTCCTCATTTGAAACATCTTTACAGATTCCTAATACGATTACTAATCAAATAGCAGTCCAGCTTGGGCGTTCCAATACCCAAAAGGCTAATCAACAATTAAGCAAAATTATTGCTAATTACAATAGTAATGAAGCAATTAGTGAAATAATGATTGTTGACAGTAAAGGAATTATCCGGGCTGATTCAGGTGTTAATGAGCAAACTCGTGTCGGACAGCGTGCTACCAATAGTGCAATTAAAGATGTAGTAACTAGGGGAAAACAAGTTTCACGGGTAGAGAATAGTAATAGCAATTATTTACAACAAATAACTCCGATTACTGCAAGTAATGGAACTAATACGATTATTGGTGCTGTTCTGGTAAGAGCAAGCATGCATAATATGTACGATACTATCAGAAATGTGTCGCTAGTGTTTTTAACTGCTTCTCTGGTTGCTGCTTTCTTAGGAGCTGTTGTAGCTTTGATTATTTCCCGAGCAATTACGCGTCCTATTGAAGAGATGAGGGTACAAGCTAACCGAATTGCCGAAGGAGATTATTCAGGTCAAGTAAAGGTCTATGCTGATGATGAATTAGGACAACTAGCAAGGGCTTTTAATACGCTTTCGGTTCGCATTGAACGAACCCAGGAAGCGTCTGAAAGTGAACGGCGTCGTCTTGATAATGTGTTGACGCAAATGACAGATGGAGTTATTGCCACTGACCGTCATGGTAATATTACGATTATTAACGAAACCGCATTGGACTTTTTAGATAAGACTGAAAAAGAAGTTACTGGTGAACCAATTACTAAGGTTTTAGGCTTAAAAGATATTTCAATTCAAGACTTAATGAGTACTCAGCGAGAACTAGTAATTACGGTAAATGAAAATACGCCTAATGAAATGATTTTACATGCTAACTTTTCATTAATTCAAAGAGTAACTGGATTTGTTTCAGGGCTTGTCTGTGTGCTTCATGATATTACCGAACAACAAAAAAATGAGCGTGAGCAGCAACAGTTTGTTTCAAATGTGTCTCATGAATTGCGCACACCGCTTACGTCTTTGCGTGCTTATGTCGAAGCTTTGAATGATGGTGCTTGGAAAGACGAAAATATTGCTCCCCAATTTTTACATGTTATTCAAGATGAAACTGAGCGAATGATCAGAATGATTAATGATTTGCTTAGTTTATCACGAATGGACCGTGGGGTAGCCAAAATGGATTTAGAATGGGTTAATTTCAATGACTTTGTTAACCATATTCTGAATCGTTTTGACATGATTGTTAAAACTGATGCTGAAAAAGGCGATAGTAGAACCAAGAAATATACCATAAAACGTGAGTTTACTAACCAAGCTCTTTGGGTAGAAATTGATACGGATAAAATGATGCAAGTGATTGATAATATTATGAATAATGCAATCAAGTATTCACCCGATGGTGGTGTAATTACAGTGCGTTTGTTACAATCCAATAACCACATTATTTTAAGTATTTCTGATCAAGGATTAGGTATCCCACGCAAAGACCTAAATAAGATTTTTGATCGCTTCTACCGCGTAGACAAGGCTCGTTCACGTAAACAAGGTGGTACGGGATTAGGTTTAGCAATTTCGAAAGAAATTGTTGAAGCACATAATGGTAAGATCTGGGCAGATAGTGCTGAAGGCAAAGGTTCAACATTCTATATCTCTTTGCCATATGAACCAATGAGTGAGGAAGGAGATAACTGGGATGAACTTTAATGAACATACTAAAAGAATTATTTTAAGAATTAGTTTGATTTTTATGGTTTTGCTTTCCATTGGCCTCACTGGATATATTTTTGGAACTGATGCTCACTTTTCAGGCGTAGAACAAACAACGAGTAAGTCGGCCGATAAAGAATTAGGGGAAAAGTCGTTACGAGATATTTTTGTTCCTACCCAACTATTTTATTATCAGGATGATCAACTATATCAAGTTTATGATGGTAATAAAAACCTGCCTTTAGAGTTTAACCGTTTAACTGAAAAATTAGATAAACGTAGTATTAAAAACTTTCGTAAGGATAATGATAGCTATAAAAAAATGCTCCATAACCATAACTATCTACAATTAACTTATCCTGATCAGATCACGATGCCCTTATTTATCAGGGGGATAAACAAAAAAGACGGACGAGAGTTTAACCGAATTTTTGTTTCAACTAAAAAGCGTGATTACCTATATTTGGGCAATGACGCTAACCACCACCTTTATCAGATAAAAATCAGTGATATTGCTTTTGATAAGTTTGTGCATCAAGTGACTCATGCTTCGAGTAAAATTCCAGTGTCTCTGATTCATTTAAGAGATGGTTATTCAGTTGTTTATGAAAAAGCTACTAAACTACAGGTTTATAATTACTTAACCAATGAAGAATCAAGTTCATACTATGTAAATAATCTATTAGGTTCAGGGGCTTCTTCACAAAAAACAACTGGTGATAATACAGTATACTCAAATGGTGCATATCAACGCTTAATTGTAACTAATAAAACACATCATTATGAATTTGTTGATTATCAAGAAAATAAAATTCCAAAGTTAATGACGACTCGCTTAATTGATAGTTTATATTATGTAAGAAAAACTGGACTTTCTGAACCAGATCTACGGTTCTTTGATGCAGATAATAAGACTTTTATTTATCAAAACTTTGTGGAAGAGTATCCTATTTTTTTGCCAGGTAATAATATTTCCCGGGCAAAGGTTAATTTTGCTAAAAATGGAATGTCTATAAACTTCAATAGTCTCGACTTTCAAATTCCAGTCCCAACTGATGATCCAAAAGTAACGGTTGAATCTACAGATGATGCTCTCGATGAACTATATGAAGCAGGATATACCAAAAAGGATATTAATCGAATTATTATTGGCTATCAAATCTCACAGCAAACACCGCAAACTGAGTCGAGAGAATTAGTCGAATTACATCCGACCTACTATGTCAAAATTAATAATAAGTGGCGTTCTTTAAAAGAGTGGACAAGTCTTAGTACCAAGAGTAGAAAAGGAATGGGATTAAAGGAGGAGACAAATGGATTTTAAAAGAATTGAATGGATCTTCCTGATAGTTTTTATTGGTATAAATATTTTCTTAGGTGTGGAGATTTTTCAAACACCAACCTTGCTTTCTCCAACAACTTCAAGTGGAGCTACGGCTGATTTAAATACAGAAATAAAGGCAGATAATATAAAGTTACCTAAGTTAAGTACCGAACAAAAAGATGGTTATTATCTTGCCGCTAAAACAGACAATACTTGGAATAAAGAAGCTAGTGCAGAGCTTGATTCAAGTTTGGCTAGTTCGTTTGAGGATAATACCTTGAGCGTTTCATTAACTGATCCAGTAAAAGTAAGTCATAATAAGAAAGAAAAGCTAGCAAAGATCAAACGCTTTGTTAATAACGCGAAGAATGTTTATCAAGGTAAAAAATATCAATATGTAGCTGAATTAAGTAATGGATCAGAATATACCTTTGATCAAGAAAGTAATTATGGTTTAACTTATTCAGAAGGTGCTCGGCTGCGAATTCAAGTTAAGAATGACCAAATAGTTTCTTATACTCAAACTTATATTCAGAATTTGTCGCCAGTAAGAGAAAGACAAACAACCCTTAGTGCTAAGGGTGCAATTGATGCACTTTATACATACAGTGAATTACCAAATAACTCTAAAGTCTTATGGGCAAAATTTGGTTACAGTAAGTTAATTGATGTACGAGGTAGTATAGTTTATATTCCTGTGTGGACTGTAGCAATAGAAAGTAATAATACTAAGGTGGTTACTATTAAACAAGTTAATGCCTTTACTGGTAAATTAGTTCAAGATAATAGTAATGAGACTGACAATAAAGATGTAGCTTAGGAAGGAAAAAATCATGCGAGTTAGTGTACTTGCAAGTGGCTCAACAGGTAATACAACTTTAATCGAAACTAAGCAGCACAAGATTTTAATGGATGCAGGAATTTCTGGTAAAAAAACTAAAGAGGCACTTGCTAAGGTTGGAGTTGATATCAATGAAATTGATATGGTCTTTTTAAGCCATGATCATACAGACCACTCCGGTGGGTTAGGTGTCTTAATGCGCCGTTATCCACAGCTAAATGCTTTTGCAAATTCAGGAACTTGGCAGTACTTAATTGATACAAATAAAATTGGTAAGTTGCCAGTTGAACAAATTAATACTTTTGAACCAGGTCTAACGAAAACTTTTGGTGATTTAGAAGTAACCAGCTTTGCTACTAGCCATGATGCTGCAGAACCACAATATTATGTCTTTAAAAGTGATGGCAAAAGATTTGCTTGCTTAACTGATACCGGCTATGTTTCTAGCACTGTTAAAGGAGAAATTGTAGCTGCTGATGCCTATTTAATGGAATTTAATTATGATGATATGATGCTACGCAATGGTCCGTACTCTTGGTCTTTGAAGCAACGTATTATGTCTGATGTGGGACACTTATCTAATGAACAAGCTGCAGATACTTTACTTGATGTAGTAGATCGAAATACTAAAAAAATTTTCTTGGCACATCGTAGTCAACACAATAATACAGAAAGTTTAGCGCATAAAACAGCACAAGAGTATTTAGAAGAGGGAGATGCAAATCTTCCTGCTGATGTAAAAATTATTGATACTGAGCCTGATAAACCTAGTGAATTTCTTAAGATTTAAACTATTCCCTAAAAAGTGTTCACACTTTGTTCAAAGAATAAAATTACTCTAGTTGATAAAAGAAGAGGAGAAAAATTATGAACGAAGACACCCAAAATAGATCAAATAAACCAAATAATTCAAATAAAAATACCTTTCTTAAAACGGGAGTCATTGGTGTTGTTGCCGGCTTACTTGGTGGTGGAGTAGCCTATGCCGGCTTGTCTCAAGCTAATTCCAATAATTCAAATAGTTCTCAAACTGCAGTAGTTCAACCCGCAAAAACTACCAAAAGTAGTAAGAATACTAGTCAAGCTACTGTAGCTTTTGATAATGTAAAAAATGCAGTTGTTTCAGTTGAAAATTTGCAAAAAAAAGGCTCCTCAAACAGTAGTGATGTTTTCGGACTCTTTGATCGAGGAAATAGCTCTAGTTCTTCAAAATCTTCTAGTTTAGAAACTTATAGTGAAGGTTCTGGAGTAATTTATATGAAGTCTGACGGGAAAGGCTATATCGTAACTAATAATCATGTAGTTGAGGGTAGTGATGCCTTACAAGTAATTTTGAGTGATGGTAAAAAGGTTACTGCTAAGAAAGTTGGTTCGGATGCAGCAACTGATTTGGCAGTGCTAACAATCGATAGCAAATATGTTACTCAAACAGCTCAATTTGGCTCTTCTAAGAATTTACAACCAGGTGAAGAAGTAATTGCGGTCGGTTCACCATTAGGCAGTGAATATGCGACAAGTGTAACTCAAGGTATTATTTCAGCTAATAATCGAACAGTTGATATGACTGATTCTGATGGTAATGCTACCAGTCAAGCAACGGTCATTCAGACTGATGCAGCTATTAACCCGGGTAACTCAGGTGGTCCTTTAGTAAATATGGCGGGACAAGTAATTGGAATAAATTCGATGAAGTTAGCACAATCAACTGATGGAACAGCAGTTGAAGGAATGGGTTTTGCGATTCCAAGTGATGAAGTTGTTTCAATTATTAATGAGATAGTAAAGAACGGAAAAGTAGAACGTCCTACTTTGGGCATTAAGGTGGCAGCTGTTAGTGAACTGACTGATTATGGTCGGCGCCAATTAAAATTACCAGATAGTATAAAATCTGGTATCTATGTAGATTCTGTAACCAAGAATAGTAACGCTGCAAGAGCAGGTCTCAAAGCCAAAGATATTATTACCAAAGTTGATGGGAAGAGTGTCAGTGATGTTGCCGAATTACATACTATTTTATACAGTCATAAGGTTGGCGATACGGTTAATTTAGAAGTTGTTCGCAATGGTGGCACTAAAGAAATAAGTGTAAAACTTAGCTAAAGCGAAATTGCATTAATGTTTTTAATTTTAAGGGTAAAAGCCATAGTTTTGTCTAATACAAGTGCAAAGCTGTGGCTTTTTACGTACTATAAAAAAATATAATACCATAATATTCGTGTTTTATAGATAATAATAAGAAATGAGATATTGTCAAGTTGTGGGTAAATGTGGAAAACTCTGTGGATTGTGTATAAAAGTGCCAAAATAGTCTTTTTATTTGTGGATAACCTGTGAATTGTGTGTAAATAACTAACTTAATTACATTCTAATAAACAGGTGTTCACAGTGATATAGCTGGGTTTAAAGGATATTGTTTGTAAAAATTTTTAGATGAAGAAAAATGTGGAATAAAACTTATAAATAAATCTTAAATTTTTTATTTTTGAATTTTAAACATACAATTTATGGTAGGTAAGGCAGGATAAACACAAAATATAGATTTTAGAAATCCACAGTCTGGGGATAAAAGGTGTGGACGGAATGTCAATATGAGGATAAAATAGATAAGCTGAGAAAAAAGGAGTCCCTATGAATATTAAGATTGTATGTGTTGGTAAACTAAAAGAAAAATACTTTAAGGATGGTATTGCTGAATATCTTAAACGGATGGATCGGTATGCGAAGATGAAAATCGTGCAAGTTTCTGACGAAAAAGCCCCCGAAAAGCTTAGTCCGGCTGAAATGGAACAGGTTAAACAAATCGAGGGTGAAAGGATTCTAAGTAAAATAAAAGATAAAGAATACGTCTATGTCACTGCAATTAAGGGAAAAGAACGTACAAGTGAAGAATTTGCCAAAGAAATTCAAGACTTGGCCACTTACGGTCATTCAGATATTACGTTCGTAATTGGAGGCAGTTTAGGTACGAGTGATGCAGTCAATAAGCGTGCTGATGACTTGATTAGTTTTGGTAAGTTTACAATGCCGCATCAATTAATGCGGTTAGTCTTGAGCGAACAAATTTATCGTGCTTTTATGATTAATAATGGTAGTCCCTATCATAAATAATTAGAGCTAACTTAGAAGAAAAAAATGATTGGTTGAACGAGGATTAAGATACCCAGAAAAAATAACCAATCTTTTTTTGTTATTAAAATTGGTTGGAGGTTGCTTCGAGACTGGTTTTCGCGATAGCCATGAGCGAGCATCCCTTGACTTAATCCTTGTGCCCAAGCCAAAGCTACGAGGATAGCTTTAAAATACAAGCGTGGAGACCAAAATGATAAATTTGTGCCACGCATTTGTGCCGCATAATGTATCTTAGTAACTTCTTCTTTCATTTTTGGGATAACGTTAAAAGCAGCTAAGGTTCCATAGGCAAATTTACTGGGCAAATGGAGATTTTGTTCAAGTGATCGGGATAATTGACTAGGACTGGTGGTAAGCGTTAAGCATGCCCCTAAAAATACAAATACATAGAGTCTTGTAAATAAAGTCCAAGCATAGAAAAGATTGTGATCGGGCGCAAAGAAGTAAAGGGCTGAAAAGATGGCGATTGCTCCTAATAAAGGAAAGAAAAGAATAAGCAAGAATTCTTTCAAGGATAAGTGATGAAGGAGAAGAAAAATTAATGCTCCGACAATCAAAATTAAATTAGCCCAAAGTGTAGGTTTAAATGAAATTTCAAGAGAAATTATTAGAATTAAAATTAGTTTTAAGCTAGGATTCATTAATAGCCTCCGTTAGATAAGTGAGTTTACCGGCTTTGAGCGTCAAATGATAATTAAACAAGTTAGCTAAATTATCTATTTGGTGACTGATTAAGATTAATCCTTTGTTAGAATCCTTTTGTCCTAAAAAGTAGGTTTTCAGTAAATGGATTAGCAGGCTTTTACTTTTTTGATCAAGGCCCGCAAAGGGTTCATCTAATAATAAGAAGGTAGGGTTAGCTAATAACATGATTAAAAGCTGTAATTTCTTTTTTTGACCACCTGATAAAGAATAGATTACTTGTTGATCATGATTATTTAAGTTAATTAAAGCTAGTAACTCATCAATAGTCGCATTTTTTAAAGTAGGGTTATTACAGTGCGATAAACTGAATTGTAATTCTTCTCTTACTGTGACCATTAAGAATTGATCATTTGGATTTTGAAAGATATGCCCAACTTGTTGGAAGTATTGGCTGTTTTTAATCCTTTGAATATCTGTTCCATGTAGAAATATTTGACCTTGGTAGGGATGCATTTTTGTAAGTGACTTAAAGAATGAAGTTTTACCACTCCCATTTGCTCCAGTTAAAAGAGTGGCACCAGAATATAGGGTTAAATTCTCTTGCTTAATTAAGGTTTGTTTTTGATTACTCATAGAAAAATTCTGTAACTCCAAAATAGGAGTAGATTTACTAGGTACAAGATAATTAATTGCTTTGGAATTGCTTGTAGGAATACTTTTGGAAGGCAAAAGGTTTATTTGGTGATTATCACACCAATAAATTTGGTCTACTAAGTGGTCATAGTGAGAAAAATCATGATCACTAATTATGATAGTTGTATCAGTTTCTTTTAAAAGGGCTAATTGCTTAAGCAAGAAGACCCGATTGCTAGGATCGCAACTTGCAAAGGGTTCATCTAAAAGAAGTAATTTTGGCTGCATTGCCATGGCGATGGCAAAGGCAACTCGCTGCTTTTCGCCGCCAGATAAAACAGTAAAAGGGCGCTCAAGCAGATGCTGAATTTTAGTTTGCTGCACTGCTTGCTTAATCCGCTTTTGTGCTTGGGCTTTTGTGAGCTTAAGATTCTCTAAAGTAAAAGTAAATTCTTGGGCTGGTGTGGTCATAGTGAATTGCTCATCAGGGTTTTGAAAGATCATACTCCATTTAGCAGGTTGATTGGTAATTTCACCTTGATAGATCTGACCACCAAAAGTTGGATAGAGTTTTGCGAGTAATTTTAAAAAAGTAGATTTTCCGCTTCCACTAGGTCCTCCGAGTAACGAAAAGGTGGATAGAGGAATAGTAAGAGAAAGATTATTGAATAGTAAAGAATTAGGTTTAAAACCAAAACTTAAGTTTTTAATTTTGATTGATGACATGAGCTTTCTCCAAAAGATTAATGATTAATTTAACAAAAAAGCAACTAAAAATGAGCATTGAACACCAACGAACTAGAAAATAAAGGCAAATATTGAAGGTAGAAAAATAATTGTAACCATTTTTAAAAAAATCATATAAGTAGGTAACGATAGTCGTTGTTGTTGCTGATAAAAAAAGGGTAAAAGTGTTATAGAGGCGATAACCAGTAAGGATAAAACCTAATTCATTACCCAAACCTTGCATAAAACCAGAAATTAAATTAGCAATTCCCCATTCTGCCATAATAAAAGTCTCAACACAGGAACTAAGAAATTCGCCTAAAAAGGCTGCTCCAGGTTTTTTTATTAAGAAACTTGCAAGTGGACCACCCATACACCAAATTCCAATTGTTAGGTCATTTGCTAATGGTCCATAGCCCAGAGGAGTTAAGAGTAAGGTTAAAATGTTATAAAGTGTATCACTTGCAATGTAAATAAAACCAAAAATTATTGCAATTAAAGTAATTAAGACGATATCGTTTAGATGAATTTTGCTCATAATACTCCAATCTATGAGTAAAGAAAAAGTCCACCCCTAAAGAGGTGGACTTTTGTTAGTCAAAAATTAAATCATTTTTCCTACGTTGATATTAATCAAACAGGTTCAATGGGTATAATCTCAGCACAATGGCACCCCAAAATGTTTTTTATTCAGATGTTAGTAGTTTAATTTCAGGAAAAGTTAGACTTACCCTTAATTTGTAATTTTTTAAAGTACAATAAGTACGCGTGTACTGTTATTATAATACCTTAATTTATAGTCAGAGTAAATTAAAAGGGAAGGGAGGCCGGAATACTAATGACCACATTCTCAATTGGTCATTATCTAGATACTACATTAAAGAAGGATAATAGTAAAAAATCAGAAATTAAAATTGATTCAAAGAATAGTAATTTTATTTGGTATAAGCTTTTTGTAGAAAAGCGTCATTTAGATTGGAAAGAATATGTAACTTCTACTCCAACTTTATTATTTTGCTTAACAGGAGAAGTTGAGATTCAAACTTTGAAACATAGGTTTAAGCTTCATAGTGGTAATATGATCTTATTTAAACCACAAATGACTTATCAAGTAAAAATTAAGACTGAAGAAACTATTTTTGTAAAACTTAAAACATCTTCTTACTTTTCATGGGATCGAATATTCAGTGAAATGGGTCATCCTACTACTGAAGAAGAAGCGGTAAAAAAATCTTTTACAGAGAAGTATAAGGATAATGGTTTTATCAAATTAGAGAATAATAATATCATGTTAAGTAATCAAGTACTTAACCGAGCGATTGAAGAATATATTCAGGGAAGAATGTATGTTACGCCAATAGATTTAGCTTACTTACGCTTGCTTGTCTTCTTTTCCTTTCGTGAACAATTCTTTGTTACTTTACCAACGGCTAAAACGGGTGGTTTTAACCCGGAAGTGCTCACTCAGTATATTGATACTAATTTTGCTGATATTAGCCTAGAAGATGCCGCAAATTACTTTGGTTTTAATAAAAATTACTTTTCAAGCCTAGTAAAAGAAAAAACGGGACAAAGTTTTATGGAGCAGGTGGATGAACGTCGGATGAAAGAGGCAATAACTCTTTTGAGTGATCCTGATATCTCGCTAAAAGAAATAATTAAACACCTAGGATACTCCAGTAAATCCTTCTTTTATAAGAAATTCAATAATTATTTTGGAATGACACCAACGGAAATGAGAAAAAAGCTTATCAAAGATAATGATTTTCATAATTTTTAAAATAAAAAACCGAGATATTAATATCTCGGTTTTTATATGCTTATTATTTAATCGATAAAGACATGTATATTTAGGAAAAACAATTAGATGTTTGCCTTAGTGTTAAATACACGGCGGTTGGCAATGTATCTGTCTGCAACACCCATGAAGTGAACAGAAATTCTTGACTTGTTGTTCTTTAAGCCTGAGAAACTAAGACCAAAGTACTTAGTAGGAGCATCAGCACCCTTTAAACTTCTAAGACCTAATAAGTCACCAGCGTGTTCCCATTCAGTGTAATGTGAAGCATCATTGAAGTTGGTCATTGAACCATAGAAACCACCGAATAACATTTGTTTAACGTTAAAGTAAATTTGTTCCTTTAAGGCGTACATGCTACGAACAGAACCGTTAAATTGTGAAGTAATTGGAAGACCTGATTCATCTTCGTAAACTTGACCAGCATTCTTTAAACCAGAAGCAACAGCTGCACGAGTAATACCAGCAACGTAGTGATCAGCATCCCAATCGCTCTTACCGTTGTTAGTGTATTCTTTAGCAACTCTATCGGCAAATGCCATAGCTGAAGTGTTAAGAACCCAAGCCTTCTTACCCATTTGGCTACGAGCTGAGTTAATTAAGCTTAAAGCGTAACGGTTAATTTCAACTTTTTGACTCCAAGTCATGTTAGTAGTGTTAACCATAGTAGTTTTATCTTTAGCATTGTTGTCGTAGAAGTTGTTTTGCTTCATACCTTGTTGAGAAGCTTGAACTAAAGCTCTCTTGTCAGCGCTAGAAATGCGGTTGTTGTTTACGTTTAAAATTCTTCTTGCAGTGTAACCAGCTGGTAAAGTAATTCTGGTTTGTTCAGTAGTAGCAGCGTGAACAGTTTCAGTCTTAACAGAATTATTTACTTGGTTAATAGTAGTAACTCCACCAACAGTTAATAAAGCGGCAATAGAAATTTTAGATAACAATTTAACGTTCTTCATAGATATTCTTCTCAACTTTCTAAAATAGTTAGTAACATGTTTTTCTCTTTTTCTCTCAACATCCTTATAGTACCAGGTTTTTAGAGCATGTCTAGGCGTGTATAGTGTTAAATAACAATATGTTATAAATAACAATTACACCTGTTATTTTTGAAGGCAAAGAGATTACTCATTAGGTAATAGGTGTTATTTTAAAAAGTGAGAAATAAATAATTTCAAAAAAATTTTCAAAAAATCCAAAATATATAAAAAAGGAATGGAATTACAAGTGTTATAAAATAAGATACTGATTTTACAGGGCTTTTAGGCAAAAATAGATACAAAAAAACGCATCAATCGTTGATGCGTTTTTTTATTATTAATTATTAAATTATTGAATGGTTAAAGCGTTGTTACCATTACGGTAAGCAAATTCACGACTTAATGAACTATAGCTTACCCATGAAATAGGACCAAGGTCATAGCCATTGTAGACACCTTCACGTTGTCCCCCGCCACCTTTGTAGAAGTGTTTGTATTGGTAAAGTGGGTCGTGAACTAAGAAAGTATTATTAGCAGGGTTATAACCGAAGATTACTTTACAGTGATTTCTTGCTTTATTACCACCACCATCATAAGATGACCAGCCATAGTAAAGAACTGGGTGACCAGCTTCGATTAGTTTGGCAATAGTGTTTAAGTTAGCACCTGAAATGTCTTTAATCTTTGCGTCACCTAAAGCGTGAGCATAATCGGCTAAAGCTTTGGAGTTGATGACACTCTTAAAACCAGCACCAGTGTAAGGATTACCGATTTGACCACCATGGTTGTTTTGAGGTAAGTGATCTTGCATATATTTTAATTTTTGTGCTTCAGTAGTACCTGGAACATTCTTCCAGTTACCATCATATTTCATCAGCATTGATAATGCTGATGAAGCACAACCCCATGGAGCAAAGACTGGATTATATTGGCTAGTATAAAATTCTTGTGAACTAGCATTATTTTTCAATACAGCATATCTACTAGTAGCAGTTCCTTCAATTACATATGAACTATCTACCCATTGGTTACCGCCAAGGTTGTAAAAAGTTTTATTGTTAAAATTCTTTTTGCCAAAAGCATTCCAAGCTGACCCATTTGGTAAAGTCTTGCCGGCTAACTTGAGGCTATTTCCATTTTGAGCCCAAACAGCAATACCATAATGAGGTGTATAAGCTACCACAACAAAAGAATTCTTTGCTAGTGGGGTCATATTACTATTATTAGTATTAGATGGGGTAGGTTTTGAATTTACATTAACTATGTACTTGCTGAAAACCCATTGATTGCCACCTAAATTATAGAGGCGATCATTATTGACATCAGTATAACCGTATACCTTCCAAGTTGAGCCACTGCTTAAACGGCGGGGAGCAATCCAACTTACAGATTTGTCTTCATTAAGTTTCCAAAGGTTAACACCGTAACCAGGTGCATAATTAATTTTACCGGTAAATTCTTGTTTTACTGCGGGAACAGTAGTATTGACTGTTGCTACTGCTTTATTTTGATTAGCAGTATTGGCAGAATTACTAGTATTAGTAGATGGTTGAGTATTTGTAGTAGCTTGAGCGGTTTGATTAGTAGCTGAAGTACTATTAACTGTGCTTGTATTACTACTATTTTGGTTTGCAGTAGTGGTTGCAGTGGTTGATTGAGCTGTTGAATTATCAATTGTATCAGCATGAGCATTGCCTGAACTTACGCCCAAAACACCAGCTGCAAACAAGGCTGACATTAACATTGCAGATCTTGTTTTCATTGTTTTCTCCTCTAAAAATATATTTCAAAAGCAACTATATCATAAATTTATAAAAATTAAAGATAATTTTAAAATAATAACTAAAGTAGGATTGAGAAGTAACTAGCTAAGTAAATAAAACTTCTTAATTGATATACAAATTATGCTTTAAAACGGGTATAATCAAAAAAGTAAAAATTATATTATATTGAGGAGTTTTAAAATGAAAAAATGTCCGAATTGTGGTGCAGAAGTTGAAGCAGATTCTAAATTTTGTACAAATTGTGGTGCCCAACTACAAGAAAATGTAGCTCCAGAATCAGCTTCAGCTCAACCTCAACCAGGAGCACAACGAGCAGTCCCAGCTCAACCAAATGGTTTTACCTTATATTGGAAGTGGTTAGTCGATTCTTGGAAGCGACCAACAGCTAAGTTAGATACTGAAAAATGGTATGGAATTACTAATATTTTAGTGGTAATTCTTTTGATTACTTTAACTTGTTGGCGACTCTTATCTGGAATTGTAACTAAGAGTATTAATTCTATGAGTGGTTCCATGGGAGATATCAGTGAAACAGCAGAACATTATGCCAATAATGCTTTAGGTGGTAGCATTGCAAATATTTCAATCAGTATTTTCTTTGCTATTTTAATTGGAGTTGCTTGTTTTATCGGCTTTGGTATTTTAGGACGTAAGTTTATCTATGGCGAACAAATTGATGTTTTAGCTTATATTAATTCAATTGCTCAATACAGTAACTATAATGTTGCAATAAGTCTGTTAATGTTCTTGTTAGCATTAATTTCAGTAGATTCAGTTAAATTTATTGGATTTTTGTTTGTAATTTTATATTACGTTTTCTTAACTGCCGTTTTAGTCCCAGTTATTGGTAATGGCAAAGAGAAGAACGATAAAGTTTGGGGTACATTAATTACCTTTTTAGGCTTAGTTATTGGTAGTTTAATTGCCTACTTTATTGCTAAATCAGCAATTATGACAGTTGTTAACCAATTATTAAGTTCACTTAAGCTATTTTAATTAATAAATAAAAAGGCAACAGCCATAGTACCTATTTTTGGTACTATGGCTGTTGTCCTTTTTTATTACATTTTTTCTAAGCGTTTGATTCGATCTGCAGTTGGGGGATGAGTATCAAATAAATGAGACCAACCTTGGTTATGGAAGGGATTTTCAATATACATACCTGCACTTGAACGATCCGCCTTTTTCATAGGTTTACCACCCGAGATTTTTTCTAAAGCAGAGATTAAGCCGTGAGGATTTCTTGTTAGCTCAACAGAACCAGCATCAGCTAAATATTCTCTATTTCGCGAGAGTGCCATTTGGGCTAATGAAGCAGAGAGTGGCCCCAGAATAAAAACAAAAACAACTGCAATTATTTTGAAGATTGCTTCTACTGGACTCATATTCTTTTCGTCATTATCTCTTTTATTATTGCCACCAAACCACCAAACGTATCTAGCAGCGTAACTTGAAATAAAGGAAATAACTCCAACTAAGACTACTCCAATGGTAGAAACTAAAATATCATAGTTACGAATGTGAGAAAATTCGTGACCTAAAACACCTTCGAGTTCTTCGCGATTTAAGCCTTCTCGCAACCCAGATGTCACTGCTACCGCACTATGCTTTGGATCACGTCCAGTAGCAAAAGCATTTGGACTAGGATCATTGATAATATAAACTTTTGGCATCGGTACTTGAGCAACCAGTGCCATATCTTCAACTATGTGCCAGAGCTCAGGATCATCTTGTTCATGAATTTCGCGACCATGATTCATGCTCATGACTAAGTTAGCAGGGTTATGTAAGACAATTGCTAAATAAACTAAACTACCTAAAACGGCCCAAATTATACCTACCACAGCATTATTAGCAAAAATATATCCTGCCCCAGCTCCTACTAAAGCTAAGATAAGTATAAAGATAATTAATAAAAAGGTTGTTTTACGTTTATTACGCGCAATTTGTTGGTATAACATTAGAACTTAACTTGTGGAACTTCCTTTTCTGTAGCTGGGGTTTCAAGATAGTCCATCTTTTGGAAGTGGTGAAGGTTAGCCACAATATTTGATGGAAAAGTTACTAGTTTTTCATCATAAAAAGCAACTGATGAATTGTAAAGTTGGCGAGAATAAGCAATTTTGTTTTCAGTATTAGTCAATTCTTCTTGAAGGTTTAAGAAATTTTGATTGGCCTTTAAGTTAGGATAATTTTCTGAAAGAGCAAAAATTGTCTTTAATGAATTAGTTAATTCGTCAGAAACTTTCATTTTTTCAGTATGATCACTAGCTGGAATCTGGGTTAATTGATTACGTAGTTGAACCACTTTTTCAAAAGTTTCACTTTCGTGTTTGGCATATCCTTTTACTGTTTCAACCAAGTTAGGAATTAAATCATTACGGCGCTTTAGTTGCACATCAATTTGACTCCAAGCTTCTTGTGCATGAATTTTTGATTTTTGTAAACCATTATATACACCAATGTAAATACCAATAATTAAAATTAAAATGATAATAATAATCCACATTAAAGTCATAGTTTCCTCCATATATTATAATGGTAAAAATTTATTATATTTTACCTAATCTAGCTGTATAAAAAAAGACATACTTAGTATGTCTTTAAAATAAATTAAAATCTAGTATATAAAATCTAATATTAACCAGCCAAAAATTGTCAGCACTAATAAGCCGAAGAATTGGAGTGCAGAGAAGATCCAGAAAAATCTACTTTTTGAAACGGTACCATTTTCTGCAAATGACTTAAAGACTAACATGTTGGCCATTGACCCAATAATTGAACCAAAACCACCAATATTTGAACCTAAGAATAAAGATTCAGCAAAACCAGTAAATTTTCCAATTAAGATGGTTGAAGGTACGTTTGAAATAAATTGACTGGAAATGATGGAGGTTAAGTAAACAGAATGTTCAGAGAACATGGTGTGACGTACGATTGCTATTACAAGAGGCACTTGTTGAATATCACTAATAAAGATAAAGAAGCAAGTGAAAGTTAATAGTAAGGCATAGTCTAGATGCAATAAGATTTTGGGATTAATAATGATTGCTAAAATAATCGCTATAATTGCAGGAACATAGGCGGGTACAATATTAAAAACTCCAAAAAAGAAAAAGATTGCTACCAAGATGGTTAAAATAGTTGGACGCCAACTAATGCGCACATTTTCCAAAGGAACAGAAGAGATAGGAGAATTTTTTACTCCAAAAAGCAGTCCTGTAATTAAAATTAAGCTCGCAATTAAAAGAGGAATAGACCAACCAAAAAATCTCTGAGGAGTAACAGAATAAGTATTAACAATAAAAATATTATGAGGATTACCCCATGGTGTAAAAGCAGCCCCAATATTTGCTCCCATACCAATTAAAGTAACTGGCAAAATTTCAGGCAAATGATGCTTGTGAGCAATTGTTAAATATAAAGGTATTAAGGTTAAAACGGTAATATCATTAGTTAAGAACATCGCTGATATTACTGATAAGAATGTAAAGATAGCAGTTAATCTTCTCGTTGTTCGTGCACTAGTAGTTAATTTGTATGCTAGTACATCAAGAACGTGTAGATAAGAAAAGATTTGAATAATTGCCAGCATTGCAAGAATTGAATATAGGGTATGAAAATTAATATCCTGTATTCGTGGTCTAGCAAAAAAAAGACTGACAATTGTCAGTACGGCCGTTACCTGAAGGATACGGTCCCGTGCGATATTCTTGATGACGGTCATTGAGTTCCCCTCTTAATAACTTAAATCAACATATTCTATTTTGAACTCTTTTGCCTCAGTTCGCAACAGTTCTCAGCGCTTTTTTATGATACAAATTATGAATTAAGGAATTTTTTAGGCAAAAAGCTAATATAATTCACTATTTGTTGCTATACTTTAGTTAGTAAATGACATAGTTCCAAGGAGGGATTATATGATTGATAAAAATAATGTACAACTTAAAATTAAAGAACCAGCTCAAGAATTGATTAAATCTAAAATTAAACCAGGTTCAATCGTTTTACTCGCTCTTAATGATGGTTCAAATGCTTATTCTAAACTTGGTGGAACTTGTACTATTGGTGCCAATTTTCAATTAGTAGTTTTAAATGAAAAAGATCCTCATTACGATATTAAGGTAAAGAATAATATGGACTTAGATCTTTATACTTCCGGGGATGAATTACAATTTCTCGAAAATGGACTAGTATTAAATGCTAGAAACGCAGTTTTATCTCTTTCAAGTGATGAGGGAATTATTGATGGGGCAGTTACTATTAATACGGACAGTGCTAATAAGAAGTTAACTAAGGAAGAAATGAAAAATTTAGGTGGAAAAATCTGCTAATTTCCTTTAATTTCAAAGTCTTCTTGCTATTTGAGTCTTGTTCATGATAAGATAATAAAAGATTTTCGAAAATTTTAATTGAGAGGAAGTATAGATCTATGCGTAAAGGTGAAAACTATAACACTGGTGTTACTCCTAACTTAAGACCTAAGAACAAGAAGAACTCCAAGGCACGTGTAAAGAGAGCTGCAGAAGTTGTTGCTTTCTTAAACAAAGCTGCCGCTGATGAAAACAAGTAATTAATTTTACAAAAAAGAGAGAATGTAATTTTTACATTCTCTCTTTTTTTATTTGCATTGATTTATTACTTTTGATAATATAGTGAAAATTTTATATTGATTAGTAGTAATGAAAGGGAGTAAATAAAATGGGCTTAAATGCATATATTCAAGGATTTAATAGTTTGGAATCAATTGACCGTGCACCAGGATATTTTAAGTATCAACATCATTCAGTTGCTGATCACTCATTCAGAACTGCTGAACTTGCTCAAATGATGGGTGATATTGAAGAAGTTATTGGTGGTAAAGAAGTTAATTGGAAATCTTTATATGAAAAAAGTCTTAATCATGACTATACTGAACGTTTTATTGGTGATATTAAGACACCAGTTAAATATGCTACACCAGAACTTAGAAAAATGATTGGTGAAGTTGAAGAAACGATGACCGATAAGTTTATTAAGGATGAAATACCTGAAGAATTCCAAGAAATTTATCGTAAACGTTTGTCTGAAGCCAAAGATGATACTTTAGAAGGAAAGATTTTATCGGTTTGTGATAAGTTAGATCTATTGTATGAAGCATATGGTGAAATTGAGCTCGGAAATCCTAATCCAGTGTATATGCAAATGTTTAGAGAAAGCTTAGAGACAATTAAGGCTTTTGATGATCTAGTTTGTGTTCAATACTTTATCAAAAAAATTTTACCAGACCTTTTTGAAGGAGACTTTGCAGCTAAAGATAAGATGCAAAGAATTGCTTTTAGTATTTTATTAATGGGAGATCAAGATTAATTGAAGTTACAGTGTGCTTCATGTGGCTTAAGAATAAATAGTTTACATTTTAAACAAGATGGATTGATTAATCCAAAATTAACGAGTATTTGCGATATCTGCCTTTCACGAGGACTAGAACCAAATGACTATGAAAATAAAGTAGTTCAAGACTTAGCTTTAATTATGCTATATGGCTACACGGGGAAGAAAACTACTAGTCTAAACTTAGAAGAAGAAAATTTCTTAGTTAAGCCGGACCAGCGAAAAGCGTATGAAGCCTTTATTCAAGATTATGATGGTAATGAAGTGGCTCAACAGCAAGTAACACGTGACAGCTTTAATCAGGCTGTCGCAAAGAGTGAAGATCAAATAATTGATTATGTCCCGAGAAATAATGTAGATTTTGCAGTTAATATGCAAAATTTAGGCTTAGAAATTAATTTTTCTTTGAATGAATTAGATTATATTGAGCGGGAACAAATTAGGCGTAAATATAATTATCGGTGTCAATATTGTGGACGTAAGGGCACTAGTGTTGACCATAAAGATCCGGTTTCTTTATCGCAAAACAATGATCCAGAAAACTTGATCCTATCATGCAGTGAATGTAATCGCATTAAGTCTAATATGCCTTATGACTTGTTTGTAGAACTAAATAATCGTTTAACGACAGTTAATGAGCGTTTAGTTCAATATGAGAATACTCTAGCAAATTTGAAAGAAGAATTTGTACAAGCGAAACGTGACTTGGCAGGTCAGGTTCACTTACGTGGTGTGATTAATGATCCAGAATTAAATGCAATGCGGAAGCAAAATAAAAAGTTACATGATGCAATTGACAGTTTGCAGAGTGATTATGATGCTTTGCGCAATACGAGAAAAAATTATTTTGAATCTGGGTGGAAATTGGCTAAAGAAAACCAAAGCAACGATATTATTTAAGAGAGGAATTGGACCTCTCTTTTTTGATAAGTAATTTAAGTTGAGAAATTTTAGGTATAATAAAATTGAGAAAATTTAAGTTAAGGAGTTGCAAAAATTGAAGATACGACGAATAGGATGGCTGCTCTTAATTGCATTTTTGTTGCCGTTAAGTGCATGCAGTAAGTCTTCTGGCTCACATTCTGAGCAAACGTCTAATTCATCAGTCGATCAAACTTCTAAAAATCAGAATACCGTTGCTGCTATTGTTGCTAAGGTGAAAAAGCATCCAATTGAAAATGGTTATTTAACGCTTAATATTGAATTAGCGGATGGAAATAATAGTATGATGAAAAGCAATTTACAAGGAGCTTTTCGCAGGCAACCATTTATTATGGAAATGGTCACGACCAATAGTGCTGGTGAAGTAAAAGGTAGTAGTAAAGAATGGACTGATGACAAGAATATTTATTTAGCACTAACTGGCGGTCAATGGTATAAGGCCAAAACAGCAAGCAAGATTATCGATGTTAATGCATTAAAAAATAATCTTGCTACTAACACTAGTAAGTTCGTTAATCCTTCACCTAAAATTCAGCAAAAGATGAAATTGACAAATACTAAGGATAAATACATTTTATCTTTGGCTACTTCATCTCAAGAGAAGAATGATTTTCGTGATTTTGTCCGCGCTATCTTAGAAATGACGGGACAGAATTCTGAAGGTTTAGGTATGAATGAAGAAATTTTAAAAGATGCCAGCTTGAAAAATTTAACAATGAAAGAAAGTATTAATAGACGTAATTATCACGTCGAAGAACTGATAATTACGTTTGAAATGACTTATAAGGGAATAAAAATTAAAGAAAAAGAAGTAATTAATAAAATTGGTAAGTATGTTAAGTTAGATGTGCCAAAAAATATTAAAAAAGCTGCACCACTTTCTGAAGATGTAATCAGTAAAATGAATAGTATTAATAATACATAATAAAAAATAAGGTCTCGATAAATATCGAGACCTTATTTTTTTAGAACTGTTCATTTCTGAAATTACGTAAGAATTTCTTGGTTTTTTCTTCTTGTGGGTGATTGAAAATTTGATCTGGTGTTCCTTGTTCAGTAATATAACCATCACTCATAAATACAACATGATTAGAAATATCACGAGCAAAGCCCATTTCGTGAGTAACGATTACCATTGTTAATCCGGTTTTTGCTAGATTACTCATAGTTTTTAGAACTTCACCAACCATCTCGGGATCGAGGGCACTAGTTGGTTCATCAAATAAGAGTACTTCTGGGTTCATTGAAATTGCACGTGCAATCGCAACACGTTGTTGTTGTCCCCCTGATAGTTGGGCTGGTTTTGCTTCGGCATATGCTTCCATACCAACTTTTTTAAGATTTTCACGAGCGATTTTTTCTGCTTCTGCTTTTGAACGACCTAAAACTGATTCTTGTCCAATCATACAATTTTGAAGTACATTCTTGTTGTTGAACAAGTTGAACTGTTGGAATACCATGCCAACTTTTGAACGATAATGATTCAAATCATATTTGGGCGCTAAGATATTATCACCATGAAATAATATTTTTCCCTCAGTTGGATCTTCTAAGAGGTTGATACATCTAAGCATCGTAGATTTACCACCACCGGAAGGGCCGATGATTGTCATAATTTCACCCTTGTTAATATCAAATGAAATGTCACGTAAAACTTGGTGATCACCATAGCTTTTTTGCAAGTGTTCTACTTTTAAGATGTTTTCTTCATTATTGTTCATGTTCAAGACCAGCCTCCTTTGGATCAGCTAATTGAATTTGGTTTGCCATTAGGTTGTAATTTCTAGGACCTTCAAGTTTCTTTTCGATAAAGTTAAAGATACGAGTAATTGAGAAGGTAAGAATTAAGTAAATAGCAGAAATGATTAAGTATGTTTGGAAGAATTGGAAGGTTTGACTCGCAACGGTTGTACCAACAAAGAATAATTCTGAAACAGAAATAATACTCAATACTGAAGTATCCTTAATGTTAACAATAAATTCATTCGTAATTGATGGAAGACAGTTACGGATAGCTTGTGGTAAGATAATTTGCCACATTTGTTGTGAGTGTTTCATTCCAAGGGCTTGAGCAGCTTCAAATTGTCCCTTAGGAGTTGCATTAATACCACCACGAATAATTTCAGATAAGTAAGCTCCAGTATTAATAGAAACAATAATTAAAGCGGCAACAGTTCTGTTTAAGTTGATGTGCCATAATTGGGCAATACCATAGTAGAAGACGGCGGCTTGAACCATCATAGGAGTTCCACGGAAGACTTCAATGTAGACTGCTAAGATCCAGTCAATAACCTTCATGAACCATCTCTTACCAGTTGATTTTGGTGTAGGGATGGTACGGATAATACCTACTAATAAACCAATGAAGAAACCAACAATCGTACCAACTAAGGCAAGAAGTAAAGTCATTCCTACACCACCAAGGATCATACTACCGTAGCGATGCATCATCGAAATGAACCAATTTTCATGCTTTGAAGTAGCCTGTGGTTGTTCACGAATAGCTGCGTTCATTAATTGAGCACGCTTTTTATTAGAAATAGTAGCTAAAATAGCATTAACTTGGTTAAGAAGTTGAGTATTACCCTTCTTAACTCCAATAGAAGTTTCAGAATCGTCAGCATCTACATGGAAACCGGACATTTTATTTAAATTAATGGCTACGACATTAGGATTTACTGCCTTGTAGCTAGTATATTCAATATCTTCAGAAACGTAGCCATCAATAGTACCGGAATTTAAACTTTGACGCATGGCAGAAAAGTCACGCATTGCAGGTTGACGTTTTGCCCCTTTTAATTGCTTAATTAAGTCATAGTGAAGGGTACCTTGTTGTGCAGTTAATTTTGCCCCATCAAAATCATTAAGAGTTTTTGCTTTAGCATATTTACTGTTTTTATTAACAATAACAACGAAAGTCCCTTTACGGTAAGGTTCAGTAAAGTTAATTGCTTTTCTACGCTCAGGAGTAGGTGACATACCAGCGATAATCAAGTCAATCTTGCCTGAAGTTAAAGCGGGAAGTAAACCATCCCATTCGGTCTTTTCAACGACAACTTTACGGTGTAATTTTTTACCAATAATCTTGGCAATCTGAACATCGTAACCATTAGCGTATTGCTTTGAACCATCAATTGGAACAGCGCCATTAGCATCATTGGTTTGAGTCCAGTTGTAAGGTGGGTAATTTGCTTCCATTCCTATTTTTAAAACAGGTTCTTTGCTAGCGGCTTGTACAGTTGATAAGCCAGCATGATTACTAATAATAAGACTAATTACTAACAACAAAAGCGCGGTTAGCCATTTTGCTTTTGACTTCACTTTGAAATACCTCCAAAAATAATTTCAAATAAAGCCAATACAATAAACGCAAATAAAAACCTCGTTGTTACCAAAAACAACGAGGCGTAAAATTCATCAGTATTTAAACCAAATCATATAGCGCTCCCTGGGGACTACCAGGACAGTCTACAAGATGTTCTCTTGCAGCCCAATAAAATCACTTCGCGAAAAGTTCTTTTATTTCGGTGATAAGTCTAAATTTAAAGTTCATAGTCTTCGCGCACTCAATTTAAATTTGTACTTACCGCAACCTCTATTGCATTGGGAATTATTTAACTGATGAAAAGATTAAACGATTTTTAATCTTTTGTCAATAAAATCCGTGATTTTTCTTAAAATCTTTTTTCTTGATATCTGAAACGTAGGGGTTACCTGCGACGATATAGCGCAATTCTTTTTTAGCCCAGTAAGGATCAGATTGGTTAATGCCAACCCTCGGGACAGCTTTTATTTCTTCAATTGGCTTTTTATGATTTAAATCAATATCAAAAGGAGATTGAGCTAGAGAATGGAGATCCCATTTACGACTATCAATTCCAAAAGCCTGCATCATTTTGGCAGGACCATTTGTTAAGAGGATACCAGTTTTATGGTTACGATTGGCTTCCATTGTTTTGATACCGCTAATTGGATCAATAGCACGAATTAGCACTCCTTCAGGGATGTTTTCTTCTTGTGTAGCGACGTCAAAGAAAAAGTACTGACGTTGAGCATAAATATAAAGCGTACCACCACTGCGATATAATCCTTCATTAGCTTGTGAGCGTCGGCCATTATAGGAGTGAGCAGCGCGATCTTTTTGGCCTAAATATGCTTCGGTTTCAACAATAGTCCCGCTTAAAATTTCTTTTCCATTATTAAAAGATAGTGTTCTGCCTAGAAGGTCTTGAGCAATAATTTCGGTTGGTCTATTTTTAAAAAATGAATCGTAGTTCATGTCAAACTCCTTTTAGTAAAAGTATAATGAACTTAAAGAAAGAAGGTAAATAAATTGACTAAGAATAAAATTAAATTAGTGCGGATTTATGATCACGAACAACCTAATGGTTACCGAATTTTAGTAGATCGACTTTGGCCACGTGGTATGAGTAAGGTGAAAGCAGACCTAGATGAATGGGATAAACAAATTGGTCCAAGTAATGAATTGCGTAAATGGTTCAATCATGATGATCAAAAATACGCAGAATTTAAACAAAAATATGAACAAGAATTAGATGATAATCCTGCTTTATCAGATTTTATTAAAAATGTTAAAGAACAATTGGCTAAGCAGGATGTCCTTTTCCTTTATGGTGCTAAAAATAAAGAGCACAACCAAGCAGTTGTACTCAAAGAATATCTAAAAGATAAGATTAATTAGATGATTTGTGTTTACGGTTTTGAGGACGCAAGTAATGAATCAGAACAGTTAAGCCAACAGTACCAAAAACAATAATAGCAAATACTACGTCTGGAACTTTATAATTGATTGGCGGAAGTGAGACTAAAAGCTTAGCTGCGATAATAGCAATTAAAATATAAGCCATAGTTTGCAACTCAGGAATAATTTTCATAAGTTTAATAATAACTTCGGCTACTCCTCGCATACATAAAATTCCTATCATCCCACCAATTAAGACGACAACTGGATTATTTGACATTGCCAGAGCAGCTAGAACTGAGTCAATTGAAAATACTATATCCATCGATTCAATAGAAATTACAGTACGCCAAAATAGTGATAGATGATGCTTTTTGTTAGACTTTTTTTGCTTTTTTGGGTGTGATGATTCGACTTTATCTTCCTTAGGATGGCGTAAATCATAAAAGTAGCGATAAACCAGGTAAAATAAATAAATTCCACCTAAAAGCTTAATTTCCCAGAAGTGAATTAAATATGTTCCGATCCCAATTACGATAAAACGAAAAAGGTAAGCTCCCCATAAACCATAGATTAGAGATTCCTTTTTTTCTTTTTCTGTGGGTAGGACTTGAGTTTGTGCCGCTAATACCACGGCATTATCAACTGAGAGCAAACATTCCATAAGAATCAAGGTAAAGATCATGATCCAATCTTTACCACTTGTCAGCACATAGCCCCAATTATTTAAGTCAAAAAATGGGGCATAAAGTCTAAGAAGTTGCATGCAAATATCCTTTTTCTAAGTTTATTAAACGTAATTTTTCTTTTGATCCCATGCGATAAGCACCAACATTATCCTTAGTCAAAATCACTCGATGACTTGGAATAAAAATTAAGTTTGGATTCAAGGCTACTGCGTGAGCAACTGCTCTAACTGAAGTAGAACCATTAATAGCTGAAGCAAGGTCTGCATATGTAACTGTAGTTCCGTAAGGAATCTTCTGCACCATTTGAATTACTTTATTCTGAAAAGAGGTCCCAAACGCACTATAGTCAATTGGTAAGTCGAATTTACGACGCTTACCAGCAAAGTATTCCTTTAGTTCTTCAATATATGGTGATACTCGTTTTGGATCTTGGACGAGCATTTGATTTGGATAATAATTATGAAATGAAGAATAGGTTTTGTCTTCTTTTAGTCCAACAAATACCAATCCTTCAGTACTTACGACAATTTGGTAAGTCCAAGGAGAAATCTGGACTGTATCATAATAGTACACATTATTATTTAATGCCATCTATTTCCAACTTTCTTTTTTTGCATTAACAACTTTTTATTACCTAACTATAACAATAACATATTTAATTATAAAAGTGACAAAGTATCACTTTTTTATTAAAACTTCAATAAGACTGAGGTGCAATAGAAAACGAAGCTATAGCTTTTGTATTAAAAAAATAAAAATAACAAAAAAATTTTAAAAACAAGTAGGATAAGTTTTTGTTGATAGTTAGCTCTTTGATATAATTAAAAAAAGTAAATAGGGGAAGTTAAATGTTATTATTATATATTCTGATTGATATTTATATTGTTGGCTACTTGTTTTATAGCTGGTACTGGCAAGCTGTAATTGAATTGAAGGCTCATTATCGTATTGCATCATTATTCTGGACTTTAGTATTTTTAGTAATATTTTTTAGTATGGATTATCTTTCTAATCCTACTCTAGGACTAAATGCAATAATTGCTGCCTTTATTTTAATGAGCATTGTGGATGGCTTTTCAGGTTTTGCTAAAAATCGCTTAGTAGTGAGTGGATATTTTAAACGAACAGTCAAATATTCGGAGATTGAAAGAGTAACGCTCATTCCTCTCCCTACTTCGCGTAAGCCAACGACAATGGTAATCTTTCAAACACATAAGCGTACGGCCTTTACATTACGCTTTTCACAAGGTTTAGAAGTAATTCTAGTGGCAATTCAAAGATATATTGGAAAAGAAACGCCAATCGAAATAAGAAAATTAATTTAAAAAAATGAGTAGAAGTTCTACTCATTTTTTTAATTATAAAATTGGTGAAAGTAAGCGTGAAAAAGCTTGTTTAAATCGAAGCCAACGTGACCAGCGCTCAGTATCAGCAATTGTCAACTCATGACAGTATTTAGAGTCATTTAGGAAAATTTCTCGTAGCTCATTAGTAACATTGCGATCATAAAAAATTGCGTCAGTTTCAAAATTCAGTTCATAAGATCGATAGTCTTGGTTCATGGAACCGATTGCAGCAAAGTTATGATCAATTGTCACTGTTTTAGCATGAAGAAAGCCGTTGTTATATATATAAATTCTAACTCCCTCATGCAATAAGTAGCGTGCATACCATTGGGTAGCTCGGTAGATGAAAGGGTGGTCAGGCATGGAAGGAATCATGATTTTAACTTCAACTCCTGAATGAGCAGCGGTTACCCAAGTGGCCAGCATTGGATCATCGGGAATTAGATAAGGTGTTTGGATCCAGATACTTTTTTTAGCTGCCATCATTAATCGCATCATTCCATTGCGTAAGTATGGTGTTTCTTGGTCCGGACCATCACTTATAATTTGAGTCGCAACATTTTCATCGCTAAGATATTTTTCTTCAATTTTTGGAAAAAGCCGCTGTGAGAAAATGATTGCCTGGTTTTTATTTTTGATTGAAGCATTCCAATCCATTGCAAATCTTTCTTGAAGAAGTAATGAGGCGGACCCGACAATTCGTACATGAGTATCACGCCAAAAACCAAATCGTTTGCTCTTATTAACGTATTGGTTCCCTACGTTATAGCCACCGGTCCAAGAGATTTTGCCATCAATTACTACAATTTTGCGGTGCAAGTGATAGTTCATACGGTACTTTGTAATCATATTTTGAGCAGTGATAAAGGCAATTACCTCGCCACCTTGATCAATCAGTGGCTGAAACCAAGCTAAATGAGCTCCAGGAGAGCCCCAGGGATCATAGATTACGCGCACTTTAATTCCTTGTTTAGCCTTTTTAACTAATAACTCTAAAAAAGTATTTCCCAGGTCATCATTCATAAAGGAATAATATTCAACATTAATTGTTTCCTGGGCATTTTCAATATCTTTAAATAAGTAATGGAACTTATCTTCACCATTAGTAAAGATCTTAACTTTATTATTTTTAGATAGAGGAGCTTCATGTTGATCATTGAAATAGTCAATTAAGATTGGATCTATATTAGAAGTATCAGAAGGACCTGCCTTGATTGGCGCTTTTGGAATCATTCGATTGACTTTGAATAGACCGATATGTTTCTGGTGATTAATTGCAAAAAGATTTTCCTGCGAAAGACCGCGACTGGTAAAGCCATATAAGATAAAGCCCGCAATGGGGAAAATGATTAAGATGATTAACCAGGCCCATGAAGCAGCAACTGATCGTTTCCGGTGAAAGACAACATAAAAAGCTAGAATTGTGTTAACTGCGATTAAGAGTTTGAGCCAATCGTTGTCCCAAAACATGTTTTTCCTCCCTTCTAAAAATGATCATTTATTTTCAGGAATTAACCCCAAAAATTTATTAATAATTTTAATTACTAAAGTATTATCATGCATATTACTGTGTTCAGCCATTTCCCCACGCATTTCAATTTCTTCAAAAAATGAAACTACTGGAGCTAGAATGTAACGAATTGATTTTGCTGAAGTAACAGAGATGAATTTATCGCTATTAGTTTCGTCTAACACGTTGCCGTAAATGTTTAATACCTTGATCTGGGGATCAAATCTTTTTCGCTGAAGCAACATCCCAGCGTAAGACCAAGTCATAAATAAGGGACGTCCATTGGGAGTTAGGTGATTAATATTAGGGATATCACCTAAATACATTACTCCATCAAAAGGACCTGCAATTGAGACAAATTTGTCTAGATGAGGATAACGCTTATGCTTGTGAACACGCATTTCAGTTTTAACTAATGAGGGGGCTCCCAAAGAATGCGCAATCGCATCATAATGATCGAAGTGATATTTCTTCTTTAAGAAGGCAAGAGCTAGTCTTTGCATGTAAGAAATGGCATATACGCCTACAATATTTTGTTTAAAAACAAGTTGGACAATTGGATGAGAATCATTAGTCCAAGTACCAGAAATTTCAAAGTTATTAAATAAATCTACTTTAACTTTGAGATAGGCATGATTGGGTTTTAGCTTAGTGGTTTCTTGGACCATGAGTTGAGTGGTATAGTCTCCGCCACGAAAGCCATGCATGTAAATGATTGGTGTTTGTTTAATTGATGAAGTCAAAGGTTCAGTTATTGAAGTGTCGTGAATCTTGCGAGGATGTAAGCGTAAAAGCCAGCGAGTAGGAGTAAAAGTACCTAAGAGCCCAATAATAGTTAGGAAGACAACATTAGGCTTGGCTTCGTTAGGGTTAGTTTTACGATTCTTTTCTGCTTCTTCAGCATATTTTTTTTGCCTAAAAAACATAGTTCCTCCTTTCTTTGAAAGGTATTTTTAAAATGCCATAGTTAAATAAATAATAGAATCATTTTAACATTTAATCTCAGAATCTGTCATAAGCTAAAAAGCAGTTGCTCAGCAACTGCTTTAATTGTTAGAAGTTTGGTCTAAATGAATAATCTGGTCGAACATAGCTTTTTCGGCTGGAGAAATCTTATGAGCAACTTCAATTACTGCTATATTAGGATTCTTGAGTAATGTCTCATGGATTTCCAGTGATAAATGAGGGTCTAGGGCACTCGTAGCTTCGTCAGCAAGTAAAATTGGCCGTTGAGAAAGTAGGGCGCGTGCAATTTCCACTCGTTGAATTTGACCACCAGATAATTGATTTCCATTTTCTCCAATAGGACTATCAAGCCCTTTTTCTTTGACTAATTCATCTAAGCCAGCTTCGTGAATTACTTGTTTTAATTTTTCTCCACTAACTTTTCTGCCTAAAGTAATGTTGAAGCGTAAAGTATCATCGAACATGAATGGTTTTTGATTGACGTAGGAGAAGTAGTTATGAAGTTGAAGCCAATTATTAGTAAGATTTTGACCGTTAATTAAGATTTGTCCATCACTTGGAGTCTTACTTCCCATCATTAATTTTAAGAGGGTAGTTTTACCCCAGCCTGAAGGAGCCATTAAGAGCGTTTTCTTGCCTGGAGTAACTGAAAAATCAACATTTTTGAAAATCTCAGTATTTGTTTTATTGGTTTTGTAAGCTAAGTCTTTAATTCTGAGGTCGACAAATTCATTGCAGTTATTACTGTTTTTTTCTTGAGGTCTAACAAGATAGTTGAGAGCCAATAAAGTCTTTTTCCACATTGGATCAGTGGATTTAACCTGATTAAATTCTTGGAAAATAGTTACCACAGGAGTAATAAAATTCATGGCTAAGTCAACCATTAGCACCAAGGTTCCGACTTTTAATTGTCCATGCATCATCAAAACTCCACCAATAGTACATGGAATAATGAAGCAGAACAGTTCTGCAACAGTATAAATTACTTCTAAAGCCCATGCCTGAGTGAAATTCATACTCCGAAGTGCTTCTTCCATTCGTTGAGCACTAGCTACTGCTCGCGAAATAATAGTGGGTTGCACATTATATAATTTAGCGGCCTCAGCCCCATTTAAACTATCAGAAACGTGTTGAGTATAATCAGCGTTGGCATCGGTCCAAACTTTGGCCTTGCGTGTAATCAGGCGACTAGTCAGAATTTGAACAAGTGCAGGTGCAATTGAGGTTACAATAAAAATAATTGTCATTTGCCAAGAATTAATGAAAGCAAATGAAATAGATCCAATAAATAAGATGGCTTGGTAACACATATCTAGCTGAGCAGTAACACGACCAGTTTCAATTTGTTTTAAGTCGTTTGTCATCAAGCTTAAACCAGATTTAGTATCATTTTTTGCTTGTGCTACTAAATAATTTAAATTCGCATTTTTAAGCACTAGGTTAACATTTTTGATGATCGTCATTTTTAAATGTTCATAGAAAAAGTTAGAACAAGTAAAACCGAGTTGACCTATACCAGCAATAATAGCTAATTTAATTAGCTCGTTAACATCTTTGCTGCCACTAGAGGCTAAGTTGAGCATTAATTTAATCATGTAGGCGATGAATAAAACATCACAAGCTTTGATAATACAAAAAATAAGAAATAGAAAAACACGATATTTAGGGGCGTATTTTAAACTCAAATTACTTCCTCCAAAAAAATTATTACTTGCTTTCTATCATATCAAAAAAAAGACCTATTTCAGTAAGAAATAAGTCTTTTTATCTGGTTTAGTTAATTAAAAATGATGACCCCACCAAATAAGCCTTTAAACCAATTGACAACAGAATCAATGATTTGTTGGAACCAGTTACGAGTTTCGGGAGTGTTGAATTTACTAAAGATATTTTTAGCACCGGATTGAATTTGATCGGTTAATTTATTAGCTTGTTGAGCAAAATTCTTATTCTTTAAAGCACCAGAATTTTTAATGGTAATTAATAAGTTAATAATTTGTTCTTTTTGGTTATTAGTAATAGTGTCACCTAAATGGTTTATATTGATTTGATTATTAACAATATTTCTGATTTCAGAGTTAGAAATATTGCTACCTTGTTTTGCCATTTCGGCTTTAGCACCAGCAATTGCATTATTTAATTGCGCATCTGAATAGCCATCTTTGCCCTTGTTTTGTTCTGTAATCCCACTTAAAGTATTCATCTCATCTTGAGCCGCATTAATTTGACTCTGGTTTAAAGAGTCACCGGTTTTGGCATAAGCTGCATATACACCAGCTAAAGCGCCTGAACCATCAATTGGGTTAGCACTAGTAACATAAATGTTAGCATCGCTAATACCAGCAGTTAAAGCGGCATTTTTGTATTGGTTAGCAGTAATAGTCGTAATGTTGTTATGGCCATTATAAGGTAAGATGTGAACATTAATACCACTTCCGGAAGCAGTCTTTTGAATTAGAGCACTTGACCAAACACCAGAATTATTAGTGAAGTCTGCACCTGAAGGATTTAAATACTTGACTAAATCTGACCCGGTAATAGTAATAGTGCGGTAGCTAGCACCATTTAAGGATTGAGTTAGAGTATCGATTGTGCCTTGTCTTTGAGAATTGGTTAAAGAAGTACCTAAAGTAACAACAGGGGTATCATCATCAGCTTTAACGTGGCTAGAAGTAGGTAATGCAAAAATACTAAGTAAACCACTAACTAAAAATGCACTAAAGACGGTCATTAATTTTTTCATTTTAAAATTTTCTCCTATAATTATTTAGCAAATATAAATATAGATAAATCTTATGCTCATTATACCCTAAAAAACTACTCTAATTATGTAATATTCTCTTAAGATGATATAATCAAATAATGCAAAGGAGGCTAGAGCTTGTGTTACGTCAGCCATTATTAACTGTAATTATGCCGGTTTATAATATGGAAAAGTATTTAGGTCGTGCCCTTGACCATTTAGCAATTCAAAAAGATAAAAATTTTAAATTGTTAATTATCAATGATGGTTCTAGTGATAGAACTCATGAAATAGCCGAATCATACCGTGATAAATTTAGATTTTTTAAGATAGTTGATAAGCCTAATGGTGGATTATCTGATGCGCGTAATTTAGGAATGAGTTTGGTGGATACACCATACTTTACTTTCCATGATGGGGATGACTGGGTCGATCCAGGTTATACAGAATTTTTTGTAGATGCATTTGCCAAGCACCCAGAGGTTGCTATGGTTTCATGTGGCTTTTGGATTGATTCTCAAAGACATCATTCAAGTCGTGCTGTAGATAAGAAAAAAGAAAATGGACTATTAAGTAAGCGCGATACTTACTTAAAAATGACTAATATTTTTAGTTCTCCAGTAAAAGGCTATACCTGGAATAAAGGTTATCGAACTGAAGTTGTACGTAAATATAATTTAGACTTTGTAAAAAATCTTGCCTTTATGGAAGATCAAATTTTTAATGTGAAGTATGTGGCTTTAACGGATGGATATTATTTCACGTCTAAGCCTTTGTATCATTATTGGCAAAGAGCTGATAGCATGGTGCATACAATTGATTTAAAAAAGGTACCTGACAATTTTAAGGCTAATTATCGTGTTTGGAGTCAGATTATTAAAAGTCTCCTAGCTGAAAGAGATAAAAATAAAAGCAACAAAAAAGCTGCTAAAAAAGCAGCTTTAAGTGATGGAAATTATAAAAATTAAATTTCATCTTTAAGATGATGCGGAATACCGTGAGCTTTGTCAGCTACTTTGTCTGCATAGTAGATAGTAAACTCACCATTTTTGTCATTTTGAGCAATCACTAATTTGTTATTAGCATCAGTTTTTGCTTTAAAAATTTCAGCACTGCGACGTGCTTCTTTAAAATCATGAGTTGAAGCAATGGCGTCGCCAGGGTTAAAAAAGATTGATTGGTTAGTCATAATTAACAACTCCTTAATAAAAATATTTGTTGATTATTTATACTTATATTTTACCAGGAAAGTAGGGTCAAAAACTAGTTTTATGCTGGAGGAGAATTATGAAAGTTAAAGTAAATGATATTGAAATTTACTATCAAAAATTAGGTCAAGGACACCCCTTGATTTTGATTCATGGTCACCACCAAGATGGAGCTATCTTTGATAAGTTACTTGCTCCACTTTCGCTATATTATACTGTTTACGTGCCTGATATGCGTGGTCATGGTTTAAGTGGTGGTGAAGCTAGTGAACACTATCAAACTGATGTAGAGGACCTGGCTGAATTTATTAGAAACTTAAATTTAAAAGATCCCTATGTTTTGGGATATGGAGCAGGCGGAGTAGCTGCTCTATTATTAGCGAGTCAATACCCAGGATTAATTGCTAAATTAATTGTTGCTGGAACTTATGTTAATGGTAACGGTGTAACTGCAAGTCATATCACTTGGAACAGTTTGCGTGGAATTTTAATTGGTGACCGTGATAGTAAAGTAGCTCTTAAAGAAACCTTCATTGAACCGCGAAAACTTCAGCAGATTAGCATTCCTACTTTATGTGTTGTTGGTGAAAAGGATTGGGTAAAAGTAGACCATGTTCGCTGGTATAGTCAATTTTTACCAAATTCACGTTTAGTTATTATGCCGCGACAAAATCATGAAAGCTATGTTGTTCATAGTCTTAAACTACTTGATTTAATTAAAAACTTTTATAAAGAGAATTAATTTGATAGAAGAGCCGAAATTTTACTCGGTTCTTTTTAATTATTATCATTTTCCGTTATAATGATGATGACAACCGGTAATTCAAAAGAAGGATAGGAAAAAATGAATAAAGAAGAATTACATGAAATGTTGCATCCAATGAAAATTATTGGACTTGCAGGAAATCAGGTTCTGGCTGAACGAATTGCAGCAGCGCTTGATAAGCCGTTATTAGAAACCGCAGTACAACACTTTAGTGATGGTGAAATTCAAGTAAACATCCCTGAAAGTGTCAGAGGTTGTGATGTTTACGTTATTCAATCCATTCAGGATCCCGTTAATGAAAACTTCATGGAGTTAATGATTACTTTAGATGCGCTCCATCGAGCATCAGCTCATTCCATTAATGTTGTAATTCCTTATATGGCATATTCACGTCAAGATACTAAAAATCGTTCACGTGAGCCAATTACTGCTAAGTTACTAGCTAATTTATTACAATTAAACCGAATTGATGATTTAATTGCTGTTGATTTACATGCCTCACAGATTCAAGGATTTTATCACATCCCTGTGGATCACTTGCATGCAATGCCAATTCTGGCACAATACTTCATTGATAATGGAATTGCAACCAAGGATACAGATGATGTTGTGGTGGTTTCTCCAGATCATTCTGGTGCAAAACTAGCTCGTCAATTTGGTTCTCATTTTGATGCGCCAATTGCAATTGTTGATCAACGTGGTGAAAGATATGATACAGATGTTCACGATATGATTGGGGACGTGAAGGGTAAAACGGTTATCATTGTTGATGATTTGATTGATACTGGTTCACGGATTGCTTCTTCTACTAAATCAGTTTTGGCTGCAGGAGCAAAGAAAGTTTATGTTGCTGCAACCCATGCTTTACTTTCTCAAAATGCTACTGCTGTCTTGAATGAATTACCTATCGAACAAATTGTAGTAACTGATACAATTAAGCATAAGAAGTACCCTGATCGAATGGTACGTTTATCTGTTGATCGTTTACTTGCTCGTGGAATTGATTATATTTATAATGACAAATCAATTCACCAAATTTTTGATGAACAAAACAGAATTCAAGGATAATTAAAATTATTCAAAGAAAACCGCCTTTTTGGCGGCTTTTTCTATACAAAAATATTATTGCTTGATATAATTGCGATACTAGACTTTAGATTAGAGGAAATAATATGGCACGACAAAAAAACATGAAAAGACGTAGAACGATTTTAAGAAATACTTTTGATTTATTGCAAGAAGATAGGATGCAACGTGTTTCTTTACAAAAAATTGCTGATAAATCTGGTATTTCTAAATCGTTACTTCAATCTTACTATCCCCATAAGAGTAAATTAATTATTGAAATTGTAACAACATATATGAGTACAGTTTTAAATGCTCTCTCATATGATGAAATTAATTTTAATAATGAATTTGTTAGAATGAAGGTCTTCACCTATATTATTATGCAATTAGGCGCAGAAGATGAGGCTACTGCAAGAGTTTTAGAAAGTAGCATCAAAGACCAAGCTTCAACTGCTAAATGGCTTGAGCGCTTGCAAAATTGGCTTGAGCAAGAAGAAGTGGTAGATAAACTAGGCGGAAGCAAAGCAATGGAATTAGGATTAACTTTTGTAATTCCTGGAACCGTGACTCTCTTTTTGAAGCGTGAAGAATTAAATTTAGATCCTGAACAAATTACTGATATGATGATTAAAAGTTATATGGCGACTTTTGCTGGAGCATCACAAAGTGAAATTAAACATGTCTTGAGTGAGGGTCATGAAATAATTAAAAATTTTGATATTAGTAAGATTTTTAATCTTCTTAATCATATGTTTGATGAAAAAGAAGATGGAAAGGATAAGTAGTTATGGAAGGTTCACGCGTAGAATTGCGTAGAATCGATCAAGAAGAAAGTAGACATGACAAAAGAGCCCTAATTTTTATCATGTTTACGATTATAACTTTGGTGTTTAGTCTTTTTACTTTTATGAATCCTGCTTTTATGAAAAAGCAAATTGCCAAGGAGAGTAATAGTGTAGTAGTAGAAAGATTTGTAAACGAAAAGTTTGATGATTTTGCTGAGTTGGTTGGAGCGGATCGAAATGGTGATGCCAATAACCTCTTAACTACTAAGCAAACACAGCCAATTGCTGATGCGCTCGTTGATTATACTTTAGGTGTGCATTGGTTTAAAGCTGAGAATGCTAGCCTAGCAAATGAGATTAGATATGTAATTCTACATAAAATTGATGATAATTCTTCTGTAGAAGCAAAATCAGTACAAAAGCAATTGAAAAAGTTCAGTCGTAGTGGAACCTATACAATTATTACAGGATTTGATTTGGCAGCAGTTACTTTGTGTGCCAACATTGAAACGCTATTTTTAGTAATAAATCTAGTAATAATTTTTATGTGTTTATTAGCTGGCTGGTCGTTGATTAAAAATTTAAAACAGCAGGTAGCTCTGCGACAATTAACCCATATTATTACTGCAGCAGGGATGTGGACAGGAACTTTATTAATTGTAATTTATGCTTTGCTCGCCTTGATTCCACTTATTTTCAATGTTGAAGGCTTAATTTTTAGTATTGGGTACTTCTTAGAAATAGCTAGTGGAATCTTTTTAGAATTAGTAATCGTAGGAGTTGCTTTATTTATTATTTCAACGATTACTTGGGAATTATCTGATCCTAAATAAACTAGTTTAATAAATAACAAATTAAGAAGAATAAAAAAGAAGCACTAGATTTTTCTAGTGCTTCTTTTTTATTTTATTAGGAAATGGCATCGGAAGGATGATCTTAATTGTATTTAAGTAAGTATAAAGTAGTTAGGGTATAAATAATTGTGAAAATGCATAAATCTAAGTATTTATGCAGGTTCCTTAACCATTTCTTTATCTATATTTTACTGTCATAAAAAACAAAATCAAGTACTTTTTTCATATATTCCATAATTGTATAAGGGATAAGTATAATGAAAATAAAAGAACATATGTTATTAACCTTGGCTAAGATTTTAGATTAAGTTTACGAGAAGCTGGTTGTTGAATCCATTGATTTGGCCCGAGGTAGAACCATCTTGTTTTTCCAATTTTAATTGTTTGACCATAAGCATAACTTTTACCACGACTAACATGAGTTGTACTTACCTTTTGGAGATCATGATATGGACTAGTGTAAATATTAGTGTCAAGTGCAGTATCAGAAATATTAATGATGCCGGCCTCAATTTCAGGATTATTTACTAAGTAAAAATTATGGAACCACTGATTAGAACCTAGATTAAAGTAGCGCTTACCATTTTGGTAAGAACGACCAAAGTTAAGAGGATTATAAATTCGGCCTTTATTAAGTGAATCTGCTAATTTTTGGGCTTTTAATAGTAGTGCAGATTTTATTTTAATATCTGCTTCTTGTGGTGTATCACTTTGATTAGTTGTAACGTCAGTGGAAGTCATTGGAGAATCATTAGTTGCCGCTTGTTTATTAGTAGCTTGATTAAGAGTTGGCTGATTGCTTGCTACTTCATTGAATAGCTTAAAAGTGTAAGAAGTTACACCGTCAATTTGGACGCTATAAGCATGACCAGATACTAGATTAATATTCCCTGGATAATATGTAAGAATTGTGGCAAAATTTCCAAATCCTTGACTAGAGTAATTTTTTACATTAGTGCCATAACTTGTTTGTCCGGTATCAAGATCGGTGATTTTGATACTAGGAGTACCATTGACTGTCTGATCAGAAAGATAGACTGACCAGGCAATATTGCTACCTTGGACAAGTTCAATTGGAAAAATTCCGCTACTAGGATAAGTAACACTCGATTTGGCTGGGGCATTGAAGGTATCTCCAGGATATACTACTTGTTGTACTGTGTAACGATAGCCATTACCACCGTAAGCTGCGCCAATTCCAGTAGTAGTAGCTCTAGTTGATAAAAGCCAAGCACGGTGACCAGTGTCAGATCCATCTAAATTGAAGCGGTCGGTTAAAAGATCAGTTACAACATCACCAGCTGATTCATTACTGGCATTGAAATTTAAGTTAGAACTTGCTGTGGTTGTTTTTGCCAAATTCCAATCCATATCATTAATATAGCTTGGTTGTTTTTCATTAGGTAGCCCATGTTGATTATGAAATGGATTGGCATTGATAGCAGCCATTACACTTGCGGCAATTTGTGCATTACTATTGTCAGCATTATTGCTTGAGATAGTAGGTAAAGCAAAAAGCTGACGGTAAAAGTTAATATAAGCTAAAGTACTAGAAATATAACTATCGGTTACTTGGCCTACGGAAAATGGTGCTGTTAGGTGAGGTGGGACGGCATAAAGATTGGCGCTAGTATATGGTAGTTTGGGTAGGGCAGCATATTTATTTTGTACTTGCTTGATTTCATTGATTTCGCTACTAGTGAAGGTAGCTGCATAAGAATGATCGGCAACTTCAAAGGGTAAGATCAAAGTAATACTGGTTATCAAAAGTGTAAGTCTTTGTTGAAATTTCATTACTTTACTCCTTTCACTTGCCTATATTATGACAAATCCTAGGGCTACTTTTAAGTATAATTTTAGATTTTTAGAATTTTTAATAAAAAAGTGGATACAGGTAGGACTGCATTGTTTATAATAAGAGTTTGAGGACTATTAAGGAGATAAAAAATGACAAACAAGACAACAGTAGGCTTAGTTTTTGGTGGAAATTCTTCAGAATATGAGGTATCCATTCAATCAGCCCATAATATTTTTAATGCTATTGATACTAACAAATTTGATGTTTATCCAATGTGGATTACTAATGATGGTTATTTAGCTGGCGATGAAGATTCACGCAAGGTTTTGGATAATCCTAAGATGACAGTTGAAAACCCTCATAAGGTAGCAAATATTTCAAATATAGCTAATCTTGAAGACCGCCCAAACATTGATATCTTTTTCCCAATTGTGCATGGTAATTTGGGAGAAGATGGTGGTTTACAAGGGTTGTTCCGCATTCTAGATAAGCCATTTGTTGGGGATGATATCTTAGGCGCAGCTGTCACGATGGATAAAGAAATGACTAAAATTTTGGCCCAACGTGTTGGTGTGCCTGTAGCCGACTGGATTTCAATCAAGCGTTTTGAATACGATGAAAAAGATAATTCAAAAGTAAACTATGATTATGTTGCGGAAAAGTTGGGTAAAGATTTATTTGTTAAACCTTCAAACCAAGGTTCTTCTGTTGGGGTAAGCCATGTAACTAATGCCCAAGAATATCAAGAAGCATTAGCGGAAGCTTTTAAGTATGATGACAAAGTTTTAGTTGAAGAAACTGTACATGGTAGTGAAGTAGAAACTGCGGTATTGGGGAATGATAAGCCTATTGTTGCTGGTGTTGGTCAAATTATTAATGCATCAGATTCATTCTATACTTACGAAAATAAATATGATGATAGTTCAACTTCAACCTTACAAATTCCTGCTAAACTTCCAGAAGGCATCGTAGAAACTGTCCGTAAAAATGCTTTAAAGGTATACCAAGCAACTGAATGTGCAGGATTAGCTAGAACTGATTTTATGCTTCGTGATGAAGATCAGAAAATTATCTTAACTGAGGTTAATGCCCTACCTGGATTTACTAATATTAGTATGTACCCAAAGCTATTTGAAGAAGTAGGGATTCCATATTCTGAACTTATTACTCGTTTAATTAATTTGGGAATGGAAAGATTTAACCATAAAAAGACCTTGTTACATAAGCATGATTAAGAGGGATCAGGAAAGTTGGAGTTAAACTGTGAGTAAGCGTGAATTTGAAGAGCTAATAGCACCTGCAGATGTGGCTGAAGAACTAAAAATAAGTGTGGCTACCTTAAGAAAATATTCTTTAATTGTAGAAAAGGTAACTAGTAATAGATCTTATTATGCTCGAACAAAGCAAAAATCTCGTCTTTATACCCATAAAAATATTGATGAATTAAAGGCTTTTAAAAAATTAGCTAAAACAAAAGATATTACCTTACAAGAAGCTGCACGACAAATTTTTGCAATTAGTGATAAAACAGAAGCAGATACTAAAAAAATTAAAAATGAGGTCGAACCGCAGACTCAATTAAATACTAGTATTGATGCACAACAAGTAGTTAATTTACTACAAATGTTACAGCAAACAATTGCTAGTCAAAATGAAGCGATTCAAGCCTTACAAGCCCAAGTCACGCGTGTAGAAAAGCAAAATCAACAGCTTATCGATCAAAATCATCGTTTGGCCCAGCCAGAAACTGATACAAAAAAAGATCAAGAAATTGACCCTAAGATTGCTGCAATGCCTGATATTTCTGGAATAGTAAGTAATGAGCAACCAGAAGAAAAGGACCAGGTTATTGAAGAAACAAAAGCAGAAGATATTCATGAAGAAATTTTGCGTAAGGCACGAGAAAATCAAGAAAAACGTGCGCAACAAAATGTTCATCGGACTCTTGCTGATATGCAAATTCCACAAAAAAGACACTGGTGGGAAAAATTTTTTAAATAAGAAAAAACTCCTGAAATTAATAATTCAGGAGTTTTTCTATATCTTAGTCTTCATCATAAGGTTCGATAATTAATGATTGAGCTAATAAAATATTGTCATATAAATCACGAAGATAATCTTCGTACTCTTTATTTTTTTGACTGATTGTTTCTAGATAATTACGTTCAATCGCAAATGCCCTAAAAAAGGCGAGACGCATTAAGTATTCTTCTTGGTCAGTAAAAGTTGGTTGATTAAGTGACTTAATCAGAGTTTTAAGTGATTCACGGGTTGAAATTGAACGTTTTTGAGTTAATAACATGTAGATAACGTAACGGCGGACCCGAGCAGGCAAATACATATGATGAATTTCTACTAAAGCTTGTTTAACCATCTCACTTCTAATTTTATTGACAGCCTTTAATGCTTCGTGTTCAGAAGGAAGATGAGGCAAAATAAATTGAAAAATAATAGTCGCAACTAACATACTTAGTAAAATCAGCACACCCTCAGACATAATAACCATATTGTAATTACTACTGCCTAAAGTTGAAGCTGAAAGGGTCAAAGCTAAGGCAAGGGTCACTGCTCCATGAACCCCACCAAGGGCGAAAACAACGGCCTCGCGATTATTAAATTTAAGCATTAGCAAGCTATAGAAGTAACGAACAATTACGTTAGCCAAGTAAATAGCGAGGCCAACCAAAAACCAAGTTCCGGCGGCATGATTAAACAGTCGATTGCGGCTAATTCTAACCATCATAATTCCTAGAATAACGAAAACCATACTGTTGAAAATTTCTGAAATTAAGTCTCTAAGGTCAATCCCCATATGAATCTGGCGAGAGTTAATTAGTAAACTTTCTTGTGTTTCGGCATTATGGATTAACCCTGCCACTACCACAGCGATGATACCGGAAAATTTAAAGTGTTCGGCAATGATATAAATAATAAAAGGTGTAAAAATATAAAGAATATTTTGGGCATTTAATGAATTAAAACGAGTACGGACCAAAAATTGCCGAAAAATCACAATAACCCAGGCCAAAATAAGTCCTGCTAGGGCACCACCAATTGAAGCATAGAGAAATTGAAATATTGTTTGGCCATAATTAATATAGCCATTAGTAAACCACAGCAATGCCATATTAAGTAAAATAATTCCAGATGCATCATTAAAGAGTGATTCAGCTTTTAAAGAAGCATTAACTCTACGTGGAACTCTTAATCCTTCGGTAACTGATTGAGTAGCTGTGGCATCAGTTGGGGTACTAATACTGCTAATGATAAAGGCTATGGGTAAACTTAAACTTCCAATCCAAGCAGCAGCGAAACCACCAACAATTAAGGCGATCACAACCATAATTACCGTAATGCCTAAAATACGATAAATATTTTTTCGAATATTATGAATATGAGTTTTTTGTCCTTCAAAGAACAAAAGAGGTGCCACAATTAATTCCATGAAGACGTGAGAATCAAATGGAGCAACTTGATCATTAAGTAAGGGAATTAAAGCAATGATAATACCAATGATCATACTAATATAATTGACAGAAATTCGAGATAATGCCTGGGCAATAATTATGCTTATGGCAGATGCTAATGCCAAGGTAAATGCTGAATTCATTAATTCCATTTCATACCAACCTTATAATTAACAAGTAGACTTTAGTTAAAATTTAAAATTTACTGCTTAAATTGATGCTACTATATTAGCATAAACTATAATAAACGAGGCCAAAATAATCTTGCATATTAAAACAAAAACGTGGATTAGTTTAATAATTTTCTTTATTGGATTAGGATTAACTGTTTGGATATATTTTTCAACTAGTTTTACTGATAAGCCAATTGGAGTAATCACTGATAGTCACATTAAAGATGAGCTAGTTAATAAGACTGAAGATAATTATCAAAATAAAGATGAAGTGCGTACGCAAACTCTTCATATAAAAGTGTTGTCGGGAAAAAATAAGGGAAAAATTTATTCCCTAAGCAATACATATTCGCCTTCACAGGCAATGAGCCAAAAATATTATCCCCATGAAAGAGTGGTACTTTCCTTTATTAATAAAAAAGCAAAATTGATGAGTCCAAAAAGAGATTGGGTTGTAATTTTTGCAATTACTTTAGTTTTAAGTTTGCTAGTAGCAATTACGGGAAAACATGCAAGTCTTCTTGCTTTTTCAATGATCATCAATTCAATTATTTTTTATTTTGTCATCAAATTCGATATTGCTGAAAATGGCACTAAAATATTTTTAATTTATGGTAGTGCGGTCGTGATATTTACTTTGGTTTCGCTCTTAATTGTTCAAGGCCTAAACACAAAAATGTGGGTTACCCTTGTAGCTACGCTTTTAGGAGTTTTTGTATCATTTGGGATTTGTTATGCAATTATGCGCGTGACTGGAGAAAGTGGCATAAAATATGAAGCAGTTGATTATGCCACTCAAGATCCAAGGGCCTTATTTTTGGCGCAAACTTTGCTTGGAGTACTAGGTGCAGTAATGGATGAGGCAACGGATATTGTTTCGAGCTTGTATGCATTATGCCAACATAAGAAAGATTTAACTTTTAAAGTCCTATTTGTTAGTGGGCGCACACTTGGGCAAGAAATAATGGGACCGCTGATTAATGTTTTAGTACTGATTTTTATGGCTGAGGCATTGCCAATGACGATTTTATATCTGCGAGATAATAATACTTTGGTTTATACCTTTGAGTTTGCCTTGTCTTTAGGTGTAATTCAAAGTCTAATTTCGGCAGTAGGAATTGTTTTAACAGTAATATTTGCCACTTTAGCATCAGGTGTATTTTTACATAAGCATGTAACTAGTAAGGAGGCAAACTAATGACAACTTTATCTGCCTTATTACTATTATTGTTAGTTTTAATGATTATTGTTGGGGGAAAAACCGGACTCAAGTCTTACTTGAGTGTAATAATTAATGCAAGTTTGATAATTTTGGTAGCTCTCTTAATTTCTTGGGGTGTGAACGTCATTGCGGTAGCATTAGTATTCATCCCCCTAAAGCTATTAACAATTATTTATCTGGGAACTCATGATTATGTAGTAGCAAGAAATTCCTTTTTAAGTGCTTTAGTAGTTAGTTTGATAATTATTGTATTGATTGTAATTATTCAATATTTTGCTCAAACGGCTGGATTTGGGGACCAAGCAGGAGAAGAATTAGTTGGCTTATCTTTACAAGCAGGAATTAGTTTTCCACAGATTTCAATTATTGTAGCTATTTTTTCAACTCTTGGAGCAATTGCCGAAGCAAGTGTAGCAATGAGTGCTGGCTTATTAGAATTAAAAAGACATGACCCGGCAATTAATCGCAAACAATTACTTAAGCATGGCAACATGGTAGGTAGTGATATTTTGGGCACAGCGATGAATACCATCTTGTTTGGATTCTTTGGTAGTTTTTTGCCGTTATTTATTTGGTATATGAGACTACATTATTCACTTTTTGAAGTAGTAAATGATAAACTGTTCGTTGGTGAATGTTTAATTATTGTTTATTCATTTATTGGCGTTTTATTGACAGTACCATTAAGTACACTGCTGTTAACCAATAATTTAAGTAGGAAAGATAAAAACAAGAAATAGGAGGTTTTTTGATGGATGTTAGACATTTAGTACTGACAAATTTTAATGAGCGTGATTTTAAAGTGACCTATTATGGTCTTGAAGAGAATCCAGATCTAGTAATGAAAAAACGTCCTTTAATTTTAGTCTTTCCAGGTGGTTCATTTAATCATCTTTCTCTACGAGAAGGGGAACCGGTAGCTTTAGCTTATGCTAATAAAGGATTTAATAGTGCCGTGGTTTCATATAATTTAATTAATGACCCAGGTGATATTTATCCTGATGCAGCTTTATCAGGATTAAGAGCCATTCAGTATTTTAGAGAAAATGCGGGACGCTTGGGTATTGATCCAGAAAAGATCGTAACAATTGGGTTCTCTGCTGGTGGAAATGTTGTTAGCGTGATGAATATGATGGCTGAAAGTGAAAAATGGCAAAAAGAATTTAAATATAGCCGTGAAGAAGTAGCACCAAATGCTACGATATTAGGCTATCCATTAATTAATTTCGCTAAAATTGGATTTAAACTAAATAGTGCTGAAAAAGAAGAAGTAGATGATGCTGCTGAAAGAGAATTCTTAGATAGTGCAAAAGGCGTAACTGATCAAACTCCGCCAACTTTTATTTTTCAGGCTTATGATGATCCAACTGTCCTAATTGATAATTCTTTAGAATATATGACTGCATTGCGTAAACATAATGTGCAATTTGAAGCTCACATTTTTGATAAGGGTGGTCATGGTTTTTCTTTAGCAACACCAGAATTAGCTGTTGAAGGACGCCCGTGGGTTGTTGATGAGCATACAGCACATTGGTTTAAATTAAGTATTGAATGGCTCCAACATTTGAACTTTATTCCTAGCTATAAAAGTTTTAATTAGAAAAAAAGATCAATCTCTCTTAAATATTAGAAGATTGATCTTTTTTATTGCAGTTAATTTTGCCCCAATCACAGAGCTGCTTAAGAATAGGAAGTAAACTTTCTCCCTTTGCTGTAATTGCATACTCAACTTTTGGCGGGATTTCAGGATAAACGGTTCTCTTGATTAATCCTTCTTCTTCAAGTTCTTTTAACTTAGTAGCTAGAACATGGGGAGTAATGCTTTCGAGCAAATTCTTAATTTGACCATAACGAAGTTTACCAAGACGTGATAAGGCGTAAAGAATATTCATTTTCCATTTACCTGAAATTAGGCCTAGAGCTTCGTTAAAAGGTATCATTTCGCTTGTTTTAAAATTTTTGAGGTTTTCATCCATTTGCATACTATCCTTTTAGATACTAACTATTAATAAAGTGCCTACTTGTCACGCTAAGTTTAGCAATTATAATTATAAATATCAAAAGATAACTAACTAAATGTAAGTGAAAAGGGAGAAATAAAATGGAAATAACTGTATGGTCAGATTATGCATGTCCTTTTTGTTATATTGCAGAAGGAAGAATTAATAATATCTTGAAAGACTTAAAGGTAGAAGATAAAGTTCACTTTGATCGTCATGCCTTCCAACTTTATCCTGATGCTAAGAATGATGTTACCGAAACTACACTTGAACGTTTTGCCAAAAAATATGGGCTAACAGAAAAAGAAGCCGCTCAAAGAATTGAGCAAATTTCACAAATGGGTAGAGGAGAAGGCCTAGAATTCAACTACGCTTCAACTTTAAATACTAATACAATGGATGCTCACCGCTTAACTCAATGGGTTAAGGATAATTATGATCAAGCAGTAGTGGATAAGCTTTCAGATTTACTTTTCCAAGCTTACTTTGGTGATAACAAGAAATTAGCGGATCAGAATGTTTTGTTGGAAGCTGCTAAAGAGGCCGGAGTCAATGTAGCAGATGCTAAGAAATTGCTTGATTCTAAAGATTACTATGACAAGGTAGTAAGTGATGAATTATTTGTTCAACAAAATGGAGTGCACGCAGTTCCTTTCTTTGTCATTGATGGTAAGGGCTACATGGGTGCACAACCACGTGAAGTGTTCGAAAAGGCAATTAAAGAAAGCCTAGCTACAGAAGCAAGTGAGGAGGAATAAATGCAATTATTTATTCAACCAGTTGTAAATGTTTTTCAAACAGCAGCTTACTTCTTTATTGATGAAAATACTAAACATGGCTTTTTAATTGATCCTGGTGCTCAAGGAGATAAATTACTTAAAAAAATTGCTGATAAGGGTTGGAAAATTGATAAGGTACTTTTGACTCATGGTCATTTTGATCATTCTTATCAAGCTGCAAAAGTGGCAGATGCTCTTGGCGTAGCCTGTGTTGTTAATGAAAATGCAGTGAATTTTATGAAAAATGATCAATTAAATTTGGCCGCTCGCTACCAACAACATGTTCAGTGGCCTGAAAGAGTTGAATTAATCAAAGATCATACGGTGGTTAAAAGTAATGATAGTTCGTTTGAGCTAGAAGCTATTGCTACTCCAGGACATACACCTGATTCACAAATCTTTTATTCAAAGAAATATGGTTTTGCCTTAGTAGGCGACATGCTTTATAACAGCGATATTGGCTTAACTGAATTTCCAGGTGGCAATAAAGAACAAATTATAGATTCAATTTCAAAAAAGATAGCTACTTTACCTGATAATACCGAATTACTAACTGGTCATACGGCACCAATGACAGTTGAAGGGGTAAAGACGATTTTAGCTGAAGATTATGGTATTAGAGTTTAGGAGAGAGAAAAATGAGTGAAGAAAAGAAAAATGTAAAGCAAGCTGCATTTGCAAACCTCAATATTAAAAAAGGGATGGTCTGTGGGCCTGATGGCTGCAGTTTAGCAGATCATTATGATTGGGCAAAAAAATCTGAAGAAAGTAAAAAGGAAGCTTAAAAGCTTCCTTTTAATTTGTTTTAATTATGAAATTATCAACAAGTTATTGCTGTTTAGCAATAAAGAATAAAATTTCTTTCGCAGACACATAATCATCATTGGTCTTTAGAATACGCATTTTAATTGACTTGGCAACGACATCACGTAAACCAATAACTTTATTTTTGGCATCGTTTGGCCAATTATATTCGTCACTCCAACTACCAAAGTTAGTACCATCAGTAGAGATAGCAATTTGAGCTCTTAAAATATGTCCCTTGCGATCACGAGAACGTGGTACATAAACCATACGGCTTAACTTATAAGCTTGATCAAAGGTAAAGGTCAATTCTAATGGGTGATCTGGACTAATTTGAGCTTTAGTAATCCATTCTGAAGCTAAACTATGGTCGACTAAGTTAGCTAAAGAACTATCTGTGCCATTTTCAAAATTGGTTGTTACTTTAATATCAGGAATAGCGTAATCCATTTGATCACGTTTTGTTTTGGCACCAAAGTATTCGGTCCAATCAGAAACTTTATTTCCAAATTTATTTCTAATTCTAAAGCGATAACGGGTATTAGGCTCTAAAGAGTGGAAGGTAAAACTATTGCCATCAATATTAGTATGGATAATACCATTAACTTCAATATCAGCTTTAATGTTTTTACCAGCAAAATCAGTTGGATTAACCCAGTTAACAGAAATACTTCGAGAGGTTAAACGTTCACTACTAATTGATGCACTATGAGGAGCACTCAAGGCTGAATCAGTGATAGCATGACGTTCAACTTCATCACCATAATGATAGTTATCAATCTTAATTTCATATTTAGTGTTTGAGATATCAGCTTTTGGTAATTTAATTTGAAGTGCAGGTTGCGCTGCCTGAGTAAATTTTTGGAATTGTGGAAAGACTAAGTAGTCTGGATTATAGAAATAGCCCGAGTCAGAGGTGGCAAATTCTTCATAATTACCAAATTCATTGAGTTGAGTTACTTGGTCATTTACACGGAAAACTAATTCACCTGGATATTTATCTACTAATAAGTTAAGCTCAGTAGCTTGTTCTTTTTCGAGACCCTCGTATTCTCCTTTGGTTGGAGAAATGGTAACCTTCAATTTATTATCGTTGAGCTCGCTAGTAATAGTAGTAGTAGCAAATTCATTGTGTTCGTAGGCATTGGTATGGCCGTCGTCAGCATAAAGAACTTGCTTAGTCTTGCCTTGTGGGAAGATTGTAGCCTGACGCAAGTCTTCTTGAAGAATGCTGCCACTTTTAATGAAAATTGGTAAATGCCAAAGAGGATAATGGAGCTTGTCATAAACGCGGCCACCAATAAGCTTTTTACCAGTAAACGGATCAACCCAGAATGTTCGGTGATCTGGTAAATAAAGATTATCTTTAATTGAATTACCTTGATAATCTTCTCGCCCATTAATAATTGGTGCTACTAAAATATTATTCCCCAACATAAATTCATGCTTAACTTGTTCGGTATAGTTAACTTTTTCGTGCTGAAATTCTAAGAAAAATGGACGAATTACTGGATTACCATTTTGTGCTTCATGAGTTAAGGCATAGAGGTAAGGGGTAAGATATTTTCTTAATTCAAGATAAGCGCGATTAATACGAGTAATTTTAGTATTAAAAGCAAATGGTGTTTTTTGAATATTCCCCCAGCCGTCAATATTAAATAAAAGGGGAGTGAAAATTTTCCATTCAAAATCACGCACATTTACCTGAGCATTATTCCCACCATATACGCCATCAATTGCACTACCCATATTTGGTTGACCAGAAAGTGATAAACCTAGAAAACTGGCAACTTGGGTAGCAAGTTCGTCCCACTCACCACCAACATTATTAGTGATTGAAGCACTTAAGGTTTGAATTGCAGTCCAGCCATTTTCAGCAATAGTCCATGGACGTTCGTCTTTGCTTGCTTTAATTAAAGGATCAGTAGCTTGAGCGATATTTTGAATAATCTTGGCATTACCAATGGTTGCTTTATCTTTTGCAGCTACCAAAAAGTTAGGGGCTGCATTTGCTGGTAATTTTTTATAAAAGCCAATTACTAAATCGTGATCATTAGCAAATTCGGTTAAATGTTCGACTGAGCTCTCAGGTAAGTCATGATCATCATTATAATTAGGTACCAACCAGTTCAAATCAAGATTATGCTTAATGAACCTTTCTGCCATTGCACGAGCAGAGAATTGATATTTTTCTTCTCCATTAAAAGATGCTTGTGCATAAACTTCATTTTCGTCGCTAGTAGGGCGATAACTATTACCATCTTCAAACTTGACGGCGCTTGCTTCTTTTGGATCGGCTTCAGCCCATTTAGTATTAACGAAATCACTCATATAGCCTAAACCTAAGGCATACTTAGGCAAAAATAGGGGATGGCCGGTAATCTTGTAATATTGATTAATGATTGCAGCGGGAGAATCGCCGAGAAGGTAAAAATTGTCAAAAATAGGACTCTGATGACTAATAATAGTTTCTTCAGTATTAGTTGCACCAAAATCATAAGTACCATTTTGCCAAGTATTACGTAATTCACCAAAGCCAGCATTTGACCAAAAGAATCCAATTGGTACTGCCACTGCTCCGTCTCCACTTAAGTTAGTATTGTGAATTTGGATGATTTTTCCCTTATGACTAAAACGGCCATTTTGCATACCACCACCATAGTAAAATTCATTTTTACTTTGGTGTAAAATTTCACGACTTTCGTTAGGTCCCAGTTCTAACGGACTTGCTTGCATTAAGCGGTAACGGTGTAGTTGATCATCGAAGATGCTAAAAGTAGCCGGATTACGATGGAAACGTATCGAATATTGACCACTTTTAATTGTGAAAGTTTCATCAGTGACTAAGACTTGTGAAGCCTCGAATGATTCTAAACTAAAATTATTAGCAGGAATAGTTAATTCTGGATTAAGAGGTGCAAATTCGCCACTAGGATCAACAATAAAGCGAAAAATTCCTGGAGCTATAATGTAAAAACGGGCTTTTTCACCACTAGCAAATTCTAATTCATAAAAACGAGTTCCCTTAGCAACTCTAATAATACGTTGTAAGGAGTGTAAATTTTGTGTCATATTTTCTGTCATAATAATTCACTATTTTAAATAAAATATTCCTTTGTAATTATTTTTTACTTCATTATCTCTATTATACCGAATATAACTAAAAGTTCTGCCTTTGAAACAAATAAAAAAAGATCAAGCAAAAGCTTGATCAAAATATAATTTTAGTAAACAGCACCATCATAGAAGTTGAAGCGTGGTTTGTTGAAATCAAAATCAGCTAATTCACTCATTTTGATAACATTATCTGCAACGCCCCAACTCATTAGGTTAATTGATTCACCGAATAATTCATCAGGAATAACTAAAAGAACATATTTACCATGACTCATGGCATAGCCTAATTCCATCCCAAGACCAACATCTTCTTCCTTGGGTACATAGACACCAAGCATAATATCGCTTGTCTTAATACCAATTAAATCACCGTTAAAAGTTGCTTGTGCCCATTCTTTATCGTGAAGATATTCTGGATGTTCGTCAACGCGAATATCCTTGTATTGATTTTGAAGTGGGACATAACTATTTTCTAAGTCAATTGTTGGATTTGCTTGTAAGGCACTCATTGCATCTTTGTAGGCCTTGTTTTGAGTATCGCTGAACCAGCCAGCACCAAAATAAACGGTTTTTGTTTTTGTCATCGTAGGGTCCTTTCGTTTAAACCTAATAATGTACAAGTTAACTTTAACAAAAAAATATTTTTAAAAACAGAGTTGAAATAATTTTTCTCTTAAGTTAATAATGTTTAAAAAATGTTCTTTGGGCTATAATAAAAATATATCAACACCATGAGAAAAGGAGGAGCTCATTACGGATACTATTAGTCTTTTTGAACCCAAAATGGTCTTTGTAACTGATGAAACTGATCGCAATAAAATCTTTAAAGCTGTTTATGACAAACTATATAAGCAAGGTTATGTAAAAGAAGATTTTATTAATAATATTATTGAAAGGGAAGAAAAATATCCTACGGGCGTCTCTACTCGGCCACTTTCAAAGGATTTGCCTAATATTGCCATCCCTCATACTGAAGGGCAATATGTAAATAAGCGTTTAATTATTCCTGTTGGACTTAAGACTCCGATTAAGTTTAATAATATGGTAAATCCTGCTGAAGAATTAGAAGTAAAATTTTTATTTATTTTACTTAACAAAGATCCTAAAATGCATTCTAATATGCTGGCCAAAATAATGGATTTCTTAGCTCAAACACCTGTTGCTGATCTAAATGAATTATTTGCTAGTGACGATCCTAATTATATTTATGATTTTTTAGATAATAATTTCTAGGTCCAAAATACTTAATGTATTTTGGAATTGACTATAAAAAATAAGCTCCAAAAGTATCTAACTTTTGGAGCTTATTTTTAAATTCTTAGTTTTTAGTCTTCAGGAAAATTAGCTGAAGTTAAAGTAATAACACCATAATCACTTAATTTGTAATTATTCATATAAAGTAAAACTTCACCACTTCTTTCTGAAGCGATTGTTCTCTCTTGTCGAATGATTGGTGTATTTAGGTCAACCCCCAATGCTTCACTTACTTCCTTAAATGCAGGAATAATTGAGTGAGTTTCTTTAAAAGGTTCATCCAAAAGATAAAAGTTACAATCTTCTTGAATATTTAAATAAATATTTTTGTAGTTATCTTTATTTTGTGCCTTAACTGGATTAATCATTGAAAGTGGAACATAGATGTTATAAAACATGAAAGGCTTATTATCGACTTTTCTAATCTGTTTAAGGTGATAATAAAAATTAGTCTTAGGCGTTTTGAAGATCGTATTAATAATTGGATCACTTTCTTTTTCTAAGCTAACAACATCCATTGATTCTTCATTTTTATTTTTGTCTTCAATTAATTCAGGATAGGTTGTTACATCTTGATAATGGACAAGGCGATTGTTAGGAGAATAAGAAACATAGGTTCCTTTTCCTTGATAACGAATTAGATAACCGGCTGCTACTAAATCTTTAACTGCTCTAATAACAGTGATAGATGAGACATTAAATTTTTGTGCTAATTCTTTTTCACTGTAAAAAACTTCGCCATACTTAAATTTTTTATTACGAATTTCGTTTTTTAATGTGTTTTCAATTTGTAAATATTTTGGTTCACTCATTTTTAGTCCTTAAGATATATCTTTCTCAAATCTAAAATATCATTACTTGATAATTTCATTACTTTTCTGAGATATTCGTTAATACCGCCATATTCTTGGTTTAACACGAATACAGCATGATCCAAATATTCGGGATGAACTGATTGAATATCTTTAATTGACTGTAAAACACGCTCGCTTGCACCACTGGCTGCCGCTTGCTTTAACATATTGTTAATAAAGTCGGCAGTAGTAATATTAGTTAAAGTATAATCATATTTAATTGTAGAAAATGGCACACCTAAAGCAGAAAGGATTAATAACGCTCCAAATCCCGTTCTGTCTTTTCCGGCAGTACAATGAAATAAGAGAGCTTCATGCTCATTACTATTTGCTAGTAGAAGGTCAAAAAACTTTCGGTATGCTTGTTGGGCACTATCACTTTTGATCATATCTTCATAGGCATAAAACATGTGCCTATAGCCAAATTGAGGATCTTTTTCGGCGTTTTCTTCTAAAGCAAAAATTCCTTTAGAAGCATTTGTAAGATCTTCACTAAAGACGGGGTCAAACTCATAGTGAGCACCATCAGGAACCCGATCAGGGTGTTCTGATACTTCTTTAGTTGATCTGAAGTCAATATCATACCTAACACCATAATCTTTTAACAAAGTTACGTCTTGATCAGAAAGCTCTGCTAAATTTCCGCTTCTAATAAGTTTGTGACTTTTAATTTCTTGACCAGTTATTGTTTTGTAGCCACCTAATTCGCGGAAATTGCGACCAGATGTAACGCCAATTAATTTAGTCTCATATTTTTCGCTCATTTCAGTACTTTCCTTAATTTAAAAATCGATAAAATGATTGCACTATATTAAGTAAGGCACTAAACTTAATATATTATCTCATTAATGATTTTATCACGTTATTGGAGAATAGTGGTAATTAAACTAAAAAAATCACTTTGGATAAAAAGATTTTTGATGAAGTTTGGTAGTTTAAAACGGTTGTGATAGCAATAATTATGGTAGAATTAACATGAAAAGAAAGACTTAGGAAGCGGGAGTGAGTAACTATGGTTGAAGATTATAATAATATTTTAGTACCTGTAGATGGATCAGAAAATGCAGAAAGAGCTTTTGATAAGGCTGTCCAAATTGCAATTGATAATAATGCTCATTTAGATATTTTAAATGTAATTGATACGCGTCAATTTATGGGTGAGATGCAAGATACTTTAATTTCTGGCGATACAATTTATAAAATGACCCAAGATTCAGAAGATTATCTAAAGAGTTTGCAAGAGTGGGCTAAGGAAAATAAAGATTTTACCAACTTAAGTTATCACATTCGTTATGGCTCGCCAAAGCACATTATTGCCACTGAGTTTGTAGAAGATCATGGCAATGATTTGATCATCATGGGTGCTACTGGATTAAATGCAGTCGAACGTTTATTAATGGGTAGTGTAACTGAATACGTAAATCAACATGCTTTAGCAGATGTCTTAATTGTTAAGACTGGTGTTGAGAACGAAAAAATCAGTAAAAAGAAAAAGAAATTCTTCAGATAAAGAGCATCAATTATGCAAGAGGATAGGTCATTAAAAATAATGGTCTATTCTTTTTATTTTAATTGGAACGCACCAATTAGAGAATCTACATGGTAAAACGCTTTCTTACAAAATTTACATACTCAATAACGAATATTTCTGGTATTATACAAGAGAACAAACGGTAGCGGGTTGGTGGAAAGGAGCAGCAACATGTTTGGAGCTGGATTTAGCAAGAAAAGATTCCTAGTGATAGCTGCTTTGCTCATTAATTTGAGTTCTATTAGAGACTTAATATGAAGTCGTATTTAACGACCACATATTAAGTCTTTTTTTATAAGTTTGTGAAAAAAGTAAGTATTTTGTCGGATTTTAATTGTGTCAGTAGGAGGGCATGATGAAAAAAATAAAAAAATTTTTAGTAATTGGATTAGCCGTAATGCTTACCCTTGTAGCAAGTGCTTGTTCCAAAAAGACTGATAGTAAAAAAACTTATACGCCTAAAGTTTTAAATGTTCAGTTTGTTCCTAGCCAAGCTGCTGATAAGCTTGAAGGCCGAGCAAAACCACTGGAAGAGATGCTATCTAAGAAGCTAGGAATACCAGTTCATGTGACTATGTCAACAGATTATACGACTGTTGTCGAAGCAATGAAGTCTAAAAAAGTTGATGTTGGTTTTTTACCTCCCGACGGTTATGTATTGGGTCATAAACAAGGTGCAGCTGATATTTTATTACAGGCCGAAAGATATGGAGTGCAGCAGCCAAATGGGATGCCTAGCAAGAAGTTTGTCAAATCTTATCGGGCTGAAATCTTAGTAAAAAAGGGCTCTAAGATAAAATCTTGGAAAGACTTAAAGGGTAAAAGTATCTCAGTACAAAACCCTACTTCTAGTTCTGGCTATGTTTTCCCAGTAGCAGAATTATATGAAAAGGGACTAAATGTACCAAAAGAATGTAAGTTGGTTACTGTTACCGGTCATGATCAAGCTGTTCTTAATGTTTTAAACGGCGATACTGATGCAGCTTTTGTCTTTGAAGATGCGAGAAATAATGTTAAGGCCGATGAACCTGATATTATGAAAAAAGTTGTACCAATTTACTTTACTAAGCCAATTCCAAATGACACGATTTGTGTGCAACCGAATATGTCTAAAAAATTCCGCAAGAAATTAGCTAAGGCATTTATTGAAATAGGTGAATCCAAAAAAGGAAGAGCCTTATTAGAATCAATTTATGGTCATGAAGGCTATGTGATAGCTAAAAATAGTGATTTTAATGTTGTACGTAAGTATGACAAGTTAGTAGACGAGACACAACAATAAAAGTTAGTAAAAAGAAAGGGTTAGAACTCATGGAGAATCAACCAATGATTCAATTAAAAAATGTGACTAAAGTTTATCCAAATGGAACTAAGGGTTTAAAGGATATCAATCTCAACATTAATAAAGGTGAATTTGTGGTTGTAGTTGGTCTTTCAGGTGCCGGTAAATCCACTTTGCTTCGCTCAATTAATCGTCTTCAAGATATTTCTGAAGGAGATATTTTGATTGATGGTCAGTCAATAACGCATGCGAAGGGGAAGCAGTTGCGTAATATTCGCCGTGATATTGGGATGATTTTCCAAAATTTTAATTTAGTAAAACGTTCTAGTGTTTTAAGAAATGTTTTGACAGGAAAAGTAGGCTATTATTCTTCTTGGAAAACTACCTTTAACTTATTTAGTGCTGAAGATAAACAAAAGGCTTATGAAGCACTTCAACAAGTTGATTTGGCAGATAAGGTATATGTTCGCGCAGATCAATTATCAGGTGGACAACAACAACGTGTTTCAATTGCACGAGTACTAACTCAAAATCCGAAAATTATTTTAGCTGATGAACCAACAGCTTCACTTGACCCCAAAACTGCTGAAAGTGTAATGCAATATTTGAAAATGTTAAATCAAAAATATGGCATGACCGTAGTAGCTAATCTTCATAGTATTGAACTTGCACGAAAATTTGGAGATCGAGTACTTGGAGTTAAAAGTGGTGAAATTATCTATGATGGTCAGATGAGCGAAACTCCAGAAAGTATTTTTGACAAAATTTACAAGGGACAACTTGAGGAGGCTGACAATGACAGATAAACAGCATCAACTTAAGCAATTGCCGAAAAAAGAGCTAAAGTGGTCAACTATCATCTGGTTGATTGTTTTAGTCGCAGGTTTATTTATTTCGATTAATGTAACTAATACCCACTTAAGTGTCCTGCTAGCTCCAGATAACTTTGGTCAATTCATGGATGTCTTAGTCCAAATGTGTAAGCCGGATTGGAGTTATGCCCACGTAATTTGGCCATACTTGATTGAAACCATCAAGATGGCAATTTTGGGAACTGTCATTGGTTCAGCAATTGCTTTTATTTACTCCTTCTTAATTGCGAGAAACATCGTTAAAAATAAGGCTTTAACTGGTATTCTCAGATTGATAATGAACATTATCAGAACAATTCCTGATTTGCTTTTAGGTGCACTTTTTGTTGCTGTAGTGGGAATCGGACCAATTGCTGGGGTATTCGCTTTGTCGGTATTTACTTTTGGTGTGGTAGTGAAATTATTTTATGAAGCTATCGAAACGATTGACTACGGACCAATAGAGGCTTTGACAGCATCCGGAGCATCAAAATTACAAATTATTCATTTTGCTGTCTTACCGCAAGTAATGACTTACTTTGTTTCATATGTACTTTATGCATTTGAAATTAATGTCAGAGCATCAACAATTCTTGGTTATATTGGTGCCGGTGGTATTGGTTTGTACTTACAACAGACCTTACAATTATTCCAATACAATCGTACTGGAACCATCTTAATTGTGATCATTGTCGCTGTCGTAATTATTGATTATATTTCATCAGCATCAAGGGAGGCATTGACTAAATAATGAATACTAGTAAATTAAAAAAATTACCTCCAAAACCAGTTAATAAGCGGACGCGCACAATTCATTGGTTAATTGGAATTGTGACAGTTGTCTTAATTGTTTGGTCTGCAGCAGGCATTGATTTTGGCGGAATTAAGTCAAGTGCAGCTCAAATTACCGGGGCAATAATTTCTGGAATTTTCCATCCAGACTGGTCATATGTATGGAATGGGAGCGGCGAAGATCTGATTTCACAGCTTTGGGATACAATCTGTATTGCCTTCTTGGGAACAATTATTTCGGCAGTGATTTCGTTGCCTTTTGCCTTTTGGGCTGCTAATACTAAGCATAAAAAATGGTATTTATCTAGAAGTGGCAAAATTGTTTTAGCAGTTATTCGTTCCTTCCCAGAAATTATTTTGGCTTTAATGTTTATTAAAGCTGTTGGCCCTGGATCGGCTGCTGGTGTATTTGCTCTTGGCTTTCACTCAGTTGGGATGTTAGCCATGCTTTTTTCAGAAGCAATAGAAAGTTTAGATACTAGTGCCGATGAAGCGATTGCTTCTGTTGGAGGTTCGAAGTGGAATACGATTACTTTTGCAACAATGCCTAACTTAATGCCAGCCTTAATTTCAAATACGCTTTATCGGTTTGACGTCTCAGTTCGTTCAGCCTCAATCCTTGGTTTGGTTGGAGCCGGAGGAATTGGTTATCCTTTAATTATTGCTTTGCAATACCGTGAATGGAACCGAGTAGGAATTATTTTATTGGGAATTGTGGTTATGGTAATTGTAATTGATTGGATTTCAGGTGCCATTAGAAAACGTCTTGTTTAAATAATCTAGCAAAAGAACTATTTTTTATAAAATAGTTCTTTTTTGTTCTGAAATTATAATTTGAAAGTATAATTATTAATAATTAGATAATATTGCGAGATTAACCGACTTTTATTAGGTTTTTTGCTATAATGAAAACTGTATTTCAAGGAGGATAAAATGGAAAACTTAACTACCATGAATTTGGCTGATGAATTAGCCGCATCCCAAGACAAAATTATTAGTGGAGAAGAAAAATTAGACCTAAACAAGATCTTTGCTGAAATTGATAGCTTAAAAGTTTTAGATAAGCCAATCAAAGATTATTTATCAATGAAGGTTGAAGATTACTATGATGGCGAAAGTGATGGTAAGTTGACTTTGCTCGACATGAACCAAACTATTAGTGATGTTCAAGACCGAATTTTAACTAATCACGTAGATGGTTATGTTGATAAAAACGAAATCAACTTAACTTATAATCATGAAGCACCATTTGAAGATGGCAATTATGATCGTGCAACTGATTTACATGTTTTACTTTACAGCTTAAAGGTGATCGGAGCAGTACGTGCGATTGACGAAACCGATTTGCGAAAAGTTTTGTCAAAAGATGCGGTCTTATCTTTAGGCTTAGCAGCAAATACTTTGGCAAATAATTAATTTAAGAGGTCAAATTGCTGACCTCTTTTTTTACGAAGAAGAAGAGCTTTTTATGGGAATTTTTACAAAAACAAAAGGATTAATAGATCAGTTTTCAGGAACGCTGCGCAAGGCTAAGCAGCCAAAGAGAAACCGTCCTTTTGATGAAATGCAACAATACATGACAGTCGGAGAGTACCGGGTAGGTAAGGCACAAGGGACTCCAAATGGTGCAGAGTTTGACCTAGTTGTCTATAAAGATGATGATGGGGTTTTGCATCAAGCATTGCGTTCAATTGATGCAAAGGATTTGGCACCAGAATATGTGCGTACATATGATGAACGTCTGGGACGTTTTCGGGCTTTCACCAATAAAGAAACAGGGCGACGCTATATTGTTGAGCAACAACTAGAAGACTTTGTTGCATTTGCCAAAAAACATATTCGTCAAGGAGAAGATTCAGTAAATATTGGAATCTTAACCGATACTCACTATAAAGATAGTGATAGTATTGATTTTTATGGCTATAATGGCTTAACTCATGTTAAAGAGTTTAATTACTTAGAAGATCTTGATATCTTGGATCTTAAAGCCCACTTAGGTGATTGGATGGATGGTTCTGATCCGGGTATGCTGGGTGAGCAAGAATTAATTTCTTTGCGTAAGGCTTTTCGTTCAAATAAAACCAATTTTGCTATTATTAAGGGAAATCATGATGAAAATGATAAGTTTGATGAGCATCATGACTTAAAGGCTTCTTTCCCTGAACGTGAGTTTGAAAACATTATGTGGCCAACCATGTACTTCCAGAAGGGAATTCACTATATTTCCCGTCAACATGGAGTAGCTTATTTTGATAAAGATAATGTACGCTTTATTACGATTAATACTTCTGATATCCCATATGAGCTTGATAAAAATGGCAAAAAGAAGTACGATACAAAAATCAGTTTAGCGATTCGTGAAGATCAAATGCAGGAAATTATCGAGATTTTAGAAAAATCTAGTGGTAAACAGATCGTCTTTATGAGTCATGCTAATCCGATTAATCGTCATGGTAGCAATGCCTTGAAATATAATGGTCGTTCATTACATGAACTTTTGGTAGCCTTTAATCAAAGAGAAAAGGGTTACTTAGACTCACATGATGTACCGGCAGAATTTTCATTATCTAATAGCTTTGACTTTACTAATATTAAAGATGCTAAGGTAATTGCCTATTTCTGTGGTCATCGTCATAATGAAGACCAATATCGAATTAATGGAATTCAGTACGTTTTGTTTAACTGTTCAGCTTTAATGGGGCCAAATCATGCTTTAACAACGCAGTATAATAAACGTTGGAAACGTAAGATTGACCATCCAAATGAAGCAGCTGGATATGTTGTAAATATTGACCCTAAGCGTCATATTATGCAGGCTTTTGGCTATGGAGCAAGTTCAAGACGAAGAATTTATCGAATTTAGAACAACACAAAACTATAAATATATTTGAGGAGAAATAAATTTATGTGCGGAATTTGTGCTATCTTTGATCCGGAATTAAAGGATAAAGATCATGCTATTCAAGGAATGATGGATACTATCAAGCACCGTGGTCCATCTTCTGATGGTAAATATGTTAATGACAAAGTGGCGCTTGGATTTAGACGTCTTTCAATTATTGACTTACGCGGTGGTAGCCAACCTATCTTCAATGAAGATAAAAGTAAGGCAATCATCTTCAACGGTGAAATTTATAACTTTAAGCCATTGAGAGAAGAATTAATTGAAAAAGGTCACACATTCTCTACCAAAGCTGATACTGAAGTCTTACTTCATGGTTATGAAGAGTGGGGGATGGACGGTATCCTTAAGCGTGTACGTGGAATGTTTGGCTTTGTTATCTGGGATGATGAAAAGCAAACTCTTTATGGTGCACGTGACTTCTTTGGTATTAAGCCGCTATATTATTCTGATCAAAATGGTAAACTTTTGGTTGGATCAGAGTTAAAGAGTTTTTTAGCTTACCCTAACTTTAAAAAGGAACTTAATACTGAAGCAGTTAAGCCATACTTAATGAACCAGTACAATGACTTGAAGGAAACTTTCTTTAAGGGTGTTTACCGTTTCCCAGCAGGACACTGGTTTGAATATAAAGATGGTAAGATGCAGACTCACAAGTACTGGGATGCTAAATATGTAGAAAATAATCTTACTTTCGAAGAAACTTTAGATAAGATTAACGAAGATCTAAAGGAAACTGTTGAACTTTATCACAATGCTGATGTACCAGTTGGTGCCTTCTTATCAGAAGGGGTCGACTCAAGTTACATTACAAGTTTGCTTAATCCAGAAGATGTCTTTTCAATTTCATTTGATGATTCAACTTATGATGAAGCATCAAAGGCAAAGGCTTTAGCAGACATTAAGGGTTGGGATTTCTTCTCCGATAAGGTAGATGCTGATGAAGCTATGAAAGATTTCCCAGAAATGCAATACCACATGGATGAACCAGATGCTAACCCATCAATTATTCCATTATGGTACTTATGTAAATTAGCACGTAAGCACGTTACCGTGGCTCTTTCTGGAGAAGGTGCTGATGAGTTATTCGCTGGTTACGTCAACTATGGTATGCATACTCACAACAATGTCATTAAAGTATTCACTTCTGGCTTAAAGAAGCTGCCAAAGGGTGCTCGTGTGAAATTAGCTCATGGTATTAAGAAGATGCCTAACTTCCCAGGTAAAGTTCATATGTACACTAATTTAGCTAAGCCAAGTGAATTCTACGTTGGTCAATCAGTTATTTACGACATGGATTACCCAACTATCTTTTCATCTGACGATGCTAACGGTATCTTACGTGAAAAATACCAAAATGATTTAACAGTTAATGGTATTTATCAAGAAGACTTCAAGAAAGTTAAGGATATTGATGAAGTAAAGCAAATGCAATACATTGATTTACACCACTTTATGCTTAACGATATTGAACAAAAAGCTGATAAGATCTCAATGGCCCACTCACTTGAGTTACGTGTGCCATATCTTGATAAAAAGATTGCTGAACTTGCTAATTCAATTCCAACTAAGTACTTAATGAATCGTCATGATACGAAGTATGCGTTGAGAAAGGCTTCTGAAAGAGTCTTACCAGATGAATGGGCAAAACGTCCAAAGCTTGGTTTCCCAACCCCAATTAAACAATGGCTTAAGGAACCACGTTTTTACAAGCAAGTTAGAGAGTTATTTACTGAAGACTTTGTAAATGACATATTTGATCAAGAAAAGATTGTAAAATTACTTGATGACAACTACAAGGGTGATGGCTCAGCTCGTCGTCAAATTTGGGCTATTTATACTTTCTTAGTTTGGTATAAACTATACTTTGTGGATTACGAAAATACTGTTAAGAAGTATCAACGTGTTCAACCAGAAGTAGCGAAATTAATCGAATCTGGTAAGTTAGTATAAAAATAAAAATTTAAATAAAATCGAGGAATTTATTGTGGAACCAAAGTTTACCCCTATTCTTTTAGGTAGCGATATTAATGTATATGGTATGGCTCGTTCTTTTAACGAAGCTTACGGAATTACTGTACAAGCCTGGGCAGCTACGCAATTAGCAGCTACTCGTTATTCAAGTATTGTTAATGTTGAAGTGCACCCAGGGTTCGCCGAAGATCCAGGTTTCATGAAAGTAATGAACCAAAAAATTGCAGAATATAAGGATCACAAAGAACCGGTTATTTTAATTGCTTGTGGTGATGGTTATGCAGAATTGTTAGCTAAGCATAAGAAAGAATTAGAAGGCACTTTTATTGTTCCTTACATTAATTATGATTTACTAGAAAAGTTAATTTCTAAAGAAGGCTTTTACCAAATTGCTGAAGAATATGGCTTGCCATATCCTGGTACTAAGATCATCACCATGGATGATTATAAGAATAATACTTTCATGAAAATACCATTTGATTATCCAGTGGAATTGAAGCCTGAAGATCCTGTTTCATGGCTTAACTGCCAATTCGAAGGACGTAAAAAGGCCTTTACAATTCATGATGAAGCTGAATTAATTGATATTGTCACTAAGATCTATACTCATGGCTATGTTGAAGATCTAATTTTACAAGACTTTATTCCTGGTGATGATTCTAATATGAGAGTATTGAACGCTTATGTTGATAAAGATCACAAGGTTAAAATGATGTGTATGGGTCATCCACTTCTTGAAGATCCAACTCCACAATCAATTGGTAACTATATGGCTATTTTGCCAGAATATAATCAAAAGCTTTATGATACTGTTCAAGCTTTCCTTGAAAAATTAAATTATACAGGAATGGCTAACTTTGATATCAAGTATGATGAACGTGATGGAGAATATAAGTTCTTCGAAATCAATTTACGTCAAGGTCGGTCAAGTTTTTATGTAACTTTAAATGGCTATAACTTAGCTAAATGGTATGTTGAAGACTACGTTGAAGATAGTCTTAAGGATAAGCCAACAGTGTATGGGAATAAAGATAAGAGCAAGTACATGCTTTGGTTAGGTGTGCCAGTTAAGATCTTTAAGAAATATGCTTTTGATAATCCAGCTAAAAAAGAAGCTGAAAAGTTAATCAGTGAAGGACGTTATGGTACAACTGTCTTTTATAAGAAAGATCGTAACTTTAAGCGTTGGCTGTTAATGCATTACATGTTCCACAATTATATTGATCGTTATAAGAAATACTATGAAGTAAATAAGGGTCAATATTTTAAGAAGTAAAAAAAGCTGAGTCTATTAATCAGACTCAGCTTTTTCGGTATCAAAATTATTTTCCATTAATAAAATATCGCTTAAAAAGCCTCCGATAAGATTTAGATCAGCTGAAGAATATTTATTTTTAATAAATTGTTCAAATTTATTATTTATTCTCATATGCATTTGATCATGAACCTTGGCAATTTTGGCTCCCTGTGAAGTGAGGGAATAATAAATGCGCTTTTGATCATCTTCATGTTTAAAAGTTTGAACTAAATTATTAGTAATTAATTTTTGAGCCGCCCGAGTAATACCTCCACGGGTAACATTCAATTTATTAGCTAAATCAATTCCGGTTAGATCTTTTTTTTCTAAAATAGAAAGAATATGTAGAGCTACAACTGAAAGCGAAGGGATAATTTTGGTTAATTGTGGATCAGATAAATGTAACTGAATCCATCTTTTTTCTTTTGAGCTTGAATCAGTATGAGTTCGTAATTGTTTAATAAGATTAAGCAAGTCATTAGCCGAATAATTGGACATGATAAAATTCCTATCTTAAAAGTTTATTGCCTTTTGTGTAGCCATTTTTTGCGCTGCAGCTAATGTATTTTCTCTTTGACTTGGATTAGCATCAGCACCCTCGATATAAATACTATCAATATCATTTATACCATAAAATTTTAACATATTAACAAGATAAAGACTGCCTAAATCCATTAAGGCACAACTTTGAGAACTTGAAATATGAAATAGTTTTTTAAAAGCAAATTTTATAATTCCCCACTTGCCTTCTTGATGATAAATACTGCCAGAAGATTGAATATGGATTACCTTTTTATTTTTTAATAATCCTACTGGGCCTTTTGCAGTATATTTAAAGGTCCTATGTGCTACTGCAGTTAAATCTAAATATTGCTTTAATTCGGCCGGTAAAAAATGATTATACATTGGATTAATAAAGATATATTTATCAGCATTCATGAATTCATCGAGCCATGTTTCATGGTCTGTAAGTAATTTTTCTTCTGCAGGGGCAAGTTCTTCTTGAAATTTCTTTTTACGCCAGGCTTCCATAGTTAAGTCGTTTAAGGGTGGTACACCCCTATTGGCATATAAGTCACGAATAATAATTTTATCATTAGGATGATTTTTACGATAAGTATCAATAAATTTTTTGCCTACTGTTACCGATAAACTATTTTTTGTATGTGGATGAGCTTGAATAACTAAAACTGTTGTCATAATAAAGTCTCCTTAAGTATAAAATCGTAAATAATGTTGATTATCAACAAAAATATAATATCAATTGATAATGTTGATTGTCAACAAAACGTGCAAAAAAATTTATTCCTGATAGACTAGAGAGCAGAATTTAATTTAAAGGAGGACATTTCATGAAGACACAATTTGGTGCTAAACCAAATGATGAAATAAAAATGCCTTGGCTTTTATTAGGTGAATTATTTACCTGGATTGGAGCTAGTTTCATTTGGCCACTGACATCAGTATTTCTGAATAAGAGACTACATGTATCTTTAGCCATGATAGGTGTAGTATTACTATTTAATTGTCTTGCCAACATGATTGGTTCCTTTATTGCCGGCTGGGCCTATGATAGGTTTAATCCATATTATCTATTAATTGCTGGAGCTGGTTTGGATGCGGCTGTTTTATTTTCAATGGCAGCGAACCATACTTGGCCAATTTATTGGCTTTGGATGACATTGACGGGATTTTTAGGTGGTTGGAATGGTGCTTTGATTAATTCCACTGCTACATCTTTAAAATCTAAACAACCAAGATTTGTTTTTAATATGCTATACTTCTTCCAGAATTTGGGAGTAGTTATTGGTACTTTAATTGTCGGATATGTCTATGATTATTCTGTAACACTCTTATTTATTATTGCTGGGGCGCTCTTTGTAGTAGTTTGTTTAAATACTGTCTTTAACTATCGCCCAATTATTCAATACCACAAGGAGAGAATGGCAGATAAGGGTGAAGAAGTAAAGCATAAGGCAGAATCAATGCCACGTCCTAATTGGTACTTAACCCTTGGCTTTTATGTTGCTTTGGGTGTAATTTGGCTGATGTACATGAACTGGGAATCTAACCTTTCAGTTTATATGGTTTCTTTAGGCATTCCATTTCATCTTTATAGTTTATTGTGGACAATTAATGCGGGAACAATTGTGGTTGTTCAGGCAATCTTAGCCAAGTATCCTAATTTATTTAAAACTCTTTTCCATCAGGTTGTGTTTGGCATCGTGATGTTTGCAATTTCATTTATTACTTTGATTTTTGCTAAAGATTATCCTCACTTTGTCTTTTCAATGATTACTTTAACATTGGGAGAAGCAACTGCTATGCCAGCGATGCCAGCCTACGTTAATGAGTTATCACCAATTTCTTCTAAAGGAAAATATCAAGGCCTTACCTTATCTTCACAATCAATTGGACGAGCAGTCGGACCTTTATTTGGTGGTTTAATGATTGATCAATTTGGCTATATACCGTTCTTTGTCGTAGCTGCGATTGGGATTTTTGTGCTAGTAGCCTACCTAATTCCGCTTCACGCTCACCTTAAAGATAAAATTACTTTATTTAGTCATTAATTTATGGAGAAGTAAGCAGTACAAATTGCTTGCTTCTTTTTTAGTTAAAGAAATTTAAAGTTATGCATTTTTATTTATGAAAAATAGACTAAAAATTTTAATAATGTTACCATTTAATTTGAAAGTTTTACCGTAAAAGGGAGGACAAAATATGAAACAATTAAATGTTCGTGGTGGAGCTAGCAATATTATTGAACCTAATGTAAATGCTCGCCCACAAGATAACTTGTATTTAGCCGTGAATTCAAAGTGGTTAGAAGATGCAAAAATTCCTTCTGACCGTTCTCGTATTTCAAGTTTTGATGGTATTGACCTCAACATTGAAAAAGAGTTAATGAGTGACTTTGCTGATTTTGCAGCCGGGAAAAAGGCTTTACCTGATGTGCCTAACTTTGATAAGGCAGTAGAATTATATAAGCTTGCTAATAATTTTGATAAAAGAAATGCGGATGGTGCCAAGCCAATCCAAGCTGATCTTGAAGAATTAACTGGTTTGCGTGACTTTGCTGACTTGAATTTAAAAGCTGCTAACTTATATAAGAATGGTTTTGGGTTACCATTTAGTATATATGTCGAAGCAGATATGAAAAACACTAAAGTTCACGCTTTACACTTTGGTGGTGCAAGCTTGATTTTGCCTGATACCACTACTTATGAAAATCCAGCAGCGAGTGATCTTTTGAACGTTTGGCAAAATCAAACTGAAAAGCTTTTAACCATGGCTGGAGTTAGCGCAGCTGATGCCAAGAAGTATGTAGCCCAAGCACTTGCTTTTGATAAGAAGTTATCTAAGGTAGTTAAGTCATCTGAAGAATGGGCTGACTATCCAGCAATGTATAATCCAGAATCAATTACTGATTTTGAAAGTAAAATTAAGTCATTCAAGTTTGATCAATTCCTAGGTGAATTATTTGATCAAAAACCAGAAAGAATTATTGTTACTGAACCTCGGTACCTAGATCATTTTGAAGAGCTAATCAATCCTGATAATTTTGAAGAAATTAAAGGCTGGATGATTTCAGGTTTTATTAATTCAGTAGCTTCATACTTGTCACAAGACTTCCGTGAGGCAGCTTTCCCATTTTCACAAGCTTTATCAGGTCAACCGGAATTAAGTTCTGGTGTTAAACAAGCTTACCGAATTGCTAACGGGATGTTCTCTGAAGTAGTAGGTGTTTACTATGGTCAAACCTACTTTGGAGCTGAAGCTAAAGCCGATGTTGAAGATATGATTCATAAGATGATTGATGTTTATGAACAAAGAATCACTGATAATGATTGGCTTTCTGAAGATACTAAGAAAAAGGCTATTGTTAAATTACGTGCTTTAATCTTAAAGATTGGTTACCCAGATAAGATTGAAAAAATCTATGATCGTTTCCAAATTGTCCCTGAATCTAAGGGTGGTAGCTTGTATGCTAATGAATCTGCTGCAGGTAAAGAAGAAATTAAGTATAACTTGGAAAAATTAACACAAAATGTTGATCGTACTGTTTGGCTGATGCCAGGTAACCTTGTTAATGCATGTTATGATCCTCAAAGAAATGACATTACTTTCCCAGCTGCCATCTTACAAAAGCCATTCTATGATTTAAAGCAATCACGTGCTTTGAATTATGGTGGTATTGGGGTAGTTATTGCTCACGAAATTTCCCATGCCTTTGATAATAATGGGGCTAAATTTGATGAATTTGGTAATTTAAAGAATTGGTGGACCAAAGAAGACTTTGCAGAATTTGAAAAGCGCACTCAAGAAGAAATTGATCTTTTCAATGGCATTGAATATGGTCCAGTTACTTTGAATGGAAAGCAAATTGTTTCTGAAAATATTGCCGACCAAGGTGGTTTGACTGCAGCAGTTGAAGCTAATAAGGGTGAAGGTGGCAACATGAAAGAAGTATTTGAAAACTTCGCTCGTGTTTGGGCTACTAAACAATTACCAGAATCAATTAAGACACAAGTATCCGTTGATGTTCATGCACCAGGTCCAGAGAGAGCTAACGTGCAATCACAATGCCAAGAAGAATTCTATAAAGCATTTGACGTTAAGCCAGAAGATGGTATGTGGCTTGATCCCGAAAAACGTGTAGTTATTTGGTAAAAGAAAAAGAATTTCCGGTTAGGAAATTCTTTTTTGCTTAAAGAGGTAATGATGAAAGAAATAAAATTAAATACAGGTATAAATGCTCCGATGATTGGCTTTGGAACTTATGAAATTCCACCTAGTGAAACAAAAAGCGCAGTTTTAACTGCCCTTGAAATTGGTTATCGTCATATTGATACAGCCCAATATTATCAGAATGAGCGTGAAGTAGGAGAAGCTATTAGAGAAAGTAAAATTCCACGTGAAGAAATTTTTGTAACTACTAAAGCGATGACCGATGGATATGAAACTACTAAAGCTGGTATTGAGGAATCATTGGCAAAAGCGGGATTAGATTATTTTGATTTGATGATTTTGCATTGGCCAATGGATGATTCAATCGGTAGTTATCGTGCCTTAACTGAAGCTTATCAAGTAGGTAAATTAAAGAATATTGGTTTATCTAATTTCAATATTAATCAAACTAAAGAAATTATGGCTTCTAGTCCAGTTAAACCTGTCCTTGATCAAATTGAGACTCATTTATATTTGCAACAAGGAAAAATGCATAAGTTTTTGGTAGAGAATGATATTGTCCATGAATCATATTCTCCTTTGATGGAAAATGCTCCAGTATTGTTAAAACATCCAGTCTTAAAGCAAATTGGTGAAAAATATCATAAAAATGGAGTTCAAGCTTTATTGCGATTTTTAAATCAAGAGCATATTATGGTGATTCCGAGATCTACTAATCCTACTCATATCAAAGAAAATTTTGAGATATTTGATTTTGAATTAACTCCAGAAGAAAGAGCAGAAATTAAAAAATTAGATCGACGTCAACCAATTGATGGCTGGCCAGCTAGCATGAGAATTGATGAATAGAAATTAACTATCAAAAAAGCAAGTAACTAATTAGTTACTTGCTTTTCTATTTACTCTAATTGCTTAATTCGCCCTTGGTTTTAAGTTTACGTTTTTCAACTTCATATTTGTCATTAGGAATGTGCGTAATATGAATGCGGCGTTGGTCTCCCAGAATTAATGGAACACGTTCAACCACTGTATCGGAGTAATCTAAGCCAAACCATGAAGCTGGGTTAGAAGATAGGTTTTGAAGCCAAACTCTCGCTTCAACTAATGCCTTTTCGTAACCACGTAATTGCGTCTGTGGACTAATCACGTCATTTACAAGAACGAATGAGAAGTCACCTACATCACGTCCAGGTGTAGTAGTGTATTCTTGGGGCTGAGCTTCAATAGTCCCGTCAGCGATCAAATCATGGACGATCTGACGCAAGTAGACGTTAACTCGCTGTTGCTGCTTGAAGCCTAAGAATAATTGCACGTTAATTACATTTTTTGTTCCAAAAGTATTAACAGCATATTCTGCAGTGTAAGGTTCATTAGTTACGTTAACTGTTACGAACCAGTAAGCTTGGGCACGTTTAGGACGTTTATCTAAAATTGAGTATAAAATTTCGCGTTTGATGAATTTGTTGTACTTAACTTTGGCCATGTAAACAAGGTTTGAAGCATAAGTAGGATAATCCTCATCGTGACTTAATTGCGTTAACATGTCAATGTAATCATCTAAACGCACGTAAGCGTTACGTGCTTCACGTTTATCACGGATTTTGTTTCCGTAGTACCAGATATACATGATGAGGCAGATAAAGCCGGCAATTACGAGTGAGACATATCCACCGTGGAAGAATTTACTTAAGCTGGCTACCATGAAGATGATGTCTAAAAGACCAAAGAAGAGTAAGAAAATCCAATCCCAAATAAGGTGAACACCCTTTAAGATAAGCCACTCAAAGAGCAAGATCGTAGTCATCAACATTGAAATTGTAATTGAAAGACCATAAGCTGCTTCCATATGGGCAGAAGTTCTAAAGAGAAGCACAATGGCAATGGTTGCAACACAGATCATTTTGTTGATAGAAGGGATATAAATTTGTCCCTTTTCATTTGAGGGATAAATAATATTCATTCTTGGTAAGAACTTCATCCCGATTGCTTCGGCAACTAAGGTAAATGAACCGGTAATCAAGGCTTGAGAAGCAATAATAGCGGCAATAGTTGCTAAGACGATTGCTAATAAGCGAATATCATTAGGAACGGTTTCGTAGAAGGGGTTAAAGTCACCTGTTGTGTGGTAAGTAGGGTGTTGTAAAATCCAGACACCTTGACCAAAGTAATTAAGAGCTAAACAAATAAATACGTATGGCCAAGATCCGATAATATTGTTTTTACCAACGTGACCTACATCTGAGTAAAGTGCTTCGGCACCAGTAGTTGCCAAGAAGACTGAACCTAAGATGAAGACTCCTTCTTTATTATATGGACTAGCAAGTAATTTAATTGCATAGTATGGATTAATAGCTTGGAGAATTGACCAATCTTTCGCCATATTCAAAAGGCCAATTCCACCTAAGAAAGTAAACCAGATGAACATGATTGGACCAAAGGCTTTACCAATGAAGCTAGTACCCATTCTTTGAATAGAAAAAAGGATCAATAAGATGATGACGGTAATGATGATTACCATGTTTTGGGTATCAACGGGGATGCTGTTACCGAACTTAATCCCCTTTAATCCTTCAATTGCGGTTGTAACGGTAACTGCAGGTGTTAAAGTACCGTCAGCTAGAATTGCCGCTCCACCTAGTAAAGCAGGCAAAACAAGCCATTTGGCAAGTTTCCTGACCAGGGTATAGAGGGCAAAAATCCCACCTTCACCATGGTTAGTAGCCTTTAAAGCAATGAACACAGTTTGAAGGGTAGTAAGTAATGTAACAGTCCAAAGTACTAGAGAAATTGAACCGACAATAAAATCACGGTTAACATTTCCGATCCCGCCATTACCAGCAACAATAGCCTTCATTACATACAGAGGACTTGTTCCAATATCACCATAAACGATTCCGATTGCAATTAATAATCCTGCAGCGGAGATACGTTTGCTTTTTTCTTTATGCATTTTTGTACTTCCTTAAGAAATATAGTAATTATCTCTCAACCAAAAAAGAATGCCCTTGGACATTCTAATTGTTAAACGAGTATATTTTCTAATAGATTGAGTAATGTTGCAACCCTAACCAGAGAAATAATTAACAAAAAAAGAGTCCGTAAGGACTCTTTTTCGTTTAAATTAAGACATTGATTGTGGAATATCGTTACGACGATCAATGTACCATTGATTCCAATCTTCATAAGTCTTCATGCTTTCAGGATCAATTCCAGTTTGATCTTTAATATTAGCTAAGATTTCTTCAAAACGTTTAGCATGAATATTTAAAACATGTTTAACCAAGTTAGAACGATTGAATGAATCATTGTTAGTAATATAAGAATTAATTTCGATCATATTATGGTTACCATCGTAGGAATCCATAATTTCAAGATCAGCTGCTTCGAATCGAGAAATGTAAAAGTCAGCAAAAACCTTTAAATAATCAGGTTGTTCTGAAAATTCAGGTTGAGGCATTTCAACGCGGTTAGGTTCTGGAATAACAACCTTGAATCTTTCGTCTTCTTCTTCTACGTTTTCTTCTTCGGTGTTCTTTTTGCTTTCTTCAGTCAAAGTTAAGAGCTCCTTTAATATGTAGTACTAGTACAAAATCAATATGATTTTACCTTGAAATAAGCTTAAAATCAACTTTTCTTATTATTTAGTGAAGTTGTTGGCGTCACTTTGAGTGTAAGAATCAATAGTAGTGTGGCCGTTTTGAGCAGCAGAGTTCATGAAGTTAGCAACATCTTGGTCAGTCCAAGATGAAGTATTAACACCAATTGAACCTAATTTTTCACGTACTTGTGCGATTACACGAGCAGTAACGGCTTGACCACCAACGGTCATGCTATTGCCATTGTTGCTACTTGAAGCTTGATTTGAGCTGCTACTATTTTTACTTGAAGTTTGAGCATCTTCGTTTGAGTTAGTGTCTTCACTAGAATTGTTGGAATTACTCTTCTTAGAAGATGAAGAATCAGAATCACCAGCTGCATCTTGAGCATCATTAAGTAAATCCTTAACGTCACTCTTAATTTGCTTGTAGTACTTAGCGTATTTACCGTTTAAGTATGGTAAGTCTAAGATTTGGTTACATAATTCTTCAGTTTCAGAATAGTCATTATTCTTATATGCGTTTTTAGCTTTTCTATATAAAGGATTAATTTCGTTCTTTATATTGTTGTTTACTTCATCAATGGTGTTGTAAAGCTTCTTAGCTTGTTTGGTCATGACAGCATAACCATTGTTCTTAGTTTGAGCCTTGTTAAGATCCTTAAGGGCTGCACCGAATTCATAATCACTAATTGAATCTTTAGCATCATTCATATCTTCAGCTTGATCAGCATAAGCCTTAGATTCTTTAGTTGCCTTAATTTGGTGAGCTTGTTCAAATTTATCCTCAGCCTTAGAGTAATTTTGATCATCAACGTAATCCTTACCTTGACTCATTAAGGTATTGTAATCAGCTGAAGAGGTCTTGCTTGCGTTATTAGCACATCCAGTAGTAACAAATACAAGTAATAAGGCCACAAGTCCAGCCCATAATCTAGATTTCTTCATTATAAGTAAATCCTCCTTCAATATTCTTGCAACTTCATTATACCAAAATTGACGTAAATTAAACTTTTTACAATTATATTGATACAAATTTAAGATTTAATTCGTTAGTAATAGTGTAAGGCAAATCACCGGTGAGCAACTTACAAAAATAATTAGATAAACTAGCGAGGTAAAAAATGAATTTAGTAGAACAATCAATCCAATACACTTTTGCAGGCGACAAGTACAAGGACAACAAGAAAAAGCGTGTCTTAAAGAACGTTAATGTAAATGCAGAAAACGAAAAGTTAATTAAGGTAGGAAAAGCAATTTCCAGTTTACAAAAAGATGATGGCTTAGTTAGTGCAGTATTAATCCAACATCATGAATTAGAAGTAAGCACTGCTGAATAATGCCACTCGACCACATTTAACTGACAAGAATTTACATTAATAATATAGGAGAAAAAATAAGGAGCTTAAACATGACTACCACAAAAACTTTAAAACTTACCTTTATCAACGGCCAAAACAAGAAAGCATCATTGACAATGCCCGATGCAGCTGGAGACTTAACTCCAGAACAAGTACGTCAAGCAATGGATACAATTGCCCAAGCAAATGTATTTAACCGAAAGGGAGTTGATCTTTATACCCAAACTAACTCTGCTGAATATATTGAACGAACTGTTACTTCTGTTTTTGATGATTCTGCAGCAAAATAAGATCATTTTAACTGAAATATCCCAAATAAAAGATGAAATAATAAAAATCATCTATTACTTTGAAATTATTTTGAAATATAAATGATTTCAAAAATTAAAGTGTTATTTATTTGATAATAAGAAGAAAAAGCGCGTAATAACGCGCTTTTTCTATATACAATTCAAGATAAAATTTAAGGGAATGAAGGAAATTGGTTTGTTACAGGGATGTTAAATGTCACGAAAAAAAGCAAGAGACCTTTGCAAATCCGGCAAAACAAGATATAATATTTCTCGTGGTGGTAATAGGACAAATGCTTCAGGCGTGATGCCTGTACAGCATGCGGATTTCTTATTAAAGACTGACTACCTCAGAGGATTTATAGACCTCTGATCTTTAATCAAGAGATTTTGTACAATTATGGGCTATGTCACGAAGAGCTCTTTGCCTATTACGATGATTGATAATTTCAAGGAGGAAAAGACCACATGAAGAAAAATGTTAAATATTTAGGTGTGGCTGCTGCTGCATTATTAGCAGTTGCCCCAGTTGCTGTAACTGGTGTTGCTAACGCTGCAACTATTCAAGTTCAAGGCGGTACTGCACAACCTTCAGCTACTCAAGGTACTATTCTTGCTAACTTAACTGCAACTAACGTTGCTAGCTTAAAAGATGGTTCTAACGCTGATACTGTTGCAGCCGATTTATCTGCAACTTTAAACGGTCAAGCAATTACCCCTAAGGTTTTTGGTGACAACAAAGCTTACGTTGTTCCTGCAAATACTACTGATTACAGCGTTACTAATGTAAAAAATGTTGCAGTTAAGACTTTAAAGGCTAACACTGAATATAAACTTGTTGTTCCACAAGTGGGTTTCACTGGCTTAAGCACTGATGCTAAAGCAAACTACACTTTCAATGGTGGTAAGTTAACTGTTGATCCTTATGGCAACTCAAATGTAGTACCAGTTGTAAGTTCTACTTTTGAAATTGCTCAAGGCAATGCATACTTCACTCAAAACAACACTGTTGTAAGTGGTACTACTTCAATTGAATTAGGTAGCGTTAACACTGTAGAAGCATTAGCTTCTAAAATTCAAGGTGAAGTTGTAGCTGCAAATACTGGTTCATTAACACAATCAAATAAGACTGCATTAGAAAGTCAAATTAAGAACGCATTGGCAAATGCTGGTGTTGCAGTTAACGCAAACGGTTCATTTGTTGCTCCAGTAACTAACTTTACTGTTCCATATACTGCACAATTCCCTAACGGCTCAAGTGCAACTATTAACGTAATTGTTAAAGTTACTTCTACTACTCCATCAGAATACACTGATAATGGTCCTCAATTTGCTTTAACTGCTAATGGTGAAAAAGTTATTACTAGAGTTTCAGATAGTAAGTACAACTTATCACTTAAGCAAGGTACTAACTTTAATGCTAACGATTTAGTAAAAGCATTTGACGTAACTTTCTCAAAATCAAATGGTGCTAAGTTAACTACCGCAACTGTAGTTTCAAACAATGTTAATACTGCAGTACCTGGTAACTACCAAGTTGTTCTTAGTGCAACTAACCCAGCAGGTGTAACTAACAAGGTTGTTGTTAACGTTACTGTAACTTCAAACGGTACTACTGCAAGAACTGTTAAATACGTACCTGGTTACAACGTATTTGCATGGACTATCAACGGTAACCGTGCAACTATCAGTGATACTAAATACCCTGATGGTGCAACTGTAACTACTGAAGGTGAAGGCGTTACTGTTGGTGGCGTTAAGTACCTTAAGATTGCTAACAGTGATTTATACATCCAAGCTCAATACGTTGACGGTTCATACAAGCCATCAACTAGCAACAAGGGTGAAGAATCAGTTAGCGGTGTATTAACTGTTAAGTACGATGGTAAAGGTAAAGTTGGTCTTACTGATGCAAACGGTAAATACACTGGTCAATACGTATCAAAGAACTCACGTTGGAAGGTATTCGCTAAGAAGACTATCAACGGTCGTGAATTCTACCGTATTGGTAACCAAAAACAATGGATTCCTGCACAATACTCAGAATTAGCTGACTAATTCATAAATAGTATTGATTTAAAGTTCAAATAAATTAAAAAAGAGCTCATCGAAAGATGAGCTCTTTTTGTCATGCAGATTTACTACATAATATGGCGATTAAACCAAGGAATATAAGAGACAAAATACATAACTATCGTTGCCAAAATGAATACAATTAATGTTCCTAAAGGAACTGAAATAAATGTATTTGGGAAATGATCAAATAAGTGGAAATAAACCACGAGAATTCTAACAAAGACGAAGTGCACGAGGTAGATTCCAAATGTTAACTTTGATAGAAGGATTAGAACCTTATCAGCTCGAGAATATTTGGTCCAGTTAATCTTTTCTCCTAGTTCTTTGACCAACACAAAAACTGCAATACTGGTCAAAGCTACTGGTAAACTCATGTAATCATACAAAGGAGTAATTGGCGTATTGTATCTCAATGAAAAGAAATTAGAAAACGCCCAACCACTAATTAAACCAATCAAGCCTAATAAATATATTATATAGCGTCTTTTCTTAGTAAGTTTTGCTTGGTGGAAATAGTATCCAGCAACAAAATATGTTGAAAAGAACATCGTAAATCTAAAATAGACACTATCAGTCACCTTTTGAAAATTATATATAAAAAGTTGTACCATGTAAGGCATTGTGTGATGTGCAGCTAAGGCATAATAAGTGGTATAGAATGTTGGTAATAGAATTGAAAAGAAGAGTGCCAATGCTAAATAGTACTGCATTAGTTTTTGATCTGTAGTAAATTTTCTTAATAATGGCACAATTAAATAAAGCCCAACAATCATCGGTAAAAACCACAAGTGGGAATAACCTCTAAAGATAAGAGTTAATAGCATTTTTATAGTATGCGTCTCAAAAAAGTACGTATAAAAAGCATAGAATAAATCCCAAAATATGAAGGCCGTAACTATTCGCACAATGTTTTTCTTATATACCCGGTGCATGTTAATTCTTCGTTCTGGATCTAGGAAAAGGACACCAGAGATCATAACAAATATTGGTACACTGAATCGGACCATTGAATCCCAAAAATTAACCCCAATCCAAGATGTTGTATGTAAATTCTTAGCATAAAATGGGCTTTGACTAGACATATGAATAATAATGACACATATAATTGCTAAGACTCTTAATAAGTCCAAGTAGTGTATGCGTTTTGTGTTCATGATATTCTTATTCCTCCACGGCATCAAAAAAGAGCTACCTCCAATTAAGGTAACTCTTTTTAATTATTCACAAACTTAAAATTAGTCTTCTAATTCTGAGTATTGTGCAGGAATCCATTGGTTTTGGTTACCAATACGGTAGAATTCACGACCGTTGATAGTCTTCTTAGCGAATACCTTCCAACGTGAGTTCTTTGATACGTATTGACCAGTGTATTTACCTTCTGCGTTAGTAAGACCAACTTTACCCTTACCATCGTAACGAACAGTTAATACACCGCTAACTGATTCTTCACCCTTGTTGTCAGTTGATGGCTTAGTAGTAGTTTCTGCTGAAGCACCATCAATGTATTGAGCTTGGATGTAGTCGTTACTATCCTTTGAACCGATTTGGTAGTATTTAACACCGTTAACAGTCTTTTCACCGTAAATAGTTACAGTAGAACCTGCCATTGCACGGTGACCTGAGAATGAAACGTTAGTTGAGCTCAATACGTTCCAAATGTTAACACCGTAACCTTCTTTGTATTGAACAGTTGCAGTACGTGAACCATTACCTTCAACTGGGTTAACGATTACATTGAAAGTTAAATCAGTAGTGTAGCCATTAGGGTTAGTAGCTCTAAGAGTTACTGGGTAAACACCAACAGTATTAGGATCAATCTTGTTTGAAAGGACACTTAAGTCAATTTGACCTGAAGCAGTGTTATTAATAGTGTAAGCCTTTAATTTAAGGTAAGAAATTGGGTTCTTAGCAAGTGCAATAGCTTCTTTAGAACCTTTACCTACACTAACAGTTGATAAACCAATACCAGCATTACCTTGTTTGATAGGATTCTTAGCATTACCCTCTTGGTAAATTGCTGGGTATACGTTTTGGTTAACTTCTTTATTAAATTGGATCTTAGCAGTAGCAGTCTTACCATTTGCTGGGTTTACAGTTGCAACAGTTACGTAGAAACTAGTTGCACTAGCTGAAATCTTACCGTTTGAAACAGTAACACCTTGGTTAGCTAATTGTGATGCAATTTCTGCTGAAGAAGTGATAATAGTTAATGGCTTATTTTGGCCATCAATGTTAACCATTGGACTAACTGCACCCTTAATAGTGCTCATTAAAGCATCAATAGTTTCACCAGCAGTGAAGCTTTGTGGCTTGTAAGCAAATGCACCATTTCCAAGGTTAACGTGGTTAGTAGTAGTGTTATCTACGAAGTATGGTTGACCTTGAAGTGCAGCGTCAACAGTAACAAAGCTGTAGGCTACAGGAATGTTTTCAATAACACCATTTCTGTTAGCAGGGTAGCTCTTACCATTTACACTGTAAGTTTCATTTGCTTTAAGACCTGCAACTGCAACAGTAGTTTGTACCCAGTAAGTGTGGCCTGCTTCAAAACTAGAAACAACGTTACCACCACTTTGTTGATCAGCAACAACAGTCTTACCAATACCAACAATTGAAGCTCCTGAAACACCTGAAACTTTAAGATCTGATTGAACAGCACTTAAAGTAGTTAAGTCAGCTGGTTTAGTTGATACAGTAGCATTTACGCTACCATTAAAAGTAAGAGATGGTGCTGAAGCTGGAGTGGTAGTACTACCAGTAGCTTGGTTACCACCAACAACAGTAGCAGCGTTAGCAACACCAGTAGTTGCAACTGGAGCAACTGCTAATAATGCAGCAGCAGCCATACCTAAATATTTAACATTTTTCTTCATGTGGTCTTTTCCTCCTTGATATAAATCATAAATATGTAATAGGCAAAGAGCTCTACGTGACATAGCCCATAATTGTACAAAATCTCTTGATTAAAGATCAGAGGTCTATAAATCCGCTAAATTTTTAGATAGGAAATACAATTTACGGCCAAGTACCTAGTGCTGACCTCAAAATGACCTCAATTATTAGAGTTGGTCGAGGGCATTACTAATTTTTTGGTTTACTAAAGCCTGATATTTCTTAAATTCATAGGCATAAATTTTTGAGTGGTGTTGATCTCACTATGACCTAATCGCTGCGCAATGTCATAAAGGTTGATGTTGGCATTGAGTAATAAGGCTACTTGAGAGTGCCGAAGTGAGTGAATGTGAACTCCTGGTGCATCAATGTTTAATTTTTTTAATACATGACGTAATGTATTGATTAAACTGTGAGATTGGGGCAGAGTTTGGTGACTTTTTGACCAAAACACTTTGGTCGGATGATTGCCTTGTAACTCCTGCAAAAGGGTTGCTAACTTTTGAGAGATACCAATTATTCGATTAGAAGCGAGATTTTTAGTAGGTCCATAGGTTTTGGCCTTATAATCCCATGACTTGTTAATGGTTAAGGTAAGATTATCGAAGTCAATGCAGTCCCAAGTGAGGCCGGCGGCTTCACTTTCTCTTAAACCAGTGTAAAGGATTGTAATAATCATGTAGCTTCCTGAACTGGCTGGATTACGGTGCTGGATGAGATAATGGAGTAATTGCTTAATTTGGTGGTCTTCTAGGTAGGTTGTTTTGCGTTTTTTATCGGGATTATAGTTGAGGACAATTCCCTGGGTGAAGTTTTTGGTGATTAGGCCATCTTCAATTGCGGTATTTACACAAGCTCGAATATGATTATGAAGCTTGGTGACGGTGGACTTTGAATGGTTACTACCGAATTCGTTAATAAAATTCTGATAACGCAAACGATTAATTTGTTTTAACTTGGTTTGCCCGAATCCTTGATGAATTCGTTTGCTGTCGAGGAGGTATTCTCTTAAAGTATTTGGTCGAATTGATCCGCGAGGATCTTGAAGCGTACCTTTATAGGTTTTGACCCACTGGTCAAAGTAATCGACAAAAATTGGATTGTTAAAAATATCGATGCCGCTAGCTATTTGGTTGAGCAGCAAAAGTTCATATTCCTTAGCTGCTCCTTTTGTTTTAAAACCACGCTTGGTTTTGTATTTGCGAATTCCTTGTTCATTAGTCCATGATTTGTTAACAAACCAGGTGCCATTTTGAGCTTTATAGATACCCATAATTGGACTACTTCCTTTCTTAAATTAAATAATAAGTAGTCTAACAAAGTGAGATATAATTAGTGAGCACAGATTAAATTATGCTTGGAGATAGTGATGAAGGTATTAAAGTTATTATTAGGATTAATGATCTTGCCAATAGTATTTGGCTTTTCTAATATTGCTCATCGTGGTGATAATGAAGAAGGAAAGTATGTGGAGCATTCTTATCAAGCGTATGATCGTGCAGCTGCTGGAGGCGCTGATTACTTGGAATTAGATATCCACCAGACAAAAGATGGGGTATTAGTGGTAAGTCATGATGATAATTTAAGTCGAGTCTTTGGCGTAGATAAGGTAATTACTCTAACTGACTATAAAGATTTGAAGAACTACCGTAATCGTGCAAATGAACCTCTTCATACTTTAGAGGAAGTTTTTGAGCGTTATCGGTCTGTTCCTAAATTAAAATTTATGATTGAAACTAAAAACAAAACTAAGAAGATAGGAATGGAGCCGGAACTAGTTGATTTAATCCAAAAATATCATTTTACTGATAGAGTTTTAATTGAATCATTTTCTATTCAATCATTGAAGCAGGTCAAAAAGCTTGATCCCCAGATTAAGACCTGTCTTTTAGGTAATCAGTATACTCAGGTTGGTGAGAATGATTATTATGCCAATGGCAATTATTCAGAAAAAATTGCTAACTATCTAAAAGATCATCATAAAAAGTATTTAGTTTGGGGCGTTGATACTAAAAATCAGATGAACTATTTCATAAATAATAAGATGGTTGAAGGTGTATTGACGAATTATCCAATTAAACTTGCACGGATTAAAAGAGAAAAAAGACAGCTCTGGCTACCTATTAATGGAAATATCTATCTTGCGACTAAAAATGCTAGACCTCAAAAATTTATGAAGAGAGGTAGACAGCATCCTATACAAAAACATCTGAAAGTTAATCATCCCTATAAGTTATTTAAGATAGCGTTTCGTAATCATAATTTATGGTACGAACTTGGCAAAAATCAATGGGTTAAGGCCGAAGATATCAGTTTTTATCCGCCTTCTTGCCAAAGCAAATCAGCGCCACAATTAAAAATAGGTATGTTACAAGTAATTTCTAAAAGAGTTAAAGTTTATAATTCTCCTAAAGGTAAAGGACATAAAAATTCGAATTTGAAGCGAAATACTAAATGGCAATATTTTGCGATTATGACTTATAAAAAGCAGGAATATTATAATTTAGGTGGTAATCAGTGGATTGACAGCAAAGATGTAAAAGTAATAAGATAAACTCATCATTAACATTGGAGGAGAAAAATGAAAAAGCAAATTGCAAGTTTCCTTACATTATTAATCGCCATCTTAGGAGTAGGAATTGGATTGACTACAAATACTGCTCATGCTGCCACTGAAACACCTGTCTCAGGTATTTTAACTGTAAAGTATAATGGTAGAGGTGGCGTTAACTTACTTGATAGTAAGGGTAAATATCAAAATCAATATGTAAAACGTAATAGTAAGTGGAAGGTCTTTGCTAAAGCAAACATCAATGGTAGATTAATGTATCGCATTGGTAATGAACATCAATGGATTCCAGCTACTTATGCGAACGTTGAAACTGCAGCTCCTACTAAGTCAGTTGCTAAAGCTGTCAAGAAGAATACTACGCATTCTAGTCATGGCAATAATGTTACTTTGGTAGGTAATAAACGCACTAAGGTTTACCACTTAGCTGGACAAGAAGCTTATAGAATTAGTCCCGCTAACCGTATTTATTTCCATTCTGTAGCTGAAGCACAAGCTGCTGGTTACCGTCAATCAAAAAGATAATAGTAAGAACTCAGTTATTTAACTGAGTTTTTTTGTTGATAGCGTTTTAAAATTACAAAATTTATCGTTATATTACTTTTTTATTGCAAAACGTCTGTTCGGTTGTATAAGCTAAGCGATGCCTCTAAAATAGTAATGTATGTGTCCTAGGAGGAAAATAAAAAATGAAGAAAAGAACATTCACCGGTATGGCTACCGCCGCAGCATTGACCGCTGCTGGTATATCGGTTACCAACAGTCTTGAAAAGAAGGCAAACCCTTCTCAAGGCGTAGTTCAAGCTGCAACAACTGCTCAGGCAACACAAGCAGCTCAAACGCAACAAACCACGCAGGCTCAAACCCCACAACAACAATTTTTGAATAAGGCGATTCCTGCGGCTACTACTGCATCATCTAATTATGGAACTTATACTTCTGTAATGATTGCTCAAGCTGCACTTGAATCTGGTTGGGGTCAGTCTACTCTAGCTCAAGAGCCTAATAATAACTTGTTTGGAATTAAAGGTTCTTACAACGGCCAATCAGTTAATATGGGAACTACTGAATATGGCTCTAATGGTTATTACGATACTACTAGTCAATTTAGAAAGTATCCATCTTACACTGAATCATTCAATGATAATGGCGCTTTATTAAGAAATGGAATTAGTGGCTCAAATAGTTTTTATTCAGGTACCTGGGTAGAAAATAACAATTCTGGTACGCAAGCTACTCAAGGATTACAAGGTAAGTATGCAACTGATCCACAATATGCTGCTAAGCTTAACCAAGTTATTCAAGCCAATAATTTAACCCAATATGATCCAGTGATTAAAAAGGTTAATGAAACCAAAACTGTTATTCAGGATACAGCTATCACTAAAGCACCTGTTGATACTAATGTTGCTAGTGCAGTTGGAACAGCTAAAAAGGGCCAACAACTCTTAGTAACGGAATACATTACTTATGGTAATGGTGTAAGTCATGCTTTAACTAATTTAGGTTGGGTTAATGCGACCGCCTTTGGCATGGGAAAGACTACTTCTCAAGCTCCAACTAATCCTGCAAAACCAACTTCACCTCAAAATACAGTAGATAAGAATAAATATACTATTCATCCAGTAAGCGAAGTTGTTACTGTTGCAGGTACTGGTTCAGCTGGATTAAAAGTACGTAGTACGCCAAATGGTACTGCAACTGGTCAAGTGCTAAAAGAAGGTACTCGCTGGAAGGTTAGTGGTTATGTCATTGCTGATGATGGTTTCCGCTACAATAAAGTAGGTACCAACCAATGGATTAATGATGTATATTGTTCACATCTTAATGAAACTGCTCCAGCTACACCTAAGTACACAGTTACTAATGTCACTGATGTAGCTACAGTAGCGAATAATAGTGTGCCAGTTTGGAATGCTCCAAGCGAAGCAAAAGGAAAGACAACGGGACAAATTTTAAAGACCACTACTCGCTGGAAAGTTACTGGAATTACGACTGTTAATAATCATCGCTGGTTGCGCGTTGGTACTAACCAGTGGATTGATTCCAACCATGTAACTTTAGATAGCCAAAAATCTGTTGCTGATAAGGTAACCACAGTTGAAAAAACAAAATCTACTACTTTAAGTTCTAATCAAACTAAGAGTAGGGGTGTTTTAACTATTAATTATCGTGATGATCAGGCGGTAACAGTTTGGAACCAGCCTGGTGGTCAACCAACAGGTAAGTATTTAACTAATAAGACAAGTTGGAGATTCTTTGCAATCAAAGAAGAATATGGTGCAACTTGGTATAACTTGGGTGGTAATCAATGGGTAGCTGCTCAATATGTTTATGTAAGATAAAAAATGCATTTTAAAAGATAAATTATGGAGGAATTCATGCGTTTTTCAAAGAAATTATTAGGAGTTTTAGCTTGTAGTTCTGCCTTAGCTGGTGTGAGTGTTGCAGCTAATGTAAATAATCATTCACCTAAGTCAGTTGTTAAGGCGGCTACTAATTATGCTGCATCACGTTCATATGGAGTAGATGTCTCAAGTTTCCAAGGAACTAATTTATCTGCTCATGCCCAAGCAGGAGCACAATTTGCGATTGTTAAGGTTTCAGAAGGTACTAGTTACCGCAATCCTAATGCTTCTGGTCAAATTGCTAGTGCTAAGGCAAATAACATGTTACCAATGGCATATCACTTTGCTATTTTTGGTAACAATGCTTCAGCAGCGCAAGCAGAAGCTCGTTATGCTGTAAGTTCAGCGCAAGCATATGGCTTACCAAAGGGTTCATACATTGTCTGTGACTGGGAAACTGGTGACGGTAACAATGTTAGTGGTGGTGCTACTTCAAGTACTAATGCTATTCTTGCTTTTATGGACACTATTAAAGCTTCTGGTTATCAACCAATGCTTTATTCAGGTGCTTATTTATTAAAGAATAATATTAATACCAACACTATTTTAGCTAAGTATCCTAATTCTTTATGGGTAGCTTCATACGCTACTATGGGTCGAATTGATACACCGGACTTCAATTACTTCCCATCAATGGACGGAATTGCTATTTGGCAATTTACTGATAACTGGAGAGGTTTATATGTAGATGGTAATATTTCATTACTACCACTTTCATACAACAGTACTGCTTCTCAAGCTCCAGCATCTAAGCCAGCTACTCCTACTGTTAAAGTTGGAACAAGTAATTCAGGCAGCCCAGTAGCTCAAGTTGTTTCAGGTAGTGTTGCGGTCCACAAGACACCAAATGGTGCAACAACCGGCCAAACTTTAGGTGCTGGCTCAAGATGGCAAGTAACCGGTAGACAACAAGTTAACGGTTCATGGTGGTACAAAGTTGGTTCTAACCAATGGATTGACGGCAAGAGCTTATACGTAACTGGTTTAAGTTCAATCCCAGTTATTCAAGCTGCGGCAAATAATTCTAGTGCTAATAGTACCGTTAAAGCAGGTACTAATAACGCAGGTAGCCCAGTAGCAAAAGTTGTTTCAGGCAGCGTTGCAGTCCACAAGACACCAAATGGTGCAACAACCGGCCAAAACTTAGGTACTGGCTCAAGCTGGAAGGTAACAGGTAGACAACAAGTAAACGGCTCATGGTGGTATCGTGTAGGTACTAACCAATGGATCGATGGTAAGAGTTTATACGTAACTGGTTTAAGTTCAATTCCAGTTGTAAATTCAACTACTACTTCAAATAATTCAAGTTCTAACAAGACTAGTTCAAACAGTAATGCTACTTCAGGTGTTGGACATATTAATTATGTACCTGGATATGGTATTAACTTATGGATTGGTTATGGTAGTGATGCACATTGGTCAGGCCGTCGCTTACCACATGGTACTAGATGGAAGTTCTACAATAAGGTAACTGTTAATGGTAAGACTTGGTACAATTTAGGTGGTAACCAATGGATTGATGGTTCATACTTTGTAGTTGACTAAAGAAAATAATTAAAAGCACTACTTCATTAAGAAGGAGTGCTTTTTTAATAGAAAATTAGGTGCACAGAAATGATATATATAGCTAATCTAGATGCAAATAAAGAGCAAATAGGTGAGGGTACCCAGATAGCTCTTGTCTTGAAAAAATTGAATCTTGACTCGATAGTAACTGGTATTTCAATAGATGCTCAGAAAGCAAAACAAGCTTTGAAACAGGCTAAGATTGAATCTAAATTTATTGAAGAAAAAAATACGACAATAGGACAGCAAGAATTATTAGATTATTTAAAAGATAATTTGAAAATGGGCGATATTCTTGTAGTAGCAGGAAAATTTGTTGGAATAGACCCAGATTTTTTAATAGATTTGGCCACTGTTGCGGCAAAGAATATGGTTCATACTGTTGTAGATGTGCCGTATGCAAGAGTGTTGGATATTTTACCTTTACATCCTTTACTTGTTAAGCCAAATAGAACTGAACTTAAGGCTTGGTATGGTAAACAAGACGAAACTTTGAGTATTAAAGATGAAATTGAACTAGCTCATGATATGGTAGTGCAAGGTGCTGATCATGTTTTATTATCTTTGGGAAAAGATGGTGCGGCAATTGTTAACTTAATGCATGCTTATCTTGCAGCTGCTCCAGAAATTGAATTTAAGAATAACCAAGGAACGGGAGCAACAATTTTGGCGACATTCTTAGCGGGAATGCTCAAAAATCATGTGCCCGTTCGTAATCTGGCTGATAGCATTGCAGCTGCTAGTGATACTGCACGTAAAGATGACTTAACTGACTTTAAAGAAGTTGCAGAATTACAAAAATTAATTATGGCAGAGAAAATAACTTTTGAAGAAGCTAAATAAAATTCAGCTTTTTTTGTTAAAATATAAAAGAATATTTTAATTAGGATGTAATGCATGGAAAATAAAAAGAATTATCAAGAATTACTTTATTGGCTACCATATTTAGTTTTTGCCCTTGTTATTGTTTTAGTTATGAAGTCAGAATTGTGCCATCATGTGACAATTATTGTGGGGGACGGATATTTTCATTTCACAAGAATTTTTGATGCAGCTCAACAAATAAGAACTCATAATTTTAGTTATTTTCAGATGAACTGGGGCTTTGACCAATCGGGTAGAATCGTAAACGCAGTTTATGGTCCAATGTTTGCGTATATTATGGGGCTTCTACTGTTAATTAGTGGAACCTGGTTTAAGTTTCAAATTTTAACTGGCTTTTTAATTGGTTTTCTAGCAGCAAGCGGAATGTATCAGCTTATGAAGAAAGTTAATAATAACTTACTAGTTGATACTTTAATTAGTTTAGTTTATTTAGGGCTAATATCTTGGTGGAATCAAGGTGCTACTTTTGGTTCAATTAGTGCCATGATGTTACCTTATGTATTATTGGTAGCCATTAGGATGATTCAAAACTGGAAAAAACCCATTAGCTGGCTTCAACTAGGGCTAACTATGAGCATTGTGGCTCAAATTCATCTCATGAGTACTGTACTTTTTACTATTATGCTAATTCCGTTTGCAATCGCGGGTTTTTGTCATACCGAAAATAAGAAAAGTATGATTTATAACTTTTTTGGGGCAATTGGATTAACGCTAGTATTAACTGCTAATGTATGGGGAGCCTTGCTTTATTTCCATCTTCATGATGTCATTGCTAATCCAATAGAGACTAACATGGCTATTTCTGCAGTTGGTTGGGCTAATATGAGTGAGTTATTCTGGGGACTAGCAATTTTTCAAATTATTTATGTCTTATTCCATTTCAGAGAATCACTGCTTAATGATATTGTTACTTTAACTGGAGCGATCTTCTTAGTGGTAAGTACTAATTTATTGCCTTGGAATGCAATTCAAACTGCCTACCCAGTCTTAAAAAGTACCTTTCAAGTTCCAAGAAGATTAATGATTGAAGCCGTACCCTTAATATTATTGGGGGTAGGACTTACAATCAAATTTATGGCTCAAAGAGACCATAATGATGTTGGAAATTGGTGTGCTTTTCTAATTGTGATGTTATTAGCTGGGTTTAATAGTAAGCTGACAGTAAACAATTTTTATACAAAAAATTCAATAAAATATACTATGCCAATGCAAAACCAGGCTCGTGCAAGTAATAATAGCAATATTTTTTATTATTATAATATCCCTGCACCTGATTACTTACCCCAGGTTAAGAATGTATCTGGAACCAAAAAGGCGGCAATTTATGAGCGAGATGTAATCAAACGGCAGTATCGTTTTGAACACGAAGTTTTGCCAGGTGGGCAATTAGAAATTAAATGGACCAGTCCCCAAGCTTCAAAAGTCAAGTTACCAATTGTTATGTACCGTGATTCGCACTTAGTTGTGAATAACCAGGTGGTTAAACATCCGCATAAAAATGAAATTGGGGTACCAACTATTCGTCAAGTAAAAGGCAATAATGAAGCTGTTCTAAGTTTTATTGCACCTAAGTGGTGGAAACCATTATTATGGATTGTTAGCTTGAGTTGGATTTTTGTAATCATAATTGGATTATATAATTGGAAAATACGCTGTTAAAACAGCGTATTTTTTATTTTTTTAATGTAATTAAATAACACATCTGCTAAAAATAGCTACACATAAGAATATGCTTAGTGTTATGAATTTATAAGATATTTATCATTGAAATAATAACAAAGTGGCATATAATATAATATGTATTAGGAAAAACAACAAGGAGAAAAGAATGAAAAAACAAATGTTGGATAAAAATGCTCGTTTTGCAATTAGAAAATTAAGTATTGGAGCCGCTTCAGTACTTATTTCTACTAGCGTTTACTTAGGTTTAAGAAGTAACGATGTATTGGCTGAAGTTAAGTCAGCAGATGAAGTTAGTGAAGTTACAAATGATACCCCTGATTTAAATAAGGACGCAGTAACAGACCCTACTTTAGCTTCAAAAGCTTCAAATGAAACGAACGAGACTCCTAAAAAGACTTCTCAAGATGCTACTGAACAAACTATCACTAGTGCTCCAGTATATACTACTCAAGGTCAACTACCTACTTTGGATATTAATTCATTATTTACACCAGATCAATTAGAACAAGCTCAAATTGATACTGAAGATCCAAGTACTCGTTTAACTTGGAAACAAAAACCAGATGTTTCAAAGATTGGTAATACTTCTGGTATCGCAAATTTAAGCTATCCAAATTACGATGCCGATCCTACAACTAATGATCAAGGTGAAGACGTATATCCATCAAAGAATGTCACTGTTAATGTACCAGTTTTAGTTAGAAAAGCTGAACAAGAAGTTAGTGCAGGTCAAGTTCAAAATACTTTAAATATTATTAACAGTAATAATAATTCTTTAGTGGCTCACTATGAATGGGTCGGAGCTAAGGCGAAGAATGACGATGAAGAAACCCCTATTCCAAATAGTGATTCTGTTTCTGAAGATATTACTAGTATGCTTCAATCCCTCGGTTTTGAAATGGATGAAGGCTCATACTTCCCAGGTGACATTACCAATTTTGGTACCAAGAACAAAGTAGCAACTTTATTTGTTCATCCTACTTCAACTACTCCAACTCTTACGGATACTCCATATTTCACTTATGCAAATGGTGAAAATAATATTGATAACGTTAATGAATCTCCAGATCCAGCAAGTTACATTGGAAATTTAGGTGCTTTACCAGTTGGAACTAAGATTGAATGGAAAGTAGCACCAAAGTATGATTTCACTAAAAATGAAGCTGGTAATTATACAAATCTTGAACCAACTAATGATCCAAGCATTAGTGTAACTATTCCAGGACAAAAGCCAATTATTTTGGATAGCATAAGTGCAGTAAGAGATCCCCAAGAACCAGATACTGCCCCTGATAACGTTTCTTTAAAAGAAATTGCAACTTTACCAGATTATGGCAATGGTACTTTATTGATTAAGTCAGATAACCCTGTCAAGCTTGGTGAAAAAGTTGGCTCTCCATTAGACTATGTAACCAACTTAGACCAATATTTGAAATCAGATAATGCACCTGATAATGTTCAAGCATTCAAGGATTCCTTTAAGTGGACAGTAGCACCAAATACTCAACAAGCTGGTTATACATTCGGTGCTTTTACTTATAATGACACTACTGGTAATTTGATCTTATTTAAGGTAAATCCAATTCCTTTAAATAATTCAAAGACTATTACAAGAACAATTAGTTTTACTGGTTTACCAAAAAATCCGGATTCAGTTACACAAGATGTAACTTATACTCAAAGTGGTGAACAAACTTATGTCGATGAACCAATTGCTTGGAAGTCAGATAAAAATACTTGGGATGAGTTTGGGGTTCCAAAAGTAGCTGGTTATACTCCAGATGTAACTAAGATTGCTCCTAAAGATGTAAACTTAAATGATTAAAATGCTGAGGTAACTGTAACTTACACTGCTAATACTCATGATCAAGTAATCAACTATGTTGATAAAGCTGGTAATAAGGTTGGCAATGGTTACACTGTAACTGGTAAGACCGGTGAAACTATAGCTACTAATATTGAAAAGAACGTTCCAGAAGGTTGGGTAATTAGTGGTAAGTATCCAACGCAAGTAACATTTGGCGCAGATGATCCAGCACCAATTAATGTTCTTGTGATTAAAAAGGAAACCGCCACTGGTACGCCTGAAACAGTTGCAAATAATAAGGTAGCTAGTGTAGTAATCTACCAAACTGAAGATGGTAAGGTAATTAAGACTGATATTAAGGAACAAAATCCAGGAGAAAAGGTAGAGTTCAACGTACCAGAAGACTATGTGCCAGTAGATAAGTTACCAGAAGTAACAGTAAATAGGGACATGAGTCCAATTAAGGTTATCGTGGTTAAGAAGGAAACCGCCACTGGTACTCCTGAAACAGTTGCAAACAATAAGGTAGCTAGTGTAGTAATTTACAAAACTAAAGATGGTAAGGTAATTAAGACTGATATTAAAGAACAAAAACCTGGAGAAAAGGTAGAATTTAACGTACCAGAAGGTTACGTGCCAGTAGATAAGTTACCAGAAGTAACAGTAAGTAGCGACATGTCTCCAATTACCGTTATTGTAGCTAAGAAGCAAACCGATACAGTACCACCAACAGATACTCCAGCAGCCAAAGTGGCTAGTGTAGTAATCTACGAGACTAAAGATGGTAAAGTAGTTAAGACTGATGTAAGGGAACAAGAACCCGGCGAAAAGGTAGAATTTAACGTTCCAGAAGGTTATACACCAGTTGATAAGTTACCAGAAGTAACAGTAACTAGTGACATGAAGCCAATTGTAGTTTATGTAACTAAAGCTACTCCTGAACCTTCAGATCCTGTTCAACCTTCAACAGTTGATCCAAATCCACAACCAACACCTCAACCAAATCCAACTCCAAATGAACCAACTACTCCAGTTTCAGATCTTCCAGATCCAGTAGTTTCAAACTCAGAAACGCCAAAAACTGAAACTGCAGGCATTCATGCTACTCATAAGCATGATGCAAGTTCATTTATCGAAGATACCCCAGCAAAATCTTCAAACTTGGTTGCAATGGATTCTTCATCAAATTCAAATAATGAAAAAGATGAAGAGACCCTTCCACAAACTGGAAGCAAGTCAGTGGCTGGTGTATTATTAGGTTCTATCTTCTTAGCAGCAAGTCTAGCATTAGGTTTTGTTGATAAAAAGAAAAGAAATTAAGTTTAATACCAAGTAACATAAAAAGGCTTCTGCTTAATGCAGAAGCCTTTTTGCATATAATAAATTTAATTAACGTAAGTTGGGAGTGGCTATTTCAGTAGCATTTTTAACTTCTTTTGGAAGAGTAAGGCTCGCTACCTTGTTAATGTCAGTTACGTGGATAACCGTTGATTCTTTGCCATTAGTAAAAGTATATAAAACTTTGTAATCAAGAAGTTCTTTATGACGATTTATTTTAATAGTGACATCAGCATTCTTAATTTGACTACTATCGTTAGTATCACTATCACTGATAGCTTTTTGAATTCCCTTAATGACATCTTTGTCATTCCCTTGGTAGGTGAGGGTATAACCAGTTAAACCGTCGTAATTAACGTTAAACTTTTTCTTGGCTGAGTTAGATAATTTACTAAAATTATGACTGGTAAATAACTTTTTATATGTAGCTGTAGAATTAGCAATAAAAGTATTAGTTAAAGTGTTACGCTTCATGTAATTCCACTTTTTATTGTTTAAAAAGTAAAACTTGTCGCCAGTAATCCAAGTTTCTTGTTCTTGAGCTTTATTTGCTGGAGTAAAGCGATTAGTAAGGTGAATCGTATCACCCTTTAATTGATAGGTTAAAGTTTCACTGTTGTTCTTACTTTGCTTCAAAACAATGGTTGAATTGACAGAGTTGATTTTGGTTTTTGCCGCAGAATTTAAGGCGTCAGCTGCACTAGGTTTAGAAAAATGGAAATATAAAACTCCACCAATAATAATGATAATTAGGATAGCAATTATCCAACTAATAATAGCACCAACATGTTTCTTACTTTTTTTTACAACTTCTTGTTTTTCATCCATAAATATATTCTCCTAAAGAAATTCTAATAAATAAAATTTAACTTTAAATAAAATATTAGTCAATAAAAATAGCTCTTACAGCTTAAGTGTAAGAGCTATTAAAGAAACTTATTCGTCGGCATTTGCTGCTTTTTTGACGTTAGCTGGTACGTTCAAATCCTTAACGTTATTTACATCATAAACTTGAATTGAGGTTGAACCGCCATTTTTAAGCTTAGCTGTCGCACTAATATCATGTAAATTCTTGGTATGGTCCATGTGGATAGTAATGTTAACCTTTTTGGCATCGGAGACCACACTGTCCATAATTTTTTGGTTGCTACCACTGTAAGTTAAAGTGTAACCTGTAATGCCATCTAGGCTTACCTTGAATAAATTAGCTGCAGATGTTGGTAAATCAAGGAATTGCTTAATGTTAGTACTTTCTTTAACTTCGTTGCGAGCATCCTTAAAATCAGTAGTATCGCTAGACTTGTAGTACCATTTGCCATCAACTTGAGCATAAGTTTTATTCTTTAAAATCCAAGTATTGATTCTCTTGGTATCATCTCCTGATTTTAAGACTACGTGAGAGTGAACTGCTTGGTCATTGTATTCGATAAGGGTATTATCACTAATCTCGTCAGTCTTAATGTTGGCACGAGCACGAATAGAACTAACTTTTTCATTTTTAGCACTTGATAATGCTTGTGCCCCAGATGGCTTAGTCATCTCTAAGATTAAGAAAACAACCCCACAGACAATTACAATACCAGCAATGATACCAGCAATAATTTTTCCTATATTACTTTGTTTTGCTTCTTGCTTGTTTTGGTTATTTTGGTCCATATAATTCTCCATTCATTCTTCCAAGTTTAAAACAAATAAAAAGTCCAAGCTATTAACTTGGGACTTAATATTTATTATTTTAGCATACGAATACCTAAAAATAATTATTTTGATTGTTTACTTACATCTGCAGCATTTTTTTGGATGTCAGAAGGAACAGCGAGATCGGCATGTTGCCCCAGTTGATCGTATTTTAAGTTCCAGTTGAAATCATAGCTGCCGTTAACTGTGAAGTTAGTCTTAATGGTCATACTAGTTAAGGCTTTAGTATTTTTATCAAAAGTGTATGTTACAGAAATATTTTGTGGTTGACCGGCATTAATCATTTGGACCACTTGCATATTTTGAGTTCCGGGAGTGTTTAAAGTATCAATGATTAAATTCTTAATGCCTTTCCAGACGTCGCTACTAGTGCCGCTATAAGCAACTTGGTAAGTGTTAGTGTGAACAGTAACCAAAGCTGATTTTGCCACAGCCTTATTAAGTGACTTAAAGGTTGCTGGCTTGAAACGTCTAGTAACCTGTTCAGGATCGAAATTATTAGCTGAGGCACCAGTTTTAATCCATTTACCCTTATTTTGTTCTAACAATAAATACATTGTGTCTGGGGTTAACCAAATAGATTCAGTTTGGGTTTTACCCTTGTTGGTAAGTGAGTAATCAGTATTGATTAAAGAAGTGTCTTTAAAATAACCCTTTAATGAGGCATTTTCGTTTAATTCTTTTGACTTAATGTCAGTAGTAAAATGCCCATTTTTCATACCCTTGTTGAAATTATTGGTAATTAAACTTTTTGCACTTGGCAAATTATTAGAACTAGATTTTTTGCCACAGCCACTAACCCCCAAAATAATAAATAGGGTAGTTGCTAGTGCTGCTATTGTTAGTATTTTTTTACGCATAATTATCCTCTTAACTCTTTTCTCATTCTGTAATCTCTTAATCTTTACAATATTAAGATTAGCACATGTCGGATTTAAAGAATATGATATAATCAAAAAATATATTATTTTGGAGGAAATAATGAATAAAAAAATTAGGATAAGATGCTCAAGGATAATAGGTGAGTATCTGCTAGTTATCTCACTTATTCTTTTAACAGCAAGTCTAATGATGTTTTTCCAATTAAAGCATCATGTAGGGTTGATTTTATCTGATACCTTGTTTCATGAAAATCGCATTTATGATACAGCACAGCAGCTTTTGCATCACAATTTTTCCTATTTTCAAATGAATTATGGTGCTTATCAAAGTGGTAGGATTATTAATCCAATTTATGGTCCATTTTTTTCATATTTTTTAGGTGGACTATTATTATTAGCTGGTTCTTGGTTTAGATTTCAAGTTTTAACTAATTATTTGCTTTTTATCCTAGCCGGTTTAGGAATGTATCGTTTATCTAAAAAAGTAAAAGCTTCGAATTGGGCTGCTATTTTAAGTATGCTAATGTTCTTAGCTACAGGTTATGTTGTTTATTGGATTCAAGGAGATACTTTTAATTCTTGGGGCGCAGCACTAATGCCCTATGTATTAATTGAGGGTATCAAAATGATCCAAACTAAAGACAGACAGGTAAACTGGCTAGAACTAGGGACAGTAATGGGAATTATTGCCCAGGTCCATATGTTGAGCATTGTCTTATCGGTCATGGCCTTAATTCCATTTTTTGTTTATGGACTGATTATTAGTGAAAATAAAAAAGAACTGTTAATTAATGTTGGAAAAGCAATTTTATTATTTGTTGTACTTTCAGCTAACGTTTGGAGTGCATACCTTCTTTTATATTCTACTAATACGATATCGCCAACATTTTCATATCCTTTAGCGCAAAGTGCTGTGCATTTAGGAGCAATTACAGTCAAAGGTACAATTCTTATCTCTACTTTATTAGTATTTATTTTTCAGTTAGGGTATGTTTTCTTTTGCTGGAAAAACCAGCCGATAAATTTATTTCTAACTGTTGAAGGCTTTGTATTTTTAATAATTAGTTCGCAATTATTTCCATGGCAATTATTGGAAAGACAACTACCAAGTTTAGCTACATATCTGCAGTTTCCGAATCGTTTAACTGTAATTGCTTATCCTTTATTGTATAGTGGAATAGCTATCTCTCTAACGCATTTATTGAATAATAAAAACTGGGGAATTAAGAGTATTGGAATAGTAGGTTCATGTTTGATATTGCTGACTTTTGCCTATAATACAAGATCAAATATGATTAAAAATGAACAACAAACAATGGGAATTGTTGCGACAACTCATATTGCAAAATGGAGTCGGCAGCCAGATCTAAACCAATTTCTGATTAATGTTCCTAGTTTTAATCCGGAATATTTGTCTTTGCGGCATAAGATCACGATGGCACGTGCTAATATGATGCTCTATCAAAAATTGTATATCCCTAATCGGGATCATTTTCATAAAGAAGTGCTTGCGCATGGAAAATTAAAAATTATTTGGCAAGGTGATGAAAAGCTGAAGGACGTTTTATTACCAATTGTGATGTACCACCAGTCACAACTCGTTGTAAATGGAAAAGACAAAGGCCAAATTAAAGAATTTAATGCCATCGGGATGCCGGTTGTTAGAAGTAAAGTAGGGCAAAACGAAGCTATTTTATCCTTTAACATTCCAAAATGGTTTATGACGTTACTATTTGTAAGTATTATTAGCTGGTTAATAGTAATAGTATTTTCTATCTGTCAATTTAGTAAATCTAGATTAAAGTCCAAGTAAAAAAAGACTGCAAAAGTTATTTTGATTCAAGTATGAATCAGTTGCTTTTGCAGTCTTTTATTTTAAAACTATTTTTTCTTTAAGACATTTAAAATATTACGCCACTTACTACCTTTAACTTGGTATTTATCTACTGGTTGGGTTACTTCAATACAGCCAATATATTCACCATCATCATTATGAAGTGCATAAAATGAAATGCTGACAGGCTTATCGTCATGGTGAATCACTAATGAAAGTGAACCACGCTTATTATCATGCATTTGTTCTAATACTTGTTTAACATGTCCTTGGGAATGACCAGGGTGAACTTCGTAAACAGTTTTACCAATATCGTCTTCAGTGCGCTTGAATAGTCTGTGTTCATTCATTGAAGACCAAACTACACGATCATTTTCATCTAAAACGTCAAATTCTTGTGGAATAGTCTTAAAAATTGCATTGAGCATCTCTAGATTGAGGTGACCACCCTTTAATTTGATTTCTTCTTTTTGATCCATAATTATTTATACCTCATTTCTAATGCTATTGTACCACGTGGATTAAGAATAATTTTCACATTAACTAGGAATTTTGAGCTTAGACGTGTAAAATAATGGTTGTACAAAAGATTTAAAAGGAGATATTGCTCATGTCTAAGTTAGTATTAATCCGTCACGGTCAAAGTGAATGGAACCTTTCTAACCAATTTACTGGTTGGGTAGATGTTAACCTTTCAGATAAGGGTGTAGAAGAAGCTAAGAGAGCTGGTAAGTTAATTAAGGAACACGGTCTTGAATTTGATCAAGCTTACACTTCATTATTAACTCGTGCCATCAAGACTTTGCACTTCGCATTAGAAGAAAGTGGTCAACTTTGGATTCCTGAAACTAAGACTTGGAGATTAAACGAACGTCACTACGGTGCACTTCAAGGTTTAAACAAGAAGAAGACTGCTGAAAAATACGGTGACGACCAAGTTCACATTTGGCGTCGTTCATACGATGTTTTACCACCTGAAATCGAAGATGATTCAGAATACAGTCAAGCACATGACCGTCGTTACGCAGACCTTGATCCACATATTGTTCCTAAGGCAGAAAACCTTAAGGTAACTTTGGAAAGAGTTATGCCATTCTGGGAAGATCACATTGCTCCAGATTTACTTGACGGCAAGAACGTAATTATTGCTGCTCACGGTAACTCACTTCGTGCTTTAACTAAGTACATTGAAAACATTTCTGATGAAGATATCATGGATGTTGAAATGAAGACTGGTGAACCAGTTGTTTACACATTTGACGACCAATTAAATGTTGTTAACAAAGAAAAGCTTGATAAGTAATTATTAAGTAAATAAAAAAAGCTTCCGAATTCGGAAGCTTTTTTGCTTACTATTTTAATAAATTTATTTTTTAATGATTACCAACTAGCTTTTTTCACACCAGGAAGTTGTCCCTTGTGAGCAAGTTCTTTGAAGCGTAAACGTGACATTCCAAACTTACGCATGTAGCCGTGAGGACGACCATCGTATAAATCACGGTTATGGTAATGAGTTGGACGAGCATTGCGTGGTAATTTTGCCAATGCTTCGATGTTACCTGCTTCTTTTAATTCATAATATTTTTTGATTAATTCTCTTTGCTTTGCAGCTTTAACAATTTTTGATTTTTTAGCCATATATCTTTCCTCTCTGTCTTAAATTTTTATATTGCTAATAAAAAGTAAGTATATTGTAGTAGGTATTTTAATAAATGTCAACTAATAGGAAATAATTGTTGCATAAAAAATTGTAGAGTAAAATAGTTACTATATATTCTTGATGTAATTAATGAGGTTAATATTTGATGAAGGAAAAAATTCAAAAGCTGCGGGCTTCTGAAGATTTTAAACAATTAGTAGGCTATATTTTGATTGGTTTACTGGGATTAGTAGTAGATTTTGGAGTCTTTCTGATTTTGACTCACTTTTTTAATTTTAATGTTGAGTGGGCCAATTTTATTAGCTCTAGTTGTGGTTTATTAAATAATTTTATTTGGAATTCATTTGCCAACTTCAAAGTGCATGATAAGTTACTATTAAGATTTATTTCTTATTATCTAGTTGGACAAGTAACGACCCTCTTTACTACCTTATGTTTGTTTATTTTTGTAACTAAATTGGGATATGATAAATTTATTGTCAAAGTAATTGCAACTTTTGTAGCGACTTTAATTCAATTTGTAATTAATAAGGTTATTACTTTTAGAAAAGATCAAAGCGATTCAGTAGCTTAATTAAGGGTGAAAAATGAAAAAGACAACAATTAATTGGCATCAAATATTTAAATTTTTTGCCCCTTATTTTGCTATTTTGCTTTTAACTACGATTATAATTTCAACGCAATTAGTTTCCCATGCGACTTTTATTACTGCTGATCGCTATTTTCATTTTAGCCGTTTCTATGATGCGGCTGAGCAAATAAAAACTGGTAATTTCAGTTATTTTCAAAATAATATTACGGCAATGCAAAGTGGTCGTATTATCAATGCTCTTTATGGCCCATTTTTTGCTTATCTTAATGGGCTTTTAGTACTGTTATCTGGTAGTTGGTTTACTTACCAGATTATTATGGATTACTTAGTTTACTTAATCGGTGGGATGGCTGTTTATCGCATGATGACCAAGGTAAAAGTAAGAGAAGTTAATGCTATTTTGCTGGCATTATTATATTTAACCTTAGGAATTATGCCAGGCTGGTTAAGAGCCGATAATTTTATGGCTTGGGGAGCAGCACTAGCACCTTATGTAGTGATGTGCGGGATTGATATGATCCAAGATAAGAATAATCCGGTTCACTGGGTTAAATTAATGCTGATTATGGCAATTATTGCACAAATTCACTTATTAAGTACTGTGATTCTAGCTCTTAGTTTGGTTCCATTTGCCATTTATTCCTTTGTAGTGAACCAAAATAAAAAGGCTATTCTATTAAACTTTATTAAGGCAGTAGCTGGTACAATTGTTTTAACAGCGAATTTTTGGGGCGCATTTTTATTACTTTATCGTACTAATAAGATTGCTTTACCTAAGAGCTTTGGTTTGAATTCAGGTGCTGTCCATATCAGCGCTAGTGGTAGTGAGCACGGACAGTTAACTATTTTGGTATTTTGTTTGTTCATTGCCCAGATCTGTTATGTCTTGTTTCACTTACGAGAAAACAAATTAAATACCTTTGTCACACTTGAGGGTGCTGTTTTATTACTAGTTTCTTCAAGATTTATGCCGTGGCATTTTATTCAAACTTTACTTCCTGGACTGGGAAGATCGTTTCAGTTCCCATATCGCTTAATTGTGGCAGCTTATCCTTTACTGTTCTTAGGGATGGGATTAACTTTAGAAGCATTAGTTAAATATAAAAAAGAAAAATTAATTGTTTTAGCAGTTCTGGTGGCAGCACTAGTTCAGACTACAGTTTGTACGATCAGGACAAATGTTGCTCTAACTAAAATGTATAATGATCCCAATCGTGTTGCTGTTTTAACTACTTATTATCAAATTGATAATAAGCGTCAAGATATCAAAGGGGCAGTTAATGGTAAAGATAAAGGTTTGTTGTTTAAACTGATTAACCGAACTGAGCCAGATTATTTGCCAATCTATAAAAAGCATATTAGCCCAGATATGGTGAATTTATTATATCGAACCGATATTATTGATCAATCAATGAGGTATAATTATTCTGTACATGGAAGTTCTTTGTATTTAAGTTGGGTTGCTAAGAAGAGTGATGAAGTCCAGCTGCCCTTAGTGATGTACCATCAATCGCGTCTGCAAGTTAACAATCAAATAGTTCAACCGCAGAAGTTAAACCCAATTGGTTCACCGACAGTTAACCAAAGAAAAGGGAACAATACGGCTATTTTAAGTTTTATAGTACCAATGTGGTTCTGGGGCTTAGTAATTATTAGTTTAGTTGGCTGGTTGGTTTTGTTTCTTTATGGTTTAAAGGTAATTGTTAATTACCGATTTAACCAAAATTAGAATAGAGGAGTTCTGATGAGTAAATTGTCAATTATAGTTCCTTCTTATAATGAAGAAGAAGCTATCCCTTATTTTTATCCTGAAGTTAATAAAGTGCTTGCCACTATGCCCGGAGTTGAACCGGAATACTGGTTTATTAATGATGGTTCAAAAGATAATACTTTAGAAGAATTACGTAAATTACAAAAACAAGATCCAGAGCATGTTCACTATGTTTCTTTTTCTAGAAACTTTGGTAAAGAAGCTGCCCTTTACGCTGGATTACAGTCGGCAACGGGAGATTATGTAGTTGTGATGGATGCAGATTTACAGGATCCACCAAAGTTTTTACCTGAAATGTATCAATTATTGCAAACAGGTAAATACGATTGTATTGGTACCCGACGTGTAGATCGTACTGGAGAAGGAAAAGTTAAATCCTTTTTATCGGATATGTTTTACAAGGTGGTTAACAAGATTTCTAATACCTCGATTGTCCCTGGTGCACGTGATTATCGAATGATGACTAGGCAGATGGTTGATGCCGTCTTAGATATGCCTGAATATAGCCGGTTTTCAAAAGGAATTTTTTCCTGGGTAGGCTTTAGAACCAAATATCTTGATTACCATAATGTTGAGCGCGTTGCTGGAGAAAGTGACTGGAATACTTGGTCTTTATTTAAGTATGCGATGGATGGAATTTCTGATTTTTCTCAAGCACCTCTTAATCTTGCGGTTTGGATTGGAACTTTTTCTGCTGTCCTTTCAATTTTGGGATTTTTATTTGTAATAATTCGCCACTTCGTTGAGCCAGGATCAAGTGTGTTTGGCTGGGCTTCTTTAGTAAGTATTATTTTACTAATTGGAGGATTACAGTTGCTCTGCATCGGTATTTTAGGCAAATATATTGGTCGGATATACTTACAAGTTAAAAATAGACCAATCTATATTGTGCAAGAGAAGAAATAAGCGAAGACTTGGGAAAGTCTTCCTTTTATTTTTAATTGAATTTGCGAAGTGGGCCAATAGTTGATAAAATAAAGCAGTTACAAAAAGTTAGGGAGAGAATATATGAACTACTTAAATATCCTTATTTTATTCTTACCCGCAATTGGTTGGGGGCTTATGCCACTTGCTATTGCTAGTGTTAAGAATAGTAATGTTTATAATCAAATTGTCGGAACTGTAGTTGCCGCTTTTCTATTTGCGATCATAGTTATGTTAATTGCCCACCCAGCTCTTAACTGGCCACTATTTCTTTTTTCAGCACTAGCAGGTGCTTGTTGGGTGATTGGTCAAGTGGGACAATATATTTCCTATGAACGAATCAGTGTTTCAGCCACAATGCCAATTTCAACTGGTTTACAGTTGATTGGTGTTCCTTTAGTAGGGGTGATTGCCTTTCATGAATGGCAAACAACTTCATCAAGATTTTGGGGATTTTTCGGAATTATAGTTTTGATTATTGGTGTGGTTTTCACTTCACGTTCTGATGAAGGAACTAGTGAAGGTAAGTCTAAGAATCAATGGGCAACTTTAATTCTTTTGATTTTAACTACCTTCGGTTATATTGCTTCGAGTTCAATTCCTAAAGCTTTACATGGTTCAAGTATCTCTATCTTCTTTGGTGAAACTATCGGAATGATGGTTTCGGTCTTTATCTATACCTTGGTAACTGGTAATTTGAAGGCATGGGCTCAAAAGACTACTGTTTACTCTGGAACTGCTGGTATTCTTTATGGTATTGCTAACTTGGCTTACATTTACTCCATTGGACCTTGGGGTGTAAATACTGCATTTGTTGTATCACAGCTTTGTGTAGTTATTTCAACTTTAGGTGGTTTAATCTTCCTTCACGAAAAGAAAAGCAAGCGTGGCTTGATTTACACTTTAATTGGTTTAGCTTTAATTGTTATTGGGGCATTCCTTACTACAGTTATTAAATAAAAAAGACATCCAGCCGGATGCCTTTTTTATTTGAGGATTAGCACAAATTGACATATTAAGTTATCCGTGATACTTTTTCAACGTAAGTATACACGTAAGTAGTGTTAGGAGGATCGTTAATGTTAACGATTGAAAATGCATTGTTGAGAGTAGATATTGATGAGAATACAGCTCAACTCGCACATGTAATTGATAAAGTAGGTAACTTTGACTATATTTGGAATGGTGAACAGAGTCTTAAATTAAATATGATTCAATTCCCAACAATTGAAAATATTGAGAATTATTTCCCGGGCAAAGGTGATAAAACAGCGGATCAGAGGATTGTTGAAACTAGTGAATGGACTGTGGTGGACAAGGGAGATGCTCGTTTAAGCTTAACTTTGACACAAAATGAAAGTACCTTAAAGTTTTTTCCTTATGAATTTAGCTTAATGGTAACTTATAGTTTAACTGGTAACCAGCTAGAGTTAGAATTTTTAGTTAAAAATCCTAATACTCAATCATTGCCATTTGGTTTAGGATTTATGTCCTTCTTTAACTTACCTTTTGTTCCTGATAGAGAAGATTTATTTTTTGATGATTATCAACTAAAATTCTCACCTGAAGGGCAAGAATTATCGCTCATAGAAGTAAATGATCTTACTACTAATAAAATTACAAGTGGAGACTTCCCACTGGTGCTAGAGAAATTAAAAGCAGAGCCAATGATAATTTCAAATCTTGGCTTGACTGAGGTGAGTTTAGCAAGCCCACAATCTGAGCATAAAATTCAACTTTCCTTAACAGAATTTCCTTATCTGGCTATTACAACATTATCTAATTTAGAGGCCCCTTGTCTTGGTTTTAAGCTGATGAATGAAATACCAGACAAGCAAGATAAGAAACAACTGGTAGCGCCAGGAGAAAAAGTTAAGTTAACTACGAGTATGACTTTTAAATAATTAAAATTACTATAAAAAGCACAATATTAAGGTTTGTATTGTGCTTTTTTTGTATTATCCTATATTAGTAATAATATTATCTCGATTTATTAAGCGATTTTAGCTAATAATTTATATTGAAGAAAGTTTGAGACACAATTTATGGATTATAAACCAACAGAATCAAGGGTTGAATTAAATAAAAGAAAAAGGCAACATCATCCTTGGAAATGGTTCTTTATTATCCTTGCGTTGTTGATTGCAGGGGCTGGTATCTACGGTTTTTCTTTATATACTAAAACCAGAAATGCGATCAATAAAACTTATGACCCAAGTAATGCCGTAACTCAAGATAATTTTAATGGCCAAAATTCATTTAATATTCTGCTCTTAGGAACTGATACTGGAGCCTTTGGGCGTCATGAAAAACGAGGAAATACAGATACTATGATTCTGGCAACTGTTAATCCTAAGCAAAATAAACTTACCTTAATGTCGATTCCGCGAGATACGATGGCGCAGATGATTGGCACTGAAACTTTCCAAGTACACAAAATTAACGCAGCCTATAATATTGGTGGCGCACGAATGGCGATGAAGACCACCAGTAAAGTGCTTAATGTCCCCATTAAATATTACATGGTAATGAATATGGGTGGAATGCGTAAAATTGTTGATGGTGTTGGTGGCGTTGATGTTAAGGTGCCATTAACATTTTCATATGGTGGTTATACCTTTACGAAGGGTAAGACAATGCATTTAAACGGAAGCCAAGCTTTAGCATATTCGCGCATGCGCTATGATGATCCTGAAGGAGATTACGGACGTCAAAAGCGTCAAAGACAAGTAATTATGTCGATCCTGAAACATGCATTTTCTTTAAAGACAATTGAAAATTTAGATTCTGTTTTAGATTCAACATCCAATAGTGTTAGAACTAATTTAACTTTTGATTCTATGGTAGCCATTGCTAAAAATTATCGTCATTGCACGGATAATATGAAGAGCGATTATTTACATGGCGCTGGAGCAATGATTGGTGGAGCTTCATATCAGGTAATGCGTGATGAAGAGTTACAAAGAACTTCTAATATTGTGAGAGAACAATTAGGCTTAGAGGCTGTTGACCTTGATAATAATGAAACTTATCAAAATTCAAAAAATCCTAATTTTGACTGGAGTAGTGGCGATCCAAATCAGATTTATTATATTTATAAACCTGATAGTGATAGCCTATGGGAAGGAGACGATGAGTAATGTTTCGAATTTATTCGCTCATCATTGGTTATGTTTTTGGTAATATCCTTTTTGCAATGATTGTAGGAAGGTTTTTACTACATAAAGATCCAACAAAGTATGGTTCAAAAAATCCTGGTACAGCTAATGTAGGAGCAGTATTTGGCAAAAAATACGGGATCATTACTTGTATCGGCGATTTAAGTAAAACTTTAGTTGCTCTCTTAATTGTATTTTTTGTGTATCATGGAAATCCTGATGCCATTGCCTTTTGTGGATTAGGGGTAGTATTAGGCCACTGTTTTCCAATTTGGAATAACTTCTCAGGTGGTAAGGGAGTAGCAGTTTCGATTGTTTGGATTCTCTTCTTTGATTTTTGGCCAGCTTTAGTGGCTTTGCTAGTAGGATTACTTTTAGTAATTATTATGAAAGATCTTACTTGGCCACCAATTATTTTTATGTTAGGTTACAGCCTCTATGTTGGGTTTACGGTTAACTGGTATTGTGGCAGTGTCTTTTTGCTAGGAACCGCAGTAATGATTTATAAATATCGTCATGATATTGTGGACTTTTTCCATGGTCAAAGTAAGAAAGTTGATATTTTAACGACGATCAAGAAGAAATTAGGTAAAAAAGTATCATAGTTTTAAAAGGTATCATCTATAAAATGATACCTTTTTGTAATGAGTTGATATTGTATAATAAAAGGGTTGATATTTTAAATGAAGCTAAAAAGTAAAAGGATATTATATGTCTAAAAGAATCACAAAATATTTTACTTGGTTACTAAGTTTAGGATTGATTTTTGCTATTTGGGTTAGTTTATTTTTTAATCGCCCCTATCATCCTAATAATATTGGTTTATATCAGACCGGTAAGTATGGTCAACTATTTCTAATCGTATTTGGCTTTATGCTGTTAGGAGCAATTAACTTACCAGCTAAATTTAAGCAAGCAGGCAAAGTATGGCTCACTGGGTATATTGGCTTATTTATTTTGCAAGTAATAATTTGTGCAATTAATTATAGCCAATTTAAAATGTGGCAAGTATTTGGCATGTTGCTCCCATTAATTGCAGGAGTGAGCCCAATTTTTACTGGCATAGTAATTTTCTTCTTATTGAAGAAATATTTTGATTACTTTTTGGACCATTTTAGTAAGCGCCAAAGTGGAATTATTTTAGTCTTTGTTTCACTCGTAATCTGGGCAGTCAGTGGGTCTGGAATCGGTCTAGCTTCGAATTTATTTGGGCTATTATTAATTATTGCCGGAGTTTGGGGAATGTGGCTCAAACGTCAAGAATATAAAATAAATTGGGCAATTTTTTCTTTTGTTGCATTTATATTCTTAAGTATTTTTATTGTTTGGTCTAATCAAACTTTATTATTACAATTCCCCGATGTACAAAAAAGCATGCCGGCAGGGATGACCTTTTTAGATTACCCACCTTCAGCAGTAATGTTATTAAGCAGTGGCCTTTTACTGTATAGCCTTAAATTTTTTGTGCCATTTGTTAATCAGTATCTGTTTAATAATATTTACTTGGCACTAATTATTACCGAGTCACCAATTTTTGTTACTTATTTTAATTACCTGCCTAGTGGTAAAAAAGCGCGTTTACTTGCAATTTTAATTTGCCTAGTATTGATAGCAATTTACAGTATAGCTATTAATTATGGCCTTAAAAAATTAGTCTTTATGCAAAAAATAGTTAATATTTTTGATCAAAAAAGTCTTGGTCAGATAATTATTGTTGCATGGGATAAAGTGATAGCTTATATCAAGCAGCATAAATTATTTTTCTGGACTTGCCTATACTTGTTGATTTTGGCTTGGCTATCAATTTTTATTGTAAGTAAGCAAGGTCGCATTAATGGTTTAAATAGTCAAAATATTTTTTGGTACATTTTGGCGCAACGCATGTTTGTACCGATTCTGACTGCGCTATTCTTACTAGCACTATTTGGTATTTTTGTATTTATTACAACTCGTTATTGGGTTTCTCTTTCGCTTGTTACGGTTTTTATTATTGGTTTGGCTATAGCAGACCAAATTAAAATCTCTTTACGAGGAGAACCAATTTATCCAACAGAATTAAGGGAAGCTTTAAATGCTAATACCTTACTAGGAATGATTAATCCTGGTATCATTGTTGCTGCTGTTATTGGGTTATTAATAATTGTTGCAATTACAATTTTTCTTGAAATTAAGTTTCCACAGCATGTAGGCACCATTAAATCTCGTTTAATTGGTTTAGTTTTAGGATTCTTGTTATGGTGCACGCCATCTCAATTTAATAATCTTAATTCACCAATTTATTATCTTAGTCGAGCCTTTGATAATTCGCCAATTTATAGTGCGCCTACCGTTGATGCAGAAATTAATGGACCATTATTAATGCTGTTTGATTATAGTAATGTGGCAACTATGGATAAACCTGCAGGGTATTCACAAGCTGCAATTACTAGGTTAGAGCAAAAGTATCGTCAAAAAGCTAAAGTTATTAACCAAGATCGAACTAATAAATTAGGCGATCAGACTATGATTTTTAATTTGAGTGAAAGTTTTACTGATCCACTTGATTTTCCAACGGTAAAATTAAAATCTGGTGTTGCTGACCCAATGAAGTTTATTCGTCATTTAAGTCAGCAGACCACCAGCGGAAAAATGCTTAGCGGTGGCTATGGTGGTGGTACAGCTAAAATGGAATATGAATCACTAACAGGATTTAATATTGGTACTTTAAAGGGACAAATTATGCCTTATCAACAAATTGTGCCAAGTTATCCATTTTATCCTTCTCTAGGGATGAATTATGCATATTCTAGTGCGATCCATCCATTTTTTGGTACTTATTACTCCCGCCAGAGTGTCTATAAGACTTTAGGTTTTGACAAGTTTGTCTTTATTGGATCGAAATATAAGATTCACCATCAAAAAAAGCTGGGTGAATCTTGGTATTTATCTGATGAAACACTTTATCGCAATGCTGAAGATCAATTATCTTCTCATAAAGGATCACAATTCATCAATTTGATTTCCATGCAGAATCACTTACCGTACAATAATTGGTATTCAAATAACGAATATCTTAATAAGATAAAAGTAGATTTACCTCAAACTAAGGGGATTGATAGTCAGAGTCTTGCTACGTACACTAAGGGAGTTCAGTATACTGATCAGGCTGTAGAAGATTTTATTAAGCAGATTGATAAATTAAATCGCCCAATTATTTTTGTCTTCTATGGTGATCACTATCCTGCTATTATTGATCAAAGTAAATTAAATAATTATCCTATTCAGTTGCATGCGACTAATTATTTTATTTATGCTAATAAGTATGCTCGAGAACATGGGGCTAAGAATAAAGTTGGTGATAGCAACTATGTAAGTACGGCTGACTTTATTCCAATGGCTTTAGAGCAAGGAAATATCAAAGTTTCACCATTCCAAGCATTGCTAACGCAAGTGCAAAAAGAGTTACCAGCAATAACAGTTAATTACAAGGCTGGAACAGGAATTGAATTTGTTGATCAAAATGGGAAGGAAGTATCAGAAAAATCCTTAACTAAAAAGCAAAGGCAATTATTACATGACTATGAATTAATTCAATATGATATGTCTCAAGGTGAAGGCTATACCTTAAAAGCTAATAAGAGTTTTTATAAGTCGGCTAATTAATGTTGACTTAATTGTTAAGGTCGCTTATTATCTTAATTAACGAAGTAAACAAATAGTTCAGTGTTCAGAGAACTAGCGTGTGGTGCGAGCTAGGCAGGCTATTTGGTTGAAATACTTAATGGGGTAGTTTCCGTAGCAACTAGCTTAAGGCGCAATAGCGCAAACGTGGGTGGTACCACGGCTAATGATGTAATTTAGTCGTCCCTGGTCGTTATGACTGGGGACGTTTTTTTGTTGGAGGAAAATTATGGCAAAATTTGATATTTTGGAAGACCTAGAGTGGCGAGGTGCCATTAACCAAGAAACTGATGCCGAAGGTTTACGTGATTACTTAAAGGATCATGATGATTTGGCCCTTTACTGTGGTACTGATCCAACTGGAGATTCACTTCATATTGGTCACTTAATTCCATTTATGATTTTGAAGAGATTTCAAATGGCAGGTTATCACCCAGTAATTTTAATTGGTGGGGGAACTGGTGCAATTGGTGATCCATCTGGTCGAAAGACAGAACGAGTATTACAAACTGCAGAACAAGTTAAGAAGAATGAAGAAAAACTTACTGCTCAAATGAAGAAGTTATTCGGTACCGAAAACTTTGAAATTGTTAATAATGCTGACTGGCTTGGAAAATTAAACTTAATTGATTTCTTACGTGATTACGGTAAATTTTTCCAAATTAACAATATGCTTAACAAAGATGTTGTTGCTTCACGTTTAGAGAATGGTATTTCATTTACTGAGTTTACCTACCAAATTTTGCAAGCAATTGACTTTTTCCATTTAAATAAAGATCACGGTGTGCAATTACAAATCGGTGGTAGTGATCAATGGGGGAATATCACTGCTGGAATCGATTTAATCCACAAACTTGAAGGTCAAGATCGTAAAGCATTTGGTTTAACTATTCCATTAATGTTAAAAGCAGATGGTACAAAATTTGGTAAATCAGCAGGTGGAGCAGTTTGGCTTGATCCAGAAAAGACCAGTCCTTATGAATTCTACCAGTTCTGGTTAAATCAAGATGACCGTGATGTGATTAAATACCTGAAGTACTTCACTTTCTTATCACGTGAAGAAATTGAAGACTTAGCTGAAAAAGTTGAAAAAGAACCTTGGAAGCGTGAAGCACAACGTCGTTTAGCTGAAGAAGTTACTAAGTTTGTTCATGGTCAAGAAGGCTTAGATGAAGCTCAATTCATCACCCAAGCATTATTTAAGGGAAATGTAAAAGATTTGACTGTTGATCAAATTGAACAAGGCTTTAAGAATGCACCAAGTGTGGAAGCAACTAGGGATGCAAAAAATATTGTTGAATTTTTAGTTGAAACTAAAATTGAACCATCAAAACGTCAAGCCAGAGAAGATGTTTCAAATGGTGCTATCTATGTTAACGGTGAGCGTCAAAAGGATACTGACTTTATTGTTGAACCAGATAGTGCCTTTGATGGTAAATTTGTAATTATCCGTAAGGGTAAAAAGAAATATACTTTAGTTAGAATTAAACGCTAAATAGAAATGCAAGTGATTGGAATGATTACTTGCATTTTTTTGATAGTAACAATATGCTAAAATATTGCTACATGCTGCTTTAGCTCAGGAGGTAGAGCACCGCCGTGGTAAGGAGGAGGTCCCCAGTTCAAATCTGGGAAGCAGCTTAATAATTAAAGTTTAGATTTTTACGTTGTTTATATTATACTTAAAGGGATATAGGTATAGGAATTGACTGATGATTAATCTAGAAAGAATAAAAGCTTTTACTAAAAAGACACTGCAAGATGAGCGAACTGGGCATGATTATTATCATGGTCAAAGAGTAGCGCATTTAGCTGAAAAAATGTACTTAAATGATAATCCACAAGCGCATAAAAGTAGTCGCCTAGTTGCTATTATTAATGCGGCTGGTTATTTACATGACACAATTGATGAAAAAATAAGTGCTGAACCGAAAATAATTATTGAGGAGATTAAAGAACTTTTAGCTCAAAGTGGCTTTGAAGATTTAGAAGTTAAAGATATTTTATTTACAATTCAGCATATCTCTTTTTCTGCAAATATTGAGTATCGTCATCAGTTACCATTATCTGGAAAATATGTCCAAGATGCTGATAGGCTAGAAAGCCTCGGAGCGATCGGTATCGCTCGGGCTTTTACCTATGGTGGTAAGCATGGTAATTTGATTTATGATCCGCAAATTAAACCAGTAACTTTAACTGATCACGATCAGTATCGTAATCATGAGAAAACAACAATTAATCATTTTTATGAAAAATTGTTTAATTTAGAAAAACTGATGAATACTTCTGCTGGTGAACTTGAAGCAAGACGCAGAACTGAATATATGCGTGATTTTATCAAAGAATTTATGAATGAGTGGGAAGTTTAAAGTGGATAAAATTAAGAGTTGGATAAAAAGTAATTTTTTTGGAGAAGTAGTATTTCTATTAACTTTAATAGCGATTTTATTATTGATAGGGTTACGTGCGATTCCGGGAGGATATGATCCTAACTTCCATATGGCACGCATTCATACGCTTGCTAATAATCTTAAAGCAGGTCACTTTCCCAATCCGATTGGGTTTAATTATTTAGGTGGCATGGGGTATGGAGTAGGCTTTTTTTATGGTAATTTTTGGCTTTATCCGTTTGCGATTTTAGTTGCTTGGGGCTTTCCAGTTTATTTAGTTTATCGCTTATTAATAATTATTTTGACTATTGGAGCAATGTTAGCCATTTACTGGGCTACTTATCAATTAACCAATAGAAAAGATATTGCCGCAGTAATAATGCCATTTTATGTGCTGAATAATTATTATATTAGTATGGTATTTGGTCGAGCAGCAATTGGCGAAGCTTTGGCCTATGTTTTTATCCCGCTTATTATTGTTGAGACTTTAAATCTTGTGACTGGGAAGCAAGTTTCCTATGTAAAGTATGGATTATTGATGGCAGCTTTATTAGTTAGTCATCTTTTAAGTTTCATGATGATGGTAGGATTAATTATTTTAATTCTATTATTAAATTTACGGTCATTAATCCGACAACCACGAAGTCTACTAGAGATAGTTAAAGCTGGGATAGTAGGAGCTGGAATCGGAGCTGTTTTTCTTTTTCCTTTAATTCAACAATATTTATTTCAAAAATTTAGGGATACTAGTATCGACGATCAAGGTAATTTGCTTCTTCCAAGTTCAAGTTTACATCTCTTTACTGCGATTAATCCCAAATCAATTAATATCTTGCAACAAGGATATGTTGGACCTTTAATTATAGTTTTATTTTTGGTTGCAACTATTGCGAGCTTGGTAAAGATAAGAAAAATTAGTAATAAAAGTAGGACTATTTTAATTTCAGCATTAATTATTTCGGTTGTGTTATACGGAAGAAATATTGTGCTATTTTTGAGTAGCCATCTAAAAAGTATAAATGTGATGCAAGAAATGTGGCGCTTAAACTTACTTTTGATACCATTATATCTACTTCTAATTGCTACTTGGGCTACTACATTAAAGCTAAAGACTGGTAAAATAGTAGGAAGCATCAGTATTATTTTTTTACTAATCAGCTTTGCCTTTACTTCTAAGGTAACCCTTAAGTTCGTTTATGACCGCTATCAGTCATTACTAATTAATTATCAAACTAATTATGGAATTAGTCGGGGAGAATACTTGCCTCAATCATTTGTAAAAGCATATCCTAATTGGCGTGAGATGACGCCAGAAAAGGTAGTCGAAAAAGAACCTGGAGTAAAAATAAAAGCGAACAATTATCATGAATTAGTTTTGCTAGTGGACGGAAAAGTTCAGTCAGTAGTAGTGCCAAAGATTTTTTATTTTGGCTATCAATATCAAATAAAAACAAAAAAGAAAGTCACTTCTTTCAGAGAATTAAAGGAAAATAAAGAAGGATTAGGAATAATTAAACTTACGCCAAGTAAAACAAAAAAGAGATTATTGTTAAATATAAGCAAACTGGTGTAGCAATCATTGGTTGGATTATTTCAGGTCTTACCTTACTTTTCTTGGCAATTAGAATTATGATCAAAAAATGTCGGCAATAAAAAAGCTAGGAGTTATGAGCTGTTTCATAAACTACTAGCTTTTTTTGTTCGATTTAATTATTAATTAGGCCAAAGAATCCCAAGGTGCAAGTTCAGTTGGAGTAGATTCAGCTAATTTTCTTTGGTCTGGAGTTAAGAATTCTTTTCTGACAACTACTTCATAGACAAATTCGTTAAACCAATCATTGCTCATGGTAAAGTAACCTTTACGGCCAGATTTATCGCCCCAAGAATTTTCAACTTTCCATTTACGGATTTCACCATTATCTTCGTCTACACCGACTAAAGTCATGGCGTGACTAACACTACCTTCACCTGTAGCTAAACGTTCTGCTTTAGTCATTTGAGTATCAACTTCAAAGAGATCGTCTGTCTTGTAAAGTTCAGTATCTAAATAGCCAGTTTTGCGGTCCATTTCCTTCAAAACATCATTACCGAACCAAACGCCTTCACCATCTTTTAATTGCTTAATAGCAGCGTTACGTAAGTATTCCATTGGTTCGTTTAAGAAGGTAATAGGGATGCCACCATTAACATTATCTTCAAATGGTAGAGAGTATAACTTATTGTATTCATGGTCGGGAGCATTAGTGAGACAGATATAGTCATCAAAGTTGACATCCCAGTATTTATTGAAAAATTCACTTGGGGTCAGGTCTTTATCTAAGTGTAACTTTTTATTGTCATCGCGATATTCAAGATCAAATTTCTTTGGTGGTTCACCGACAGCAATTGCAGTCATGCGATAGACTTCACTCAAGAATTCTTTACGCTTTTTTTCTACTTCTTCAGTTTTACCAGCGTTTACCAGTTTACGTAAAACTAAAGCATCTTTTCTTTCCTTGCGAGCTAGCGCATCACGTAAAGCAGAAGTATGGTCAGTGTTAAAACTTTCTGGCATGGCATAAGATGGCACAACACCATATTTTTTAACTAAAGAAGCAGCCATTGCCCATTGACCGCCGTCGGCACCGGCAAAATCTAGATAAGCTTGTACACTTCGATCAGATAAAGGTTTATCTGCTGAAGCAATTATTGCATCGTAAAAAATATTTGCTCGTTCAATTTTATCCCAGAAGAAGTTATAGGCTTGGGATAAGGTAAAGTTTTTGGCATGATATTTTTTACCAAAATCATGACGTAAGGTATTTAAGGTTGCAAATAACCAGCAACGACCGGATTGTTTTTGGTTAGTAACATTATCGGTTTCAACTTCAACTGAGAAGGTATCAGTTAAACGCCCAACAACTTCGGGATTGAATGAAGCCTCTAATAGACCGTTACGCATCGCAGCGCGGGCAACAACTTCATTTCTAGCATTATGAAAATCATTACGGAATTCTTCTAATTCCTGGAAGGATAATTCGTGAGACATATGAAACTCCTTTTTAACTTTTTTATAATTTATAGCTCCTATTTTACATCAAATTTTAATATTTACCAGTTACTAAATAAGCAATAAATTTTCTTATTTTTCTAAAAATGATACACTTGACTAGAATTATGGAGGAAAGAAGTTAATGGTGTATTTTCAAAAAATGACCCCAGAGGGTTACCGTGAAATTGAAGAAGAAATTAAGCGTTTAAAAAAAGACCGTCCACGTAGAATCAAGATTTTGCAAGAAGCTAGAAGCATGGGGGATTTATCCGAAAATTCAGAATATACGACCGCTAAGCAAGAATTAGGGCACCTGCAAAGTCGCTTACGTTATTTGGATAAGCAATTAAAATATGCCGAAATTATTGAACAAAAAAATGATGGAACAATTGATTTGGGTTCAAAAGTTAAATTAAAGTTTGAAGACGATGATGAAGCAGAAACTTATAAGATAGTAGGACGCATGGAAGCAGATCTAACTAAAAATAAAGTTTCATTTGATTCACCCTTAGGCCAAGCACTTATGAAACAAACAGCAGGGAAAACTGTTACTGTTGAAGCGCCGGCAGGCAGTTATCAAGTTGAAATTATTGGGGTACGTTAGTATTTTAGGACATTTAAAAAGACCTTGATCAATTGAACAAGGTCAGTAGATTATATAGTGGATTCTAAAATTATAAATTACCAAATAAGTTTTTTCTTCCGGTTGAGTATAGTATAAACGTAAAATTAGTTTGGACGATAATAAATAATCATTTAAGGTTCACCTTCCCTTTCTACCTAAGTAAGGTCCTTATTAATTGTAGGACGAAAATTAAAAATTTCGAAATGATATGTCTTAGGAATAATTATTATGGTAAGTGATAAAAAAGAGGCTTAGCAATTGCTAAGCCTCTTTTTGTGATGTGAGTTTTCATTAATTATTTTAACCTTAATTGACTAAATAGTCTAAACCTTTTCATTAAGAAAAGTAAAAATATCAAATTCTTAGTAGTTGTTAGCTAATTTTTGATATAAGTCGACAAATTCTTTAGCTAAATCTATAAAAGTAATGGCCCCCATGAGGTGATCCTCTGCATGAATTAAATAAAGATCCAATTTAGTGTGTTGGCCATTAGCTATTTGAGTTAAAAGTTTACTTTGAGTAGTGTGGGCCTTATTTAGCTCAATATTTGCTTGATCGAGGTAGGACAGAGCTTGCCTAAAATCATTAGCTTTAGCTGCTTGAATAGCATGCATAGCATCATTTTTAGCTTCGCCTGCTTGCGTCATAACTTGCATAATTACTGTTAAATTATTTTCTTGTTCTTTTGCCATTCTAATTACTTCTCACTATTTAATAAATTTTCGATAGTTGTGATAATTTTGGGGCTATCCATCATTGCATAATCTTGAATATTGATGACAGATAAAGGAATCTTAAATAAAGCTGTTGTTTTTTGAACTTCATCCCTTAAATATTGAATTTGCGGGGCTAACAAGACTACATCTGGCTTCACGGCTTGAATATCAGTTTTAAGTTTGCTAGCTGGACTTGTAATAAAGCCATAGTCTTTTCCAGCTTGCTCAACTACTTGAGCTAATTTTGAAATTAGTAAGGAACTAGACATTCCTGAAACACATGCAATTAGAATAGTTTTTTGGGCCATGATAGTTTGCTCCTTGTTGACAATTTTAACTTAAAATAATGAGTCATATTATAGCAAGGTTAGGGTAGAAAATAAATATTACTCTTTTGCCACTTGAAAAATGATATTTAAAAAGTGTAGAATTTATACGAACATATGTTCAATAAATGTGAGAGGCGATTAGATGTATGATTATCGGTATGAGCCTAAAAGATTAATATTTATGATTGATAACAAGTCATTCTATGCTAGTTGTGAGTGCATCCGCTTAGGATTAAATCCAATGACAACTGCGTTATGTGTTATATCTAGACAGCCCAATACTAATGGGGGACTTATTTTAGCTTCTTCACCCTTAGCAAAAAAGAAATATGGGTTAAAGAATGTGATGCGTGTGCGACAATTACCCAAAGAAGCTGAAACCCCAGATTTATACCGCGTTGATCCGCACATGAATCTTTACATAAATAAGGCTCTTGAAATTAAACAAATTTTTTTGAAATATTGTGCTGAAGAAGACCTACACACTTATTCAATTGATGAGAGTATGCTTGACATGACTAGATCTTGGCGTCTTTTTGGAAATGATCCTTATGAGGTAGCAAGAAAAATTCAAAAAGAAATTCATGATAAGCTTGGCCTTTATACTACGTGCGGGATTGGAGAGAATCCCTTATTAGCTAAATTAGCAATGGATATTTCTGCTAAACACCGGACATCAATGATTGATTTTTGGCACTACATTGAAGTTCCTGACACTGTTTGGAAGATTAAAAATTTAGAAGAAGTATGGGGAATTAATAAAAATACTGCAAATCATTTAAATAAATTGGGAATTTATAATATGTACGAGTTGGCGCATGCTAATCCTGACCAATTACATCGTGAATTTGGCGTGATTGGTGATCAATTATTTGCGATGAGTTGGGGCGTTGATCGAAGTATCATTAGTCAAAAACCTAGAGTCAATGATAAAAGTTATTCAAATTCTCAAGTATTAGAACGAGATTATAAAAATCAGCGAGAAATTGAGGTTATTTTACGTGAAGTAGGAGAGCAGGTAGCAGCTAGAATTAGAAAAAGGCACTTACAGACAAGTTTGATTTCTCTTCATGTTGGTTATGCTTTAAGCTGTCGTAGTAGACGTGGCTTTACCAAAAATGAAAAGGTTGCTCCTACCAATAATAATAAAAAATTAACTAATGAATTGATTGGGATTTTTCGCAAGAATTGGCGGGGAGAACCAGTTAGAAGAATTAGCGTAGGTTATCATAAATTATCGCCAGAAAATTTACAGCAATTAGATTTTTTTACGTCACCCCAACATCAGATTAATGCCTTTAAAATTGATCATCTAATTGATCAAATTCGAAAAGATCATGGTTTTACAAGTGTAGTGAAGGCTTCTAGCTTATTACCAGGTGCAACTGCAATTAAGCGCAGCAATTTAGTTGGAGGTCATACTGGGGGCAACGCTTATGAGTGATGATTTTGATAGGCGGATCAAGAGCTTCTTTAAAAATTATCACGATCGTGGCATGGTGAAGTGGGCTGGCTTTTATTTGAGTGATCATACGGCAAAAATAAATGCTGATTATCAAAGAAGAACGAAGAAAATTAGGCCAAGACCTGCAATGCCGCTATCAGTAATTAGTGAACAATTATTGCAGGCGTTTGTTAGTCATCAAAAAGTAAAGATTCAATTAAAAATTAAGAATATAGAAGCCCAGTATGAACCAGATATTGAGGGTCGGGTTGAAGGCTATAATGAGGATGAAATAATCGTATCGGGTCAAAGGATAAAAATTACAGAAATAAATAACATTTTACTTTAAATTTTAATTAGACCACATCTTTAGAAGGCTTTTTTTGTTATAATCGAAAAGGCAAAAGAAGAAAAAAGTAAGGATGTGGCCAGCTTGAATACTCCAGCGTCTCAACAAGGGAATTTTACCCGCTATGGTGTATATTTAGTCTTATATTTAATAGTATTAGGGTGCAAGGGATTAGCAACCTTTCATAATAAATTTCATATTTTTGGAATGCTTTTATTTGTCATAGTAGCGGCAGCAAGTTTACTTTTTTATATCCGACAATTTAATCATGAGCAAAAGTATTTTGTTAAAGGTTTTAAATTATCTTTATTAGGAGACTATGTTTTTACTTTTAGTGCAACTTTAATTATTATTGCAGCTCGAATCTTATTCACATATCTGCAAGCTAAAGGTAGTCTGCCAAAGTTGTCTTTCCAATTACATTATATTAATCATGAATCTAATTCTTTATATTGGTTTTTAATTTTTGCTATCGGAATAGTATTCCCAGCGTTACAACAATATTTAACGAATGGCTTTTTCTTTAATTATTTTTTTCGAGACAGCACTATGATCAACAGTGCTTTAGGAATTATGGCATCGGGCGCATTTTTTAGCTTACTCAACTTTCAATTTTCTTTTTTAATCTTAATAGCAAATTTTTTGTTTGGCATGTTTTTTGCTTGGAGTTATTTGTATACTCAATCCCTTTGGATGCCAGTATATTTATCGATTCTAAATGGAATATTAATGATTATCTTAATTTAATTGAATGGAACAAAAAATGGATCCTACTTATAAAGTAAGATCCATTTTATTTTAGCTTAAGCGGATAGCGTGAATCGAACCCGCATCTTCAGCTTGGGAAGCTGACATTCTACCATTAAACTATACCCGCGGGATATAAGAATTGTATCACACACTTTCTCTGTGGGGCAATAGGGTACGTTCAAGTTTAACTTGCCTACGATCAATTAGCGAAGTGAAGTTTTGGAAGAGCCACTTTCTTAATTCATCTGGCGTAATAACTAGTGGCATGCGTGGATGGGCAGCTAAGACAGTTTCATTGGAATCAGTAGTGACAAGGGCAAAATGTTTTTCATCATAAATTGCAGCTAACATTGTGAGTGGCTGGGTAGCAGATTTAAAACTAAATTCTTCATGATACGTTTTACCATTTGCTAATGTATAAGTATTACGACTGCTTTCAAAGAATTGATTAGTTAAGATAATACATCTTTGACGTGCAAAAGACTTGTCCCACATTGATCTTTGTGGCTCAAAAAAACGTTCGACGCGAGCATTATTTAACACTTGATTTGGTTTAAATGGGCTCGGATAACCCCAATCCATGATTTGCAGTTGGAGTTTATCATCTTGGTAAAGTAATACTAGAGATTTACGTTTGGGAAAAATTTCCGTTGCATCTTTAAATTCTTCCTTAGGAAAGTCAACAGGTACTAATGGTAACTTAAGGTCTTTCTTTAGGTAAGTTTCGATTTTATGTAATGGTGGTAATTGAAAATGACTACACATGCTATTCACTCCCTTTTGTTAATTATTGTATCAAGTTAAACATGAGTTTAAAGAAATAAGCATTTTTGCTAGAATAGCTAATATATAAGATGTTAATTAATAATGGAGATAATTATGACAAAAGAAATATTATTAACAGGTGATCGTCCAACTGGAAAGCTTCATATCGGTCACTATATTGGTTCATTAAAAAATCGTGTAAAGTTACAAAATGAAGGAAAATATGATCCTTACATTATGATTGCAGATACGCAAGCATTAACCGATAATGCTCGTGATCCAGAAAAAATTAGAAAGAGTTTAATTGAAGTTGCGCTTGATTATTTAGCAGTTGGTCTTGATCCAGAAAAGTCAACAATCTATGTCCAATCACAAATTCCTGCTTTATTTGAATTAACTGCATACTACATGGATTTAGTAACTGTTGCTCGTTTAGAAAGAAATCCAACCGTTAAGACTGAAATTAAGCAAAAGGGATTTAAGGATTCAATTCCAGTTGGATTTTTGAATTATCCAGTATCTCAGGCTGCAGATATTACAGCTTTTAAGGCAACCTTGATTCCTGTTGGGGACGATCAAGAACCAATGCTTGAACAAACTCGTGAAATTGTTCGTACTTTTAATCGTGTTTACAATACAGATATTTTGGTTGAACCTAAAGGTTACTTTCCACCAAAGGGTCAAGGTAGATTACCAGGTCTTGATGGAAACGCAAAGATGTCTAAGTCTTTAGGAAACGCAATTTACTTATCAGATGATGCAAAGACTGTCCAAAAGAAGGTAATGTCAATGTACACTGATCCTAACCATATTCACGTTGAAGATCCTGGCCAAGTTGAAGGCAATACTGTCTTTACCTACCTTGATGTCTTTGCACCAGATAAAGATAAAGTAGCTGAATTAAAAGAGCAATATCAAAAAGGTGGCTTAGGTGACGTGAAGATTAAACGTTACCTTAATGAAGTGCTTGAAGCTGAACTTGCACCAATCAGAGAGCGTCGTGAAAAATTTGCTCAAGATCCAGATGCTGTTTATGAAATGCTTTTAGAAGGTTCAAAGAAGGCTAATGAAGTAGCAAATCAGACGCTTGAAGAAGTTAGAGATGCTATCGGTTTAAACTATTTTAAGAAAAATTAAACCTAGCGAATTATAAGAGTTAGCTATGACGAAGAATAAATTATTTTTAGCAATTTTATCTTTATTAGCTTTTTTCAGCTTAGCAATGACGCAAGCAAGTGTGATTGATCAGGCTCATATTTTTAATCAAGCAACTAATAATTTAGTTACTCAAAAAAATGAAACTTATCAGAAGACTAAGCTAAAAGAGAAGCCAATTGTTAACCTAGTTAGTGTTACAAGTAATCGGGCATTTAAACAATTAAAGCCACGAAAAAATCAAATTATCATTGTTACTATTCACCAGCAAAAGAATAATGTACAAATTTTAGTAGGGAGTAAGTTTAAAAAAGTTTTACCGGTAACTACTACTAACAATATTATTCGTTATGCAGGAGATGATTTGCGAAGTAAGCAAAATAAGACCTTTAATAAAGGGATTCTCAAAGTCTTTAATGCTTGCACAACATTAATCGATCAAGAATTAAATTTACCAGCTGACAAAAATACCTTGTCTAGTGAACAACTCCAAAGGGTTAATCATCCCCAAAGTTTAAATTTGGTTTGGGCACTGGTTGTTGTTTTGATAGTGACATTCTTCTTCTCTTGGCAGAAAAAACGAAATAAAAGATAATTTTTAATTTATGGTTGACGAATATAATAATTCCTTTTAAAGTGGTTATAGAAGTTAAATATGAGGCAAATGAACTGTTAGGTGAGACTCCTACATGAATATATGCTGTCGCCCAGCAACATCCAGAGATGCCAACGGGTCAAACAGGGATCGTCGACTTAAGGCCCTCCCCAGACAGCTAGTTATGCAGAAGATGCAGCAACTTTACGTCATGTAGTGTTAAAACTGAACGACGAGTACTATTATCGCTTGGATATAAAGACCAACGCAGTTTTTGCATTGGTCTTTTTTTGTTTGTTTGCTTTCTTTTGATAAAAAGAAAGGAAGTTAAAATGCTGAAAATTACAAACCCTAGCAAAAAAATGATGAATAATATTAAGCTTGTTCGTCAGATTGCACAAGAAGATAAGTTTGCAACTTTACAGCGACTTCATACCTCAATTAATGGGCTCTATAGTGCAGATGCAGAACAAAGACTAGAGAAGTTTGGTCCTAATGAGGTCGCAAAAAAACCGAGTAATACTAGAATTCAATTTTTAGTCAAATCATTTTTAACGCCTTTCACGATTGTTTTATTGATTTTGGCAGCCATTTCGTTTTTCTCTGATTTTTTGTTTGTACCACAAGCCCAAAAAGATCCGAGTACCTCAATCATCATGATAATAATGGTTTTAATCTCTGGGATTACTAGTTATATTCAAAATATTAAAACCAATGATGCTGTAGAAGACCTGCTTGAAATGGTTTCAGTTACTACCAATATTCGGCGTAGTGGTAAAAATTTGGAGTTACCAACTAAGGAAGTTGTAATTGGCGATATTATTAATTTATCAGCAGGAGATATGGTGCCAGCTGATATGCGTTTATTAAAAACCAAAGATTTATTTTGTTCTTCCAGTTCATTAAATGGTGAATCTGAACCAACTGAAAAAATTGCTAACGCTAAGCCTAAGGCTGATGATTTAAAAAATTATTTGGCTTATCCAAATATCGTTTATGAGGGAACAACAATTGTGTCTGGTTCTGGAGTTGGAGTGGTATTTGCTACAGGAGAAAAAACTGTATTTGGTAAGATAGCGCAAAATATTTCTAGAAATCAAATTAAGGAGACAAGTTTTGATTTAGGAATTAAAGAAATTTCTAAATTATTACTCACAATGACCGCAATTATTGCACCAACTATTTTTGTTATTAACTGGTTAACTAAGGGAAATTGGTTGGATGCACTTTTATTTGGAATAGCGACTGCAGTTGGTTTAACACCAGAAATGTTACCGGTAATTGTCACAAGCAACCTAGTTAAAGGTTCGATTGAAATGTCTAAACAAGGCACCATTGTAAAGACGATGAGTTCAATTCAGAACTTTGGTTCAGCTGATATTTTATGTACAGATAAGACGGGAACTTTAACACAAAATAAAGTAATGCTAGAACGGCATTATGATCTGAATCTACAAGAACAACCAGATATTTTGAAATATTCTTATTTAAATGCTTATTTCCAAACTGGTATGAAAAATTTGATTGATCGTTCAATTATTAATGCTGCTAATAATGAATTGGACGTAAATGAGATTAATCATGATTATAGTAAAGTGGATGAAATTCCCTTTGATTTTAAGCGGCGACGCGTAAGTGTAGTAGTAGCTAATGCTGAAAATGAGCATGTTTTAGTTACAAAAGGAGCAGCTGAAGAAATGCTTGCTTGCTCTACTAGGATAGAAGTTAATGGAAAAATAGAGCCACTAACTGATGAACGCCGTACTAAGATCATGGAGGAAATTGATCGTATGAGTGCGGATGGGATGCGCATTATTTTATTAGGTTATAAAAAGGACCCTGCTGCGGTAGGAGCTTTTTCACCGGCCGATGAAAAAGATTTGATCTTAACTGGTTTCTTGGCCTTTTTAGATCCACCAAAAGAGGGAGCTCAAGATACAATTAAGGTGCTTAACGAAGATGGAATTAAGGTCAAAATTTTAACTGGCGACACGGCAATTGTTGCGCGTAAGATTGCGGTTGATGTCGGGATTAATGCTGATATTGTTTATTCGGCTCAAGATTTTGTTGATAAAACTCAAGCTGAAAAAGAAGAAATGGTCGAAGAATGTAATATCTTTGTTAAATTATCTCCTGAAGACAAAGCCGAGATTATTGATTTACTAAAGAAAAATGATCATACAGTTGCTTATATGGGGGATGGGATTAATGATGCTTCGGCAATGAAGGCAGCAGATGTGGCAGTTTCTGTGGATACCGCTGTGGATATTGCTAAAAAATCAGCCGATATTATTTTGCTCGAAAAAGATCTGGCTATTTTAGAAAATGGTGTGACTATTGGGCGTCGAGTATTTGGTAATACGATGAAGTATATTGAAACCACGCTTTCATCAAATTTTGGCAATATTTTGTCCCTTTTGATTGCGTCAATTTTTTTGCCATTTCTACCGATGTCACCTGTTCAATTACTGATTCTAGAATTGATTTATAGCTTATCTTGTTTATCAATTCCGTTTGATAAAATGAACCAACATTATCTTCAAGTTCCAAGAAAGTGGAGTACGAAGAAGTTACCAAAATTTATGCTTTATTTTGGCCCAATTTCATCAATTTTTGATGTGATTACTTTTGCATTACTTTTCTTTTGGATTGGTCCACAAGTAGTGGGAAGTTCTTGGACTAATGCAGATGTAGGACAGCGAACCTTGTTTATTACTGTCTTTGCGGCAGGTTGGTTTGTGGAATCACTTTGGACGCAAGAAATGGTTATTCAGGTTTTACGTGATCCAAAAATTCCATTTATCCAGCAACATTCTTCTGCAGCAGTTGCCTGGGCAACTTTAGGAGCAGGTATAATTGGTGGAGCGATTCCGTTTATTAAGCCGTTAGCTAAAATTATGAAGTTTGGTCCATTACCGATATATTATTTAGGTTTAGTGGGAGTTTTATTAATTTTATATATTGCGCTTACTACGCTAGTGAAACATTGTTACTTAAAGCAAGAAAAATTCTTACTATAAGATTTAGTCAAATAGTTTTAACGAAGAAAGAGGAATTTTATGAGAAATTCCTCTTTTTTGTATATTAGTGCTAAATTTTAGACGTAAGATGCTATGATATACTAGCAAGAAGAGAATTAGAGGGAGCGATTAATTATGGCAGAAAAGAAAACATATTACATTACAACTCCAATTTATTATCCATCTGGTAAATTAACTATTGGGAATGCTTATACTACTGTTGCTGCAGATGCAATGGCACGTTACAAACGCGCTCAAGGTTATGATACTTTCTTTTTAACTGGGACAGATGAACACGGCTTAAAGATTGAACAAAAGGCTGAAGCAAAGGGGATTAAACCGCAAGAATTTGTGGATGATATGGCAGCTTCATACAAAAAATTATGGAATATGCTAGATATTTCTTATGATAAATTTATCCGTACTACTGATAAAGAACATGTGGCTGCTGTACAAAAGATTTTTGAACGCTTATTAAAACAGGGCGATATTTATCTTGGCGAATATCAAGGTTGGTATTCAGTAGAAGATGAAGAGTACTTTACTGAATCACAGTTAGCCGAAGTTTATAAGGATGATAAGGGTAAAGTGATTGGTGGTAAAGCTCCATCAGGTCATGAAGTTAAACTAATTAAAGAACCATCTTACTTCTTTAAGATGAGCAAATACGCAGATCGTTTACTTGATTATTATAATGAACATCCTGAATTTATTTTGCCTCATTCACGTGAAAAGGAAATGGTCAATAACTTTATTAAACCAGGCCTTGAAGACTTATCAGTAACTAGAACTACTGTTAACTGGGGAATTCCTGTACCAAGCGATCCAAAGCACGTAGTTTATGTTTGGATTGATGCTCTATCAAACTATATTACTGCGTTAGGCTATGGTTCTGATAATGATTCTTTATTCCAAAAATATTGGCCAGCAGACGTTCACTTAGTGGGTAAGGAAATCGTTCGTTTCCACACTATTTATTGGCCAATTATGTTAATGGCTCTAGGTTTGCCACTGCCTAAACAAATCTTTGGTCACGGCTGGGTCTTGATGAAAGACGGCAAAATGTCTAAGTCTAAGGGAAATGCTGTATATCCTGAAATGATTGTTGATCGTTATGGACTAGATGCTTTGCGTTACTACTTAATGCGTGAAATTCCATTTGGTAGCGATGGGATTTTTACACCCGAAGATTTTGTTGAAAGAGTTAACTTTGATCTAGCTAACGATCTTGGTAACCTTTTGAATAGAACGGTTTCAATGATTAATCAATATCAAGATGGTATGGTTGCCCCAGTAAGTGATAGCGAAGATGAATTTGCTCAAAGTTTACGTGAAACTGCTCAAACCACAATTGATAATTACTATCAGAAAATGGACCAATTGCATTTCTCACAAGCTTTAGATGAGATTTGGAAGCTTATTTCACGTGCAAATAAATATATTGATGAAACTACCCCATGGGTATTGAATAAAGAGGGTAAAAAAGAAGAACTTTCACGTGTAATGAGTAACTTGGCTGAGAGTTTACGTTTGGTGGCACTCTTAATTCAGCCGGTCATGACTGAAAGTCCTGCAAAGATGTTTGCTCAATTGGGATTAGACCAAGATAACGAAGCAGCCAATATTTTAGAATGGGGTGCTTATGGTTGGAATAGTAAAGTAACTGAAAAACCAACGCCAATTTTCCCTCGTTTAAAAAATGACGAAGAAGTTAAGTACATCAAAGAACAGATGGCTAAGGCTAAGCCTAAGAAGGCAACTCGTAGTCAGCAAAAGGAAGCGCAAAAAGAGGCTAAAACTATTACTATCGATGACTTCGATAAAGTAGAAATGAAAGTCGGCCAAATTTTAAGTGTCGAACCAGTTAAGGGCTCCAATAAGTTATTAGCCTTTAAGTTAGACTTTGGCGAAGACAAGCCACGTCAAATTCTAAGTGGGATTGCTAAGTTTTATCCTAACTATGAAGAATTAGTGGATAAAAAGGTCTTAGCGGTAACTAATTTGAAGCCAAGAAAGATGTTAGGTCACTTGAGTCAAGGAATGCTTTTATCAAGTGAAAAGAATGGTGAAGTTAAGTTGAGTCTTGTTGGCGATGAACATGAAGTGGGAGCGATTCTAGGTTAATGGAACTTTTTGATTCACATACACATTTGAATGATGAACCTTTTAGAGGAAAAGAAGAGTTTTATTTAGAACGTGCTGAAAAACTTGGTGTAACGAGAGCAGCCGTAGCAGGGCAAGATCCTGAGTTTAATGAACGTGCGATTGATTTGAGCGATCGTTTTGATAATTTATATGCAATTGTGGGTTTTTGTCCTGATGTAGCTAAAGATTTTGATCAAGCAGCTAAAGATAAGTTAATTGAGCAATTACAATTAGATAAGACAGTAGCTCTAGGAGAAATTGGCCTTGATTATTACTGGGATGAATCTCCCCGTGATGTTCAACGCCAGGTATTTGCTGAACAATTAGAAATTGCACATGACTTAAAAATGCCCGTTAACATTCATACCCGCGATGCGTTTGAAGATACTTATGAGATTCTTAAGAATAGCAAAGTTGGTGAATATGGTGGCATTTTGCATAACTTTAATGGTGATCCTGAATGGATGAAAAAGTTTTTAGATTTGGGGATGATGATGTCATTTTCAGGAGTAGTTTCATTTACTAAGGCAACCGATGTCCATGCTTCAGCTAAGGCTGTCCCTTGGGATCGGATGCTGATTGAAACTGATGCACCTTATTTAACTCCTAAGCCTTACCGTGGTAAGCAAAATGAAACAGGATACGTACATTATGTTGCTCAAGCAATTGCTGATTTACGTAATGTATCACTCGATGAGGTTGCTACTCATACTTATGAAAACGCGATGAAAATATATGGAATCAAATAATATAAAACATTTTAATGCTGTAGTTATTGTTGAGGGCCGGGATGATACTAAGAGACTAAAACAATTTTTCCCAGGAATCGAGACAATTGAAACTAATGGGTCTGAAGTATCAGAACAAACATTAGCTGAAATTAAAAATTTGGCTCAAAAAAGAGAGATAATTGTTTTTACTGATCCTGATTACAATGGTGAAAGAATTCGTCGTTTAGTAACGGCAGTTGTGCCAACTGCAAAACAGGCCTTTATTACGCGTAAAGAGGGCGAACCAACCAAAAGGGGAAATAGTTTAGGTGTAGAGCATGCTTCAAAAGAAGCTTTGGAGCGAGCTTTAGCAGATTTGCATGAAAGCCAGCCTGAGCCGAGTGATATTACCCGGGAAAAATATTTTGCATTAGGCTTAGGAATGGGACCAAATGCAAGAAAATTAAGAGAACAAGTTGGTATTGAACTAGGAATAGGTTATGGTAATGCAAAACAATTTTTACGTCGCCTAAGGATGTTTGGGATTACTTATTCACAATTAGAGGAGGCAGTTAACCATGTCAAATAATATGCCGATTGCTAATCCAGTGAGAACTCGTGCAATTGTCAATCGCTATTTAATGCGTACAAAGAAAAATTTAGGGCAGAACTTCTTGGTAGATATTCCTGCAATTAAAGGAATAGTAGCAGCAGCCGATATTAAACCAGGAGATCAGGTGATTGAAATTGGTCCGGGAATTGGTTCTTTAACAGAGCAATTATTATTAGCTGGAGCCAAAGTCTTAGCCTACGAGGTTGATAAAGACTTACCAGAAATATTACATAATGAATTACCCCAAACTATTGATGGTGAACCTTTAGCTGATCGCTTTAAATTAGTGATGAAAGATGTTTTAAAAGCTAATTTTAAGGAAGATACAGCTGGCTTTCTTGATTTAAATCAACCAGTTAAGATAGTGGCTAACTTACCGTATTACATTACCACTCCAATTATTTTTGATTTAATTGATAGTAAGCTTAGTTTCACTAGTTTAACTTTGATGATGCAAAAAGAAGTGGCTGATCGTTTGGTGGCGCAGCCTAAGACTAAGGCCTATGGTCCGCTAACAATTGCGGTTCAATCACGGATGCAAGTTGAGCTAGCCGAAGATGTAAAAAGTTCTTCTTTTATGCCAAGGCCAAAAGTCGATTCTGCAGTTGTAGTACTTACCCCTTTGGTACATAAATATGACATTGAAGATGAAACGTTCTTTAATCAGGTAGTTAAAGGTTGCTTTTCTCAGAGACGAAAGACTTTAGCTAATAACTTAAAGGCTTTTATAAAAGATAAAGATAAAAGAGAAGAGTTGATTACAAGGCTTGGTTTTGATCTTAAAGTTCGTCCAGAAGAATTAACGATTACTGATTTTATTAAATTGGCACATGCTTTAAAAAGTATTAGCTAATTTCTTGATGAATATCAAATATTATGGTAAAATACTCCCGAAAAGGGAGCGTGAAATAAAGTGCCAATAACACTCAATACAATTAAAGCTGATTTAGATTCTCACTTAGGTGAAAACCTTGTTGTTGTAGCTCAAGCAGGTCGTAAAAAGGTTACTCGTAGAAGAGGTACTTTAACCAAAACTTATCGTGCCGTATTCGTAGTTGATTTAGATCAAGATCAAAACAACTTTGAACGTGTTTCATACAGCTATACTGATCTTTTAACTAAGAATATTGAACTTGAATTTGAAGAAATGTAGTAATAATTTCTTTAATTAAAAATTGAATATTTTACGAATGATCACTAGAATTTTATGCAATTCTGGTGATTTTTCTCTATATTCAGAGTATTATTTAATAAAAATATTTGTTTTTTAGGAAGGTGAAGCAATGAAACGATCAGAGAGATTAGTAGATATGGTGAAATATTTAATGGATCACCCTCATACTTTGATTGCATTACCATTTTTTGCAGATCGTTATGATGCAGCAAAATCATCAATCTCAGAAGATTTAACTATCTTGAGAACCACATTAGCTAATAATAGAGATGGCATCTTAGAGACTGTAGCAGGAGCTGCTGGAGGTGTACGCTATATTCCTTTTATGGGCAAGCAAGCAGCAATGAGTTTTTTACGAGATCTTGCTGACCGAGTAGAAAATCCAGACCGTATTTTACCTGGCAATTTTGTTTATTTCTCTGATATTTTAGGCTCACCTCAAGATTTACAAAATATTGGTAAGCTGATTGCAACTAAATATGCATTTAGTAAGGTAGATTATGTAATGACCGTTGAGACTAAAGGCTTAACGGTTGCCCAAGCAGTAAGTCGTTTCTTAAATGTGCCTTTCGTACTAGTAAGAAGAAAGCCCAAGATTACTGAAGGAGCAACGATTTCGGTAAATTATGTTGCATCTTCAAGTGAACGTGTGGAAAAAATGGAGTTGGCTAAACGTAGTTTACCAAGTGGTTCTAATGTTTTAATTGTTGATGACTTTATGCGCGGTGGTGGAACACTAACTGGAATGGAAGAATTGGTTAAAGAATTTAATTGTCATGTGGCTGGTATGGCAGTACTTTGCGAAAGCAAGTATGCGTCACGTAAAGTCGTAGATGACTATCAATCTTTAATTAAGATCGCTGAAGTTGACCGAAATAAAAAATTAATAAAAGTACAAACTGGCAATATTGTAGATCAGATAAACTTTGAGCGTTTTTTATAGTGAAAATGCTATAATGGAGACTGTATTAACTTTACTGAAGGGATCATGAATTAAATGAATAAATATGTTGTAATTCTAGCAGCTGGAAAAGGTACTAGAATGAAGTCTAAGCTTTATAAAGTTTTACACAAGGTTTGTGGCAAAGCTATGGTAGAGCATGTTGTTGATGCTGCAAAGGGAACTAATCCTACTGAAATTATAACTGTAGTTGGTACTGGAGCAGCTAAGGTAAAAGATGTCTTAGCTGGTCAATCAGAGTTTGCTTTCCAAAAAGAACAGCTTGGTACTGGAGATGCTGTAATGGCAGCGAGTGGGTTGCTTGCTGACAAAAATGGAGTTACTTTAGTAGCTACGGGAGACACTCCTTTATTTACAAGTGAAACTTTTAATAATTTATTTGCTAAGCATGAAGCAGATGGCAATAGTGCGACTGTTTTAACTGCAAAGGCACCTAATCCATTTGGTTATGGTCGCATTATCCGTGATGAAAATGGTAATGTCTTACGTATTGTAGAACAAAAAGATGGTACTCCTGAAGAATTGGCAGTAGATGAAATTAATACTGGAGTATTTGCTTTTAATAATAAAGAATTATTTGAAGCCTTAAAACAAGTTGGTAATAATAATGCTCAAGGTGAATATTACCTTACTGATGTGTTAGAAATCATGCGTAAAGCTGGTAAAAAAGTTGGTGCTTACCAAATGCCAGACTTTAGTGAAAGCTTGGGTGTCAATGATCGAGTTGCTTTAGCTCAAGCAACTAAAATTATGCAAAAACGGATCAATGAAGCACACATGCGTGATGGTGTATCATTTATTGACCCTGATACAGCTTATATTGATGCTGGAGTAAAGATTGGTAACGATACAGTTATTGAAGGTAATGTAGTTATCAAAGGTGATACAGTTATTGGTAGTGAATGCTATATTACTAATGGATCTCGTATTATTGATTCAAAGATTGGTAATGGGGTAACTATTACGTCCTCAACTATTGAAGAATCTGAAATGGATGATAATTCAGATATTGGTCCTAACTCACACCTACGTCCAAAGGCAAAGATTGGTAAAAAGGCCCATATCGGTAATTTTGTGGAAGTTAAGAAAGCTGAAATTGGTGAGAATACTAAAGTTGGTCATTTAACATATGTTGGGGATGCAACTTTGGGTAAGGACATTAATATTGGGTGTGGTACGATCTTTTCAAATTATGATGGTGTTAAGAAGTTCCATACTAATGTCGGTGATCACGCATTTATTGGAGCGGGAGCAACTATTATTGCACCAGTAAACATTGCTGATCATGCATTTATTGCAGCTGATTCAACTATTACTAAAGATGTAGATCGTTATGAGATGGCGATTGCCCGTGGTCGTCAGACTAATAAGCCAGATTATTGGCACAAATTACCTTTATCAAAGGATAAAGACTGGGAATAATCAAATAATTTCAAAAAGAGTCAAACTGTTGACGCTTTTTTTGTATAATTTGCGCACAAGACGTATTTTTTTGCTATTATTAGGTAAGAATGTAAGTTTTTTGTGGAGGAAACAATGTCTAAAGTAGACGATAAAATTAAAATTTTTGCACTCAACTCTAACAAGCCATTAGCAGAAAAGATTGCCGATGCAGTTGGAGTAAAATTAGGTAAATCTAGTGTTAAGCGATTCAGTGATGGAGAAATCCAAATTAACATTGATGAATCAGTACGTGGAAAAGATGTATATTTAATTCAATCAACTAGCGCACCAGTAAATGATAACTTGATGGAATTATTAATTATGATTGATGCTGTTAAACGTGCTTCAGCTCATACTGTTAACATCGTTTTACCTTATTATGGATATGCGCGTCAAGATCGTAAGACTCGTGCTCGTGAACCAATTACTGCTAAATTAGTAGCAGACATGATTCAAGCTGCTGGTGCAAATCGTGTCCTTTCACTTGATTTACACGCTCCGCAAATTCAAGGGTTCTTTGATATTCCAGTTGATAATTTAATGGGAGCTCCACTATTAGCTGATTACTTCTTGAGAAATGGACTGCAAGAAAATGCTGTAGTAGTTTCACCGGACCATGGTGGGGTAACTCGTGCTCGTAAGTTAGCAGAATTTCTAAAAACACCAATTGCCATTGTTGATAAACGTCGACCAAAGGCAAATGTTGCTGAAGTCATGAATATTATTGGTGATGTGAAAGGTAAACGTGCAATTATCATTGATGATATGATTGATACTGCGGGTACTATTACTTTAGCTTCACAAGCTTTAATTGACGCTGGAGCAACAGAAGTTTATGCTTCAGCTACTCATGCGGTCTTATCAGGACCAGCTGTTGAGAGATTGAATAATTCACCAATTAAAAAGCTAGTCTTAACCGACTCAATTAATCAACCTGAAGATAAGCAATTAAATAAAGTGGAACTTGTATCAGTTGGTCCATTAATGGGTCAGGCAATTAAGTTTATTCAAGAACATAAGCCATTAAGTCCATTATTTAATACTCGTTTCCAAACAGAAAAAGTTAATAAATAAAAAAAAGTTTTGATCTAAAAGATCAAAACTTTTTTAGTGGTCAGGATAATATAATTCATTGTTTTTAATGTAACGCTGAAATTCATGATAAATCGGATCAAAAAGTTCAAGATCATCGTTTTTCTCTACCATTGTTTTGGGGAAGAAGAAACGTTCATCACCTTGAAGGGTACCATTTAAAGATTTAACTAAAGGACTAACTTCAGAAAGCTCAATGAGACTACCATCTTCTTGCATGATTTCAATTGGACTATGAGCATTTTTGCCACTTGGTTTATAAGCATCATAAGGTTCATCAAAAGCAGAGTTGGTAGCTGTATAATATTCAGGATTAAATCCAGCTTCTTTAATCAGATCTTTTAATTTTGGAATTAATTCTTCGGTAGCTTTGTTTACTTTTACACTTTCTAATGGATGTCGGTCTAAATAACTAGTGGCTAAGTCTGCTAAGATTTGGTCACTGGAGTTACGCCACATTGAGAAATTAGTTTCCATGACTCCATCATCAAGAGATAAATAATCATTCAAGTTCCAATCACCAGCAAGAAAGGCCGCTAATTGTGGGGTAACAAGCAATTGATGTTTATCTTCTTGATAAAGACTTTGGGCGCGACTTAAGAGGTGATGTAAAATCACTTCAGTTGAACGATTAATTCGGTGGAAATATACTTGTTGGTACATTTGGTAACGACTGATGATGTAGTCTTCGACTGCATGGATTCCCTTATCAGTGAAAGCAATGCCATCTTTATAGGGACGAATTACTTCTAATACGCGAGTTAAATCAAAAGATCCATAAGTTACACCAGTAAAATATGCATCTCTTAAGAGATAGTCCATCCGATCAGCATCTGCTTGACTAGAAATTAATTTTACTACCTGTGGATTAGGGTAAGTTTTTGCAATAACTTGGGCTACTAATTCTGGAAAGTCGGGACTTACTTGACGTAAAGCTTTGTTTACCTCAGTGTTTTCGTCAGTAATAATTTTTTGGCCCATCTTTTCATGATCAGTATTGAATAGATGTTCAAAGGTATGCGAATATGGGCCGTGTCCAATATCATGTAATAATGCTGCACATTCAGCAAGTAAGGTTTCATCTGGATTCCATAAACCATCACCAGGTGTCTGACTTACATAGCGATCATTAAAAATATTACAAATTCTACGAGTAAGTTCGTAAACGCCTAGATTATGCTCGAAACGTGTATGAGTAGCACCTGGGAAGACATAACTAGCAGGACCTAATTGTTTAATCCTACGGAGACGTTGAAATTCTTTAGACTTAATTACATCATAAATAACTTTATCTCGAATATGAATATAATTATGTACCGGATCACGAATTACTTTTTCATGATCTAACTTCTTGCTTTTAAATTTAGTCATTTTTCCTTATAATTAATCCTCGATAATAAAAATTATAGATTATAATACTTTATTTCTTTACTAAAATTGATTATAACAATATTGGTGAAGGATAGCTATCTAGCAGACTTTTTAGGATAAAATTATGGAAAAATTAAGAGTAGAAATTACTAGTAAAATTACCCAAGAAGATCAGAGCGAAACAATTAAGCGCAAGGGTCATGGAAAAATGGAACGAATTGAAGGCGGTTGGCGTTTTCAATACGATGAAGAAAATAAAACTGGTGATGTCCCTGTTAAAATTATGATTAAAAATGATGAGATGGTAATGCAGCGGGGTTCTGTTGAAGCTAATGATTATACGATGATGAAATTCGCAGTTGGCGAAAAGAAAAATTGTCGGATAATTGCGGCTTCTAGAATTATGGATCTGACTAGTTTAACGCAAAAATTACAATTTTTTGATGAAAATAATGATAATCTACAACTAACAGTTGAATATGAGCTGTTTTCTGGTCTATACTTAATAGGTAACTATGCAATTGATATTAAATTTTATCGTGAAGCTTAACTAAACGATGAAAGTGAAAATTGAAAGGACGTGCCATTAGTGGGTTTAGATGATTTTAAAGGTCAAAATAAAGACGAATTATCAATGATTGAAGTTGCTTTGGCAATTTTACAAGATAGTGGCAAAAGAATGGCCTTTGCTGACATCGTAAATGCTGTTCAAAACTATTTAGGCAAAAGCGATGAAGAAATTCGTGAAAAATTACCTCAGTTTTATACTGATATGAACACTGACGGCGAATTTATTTCAATGGGGGATAATGTTTGGGCTTTACGTTCATGGTTCCCATTTGATTCTGTTGATGAAGAAGTAAATCACCCAGAAGATGAAGATGAAGAAGGAACTAATCGTAAGAAGCACCACAAGAAGGTTAATGCCTTTATTGCCGATAGTGATGACGATGATGTAATCGATTATGACGATGATGATCCTGAAGATGATGATTTAGAAATTGATGATTCTGACAGTGATGATGAATATTCAGATGACGATGATTTAGATGATGCAAGTGATGATGATCTTGATGATGGTATTGAAGGTCAGTTATCAGAACTTCATCATGATGATCTCGATGACGATGATGAATAAAGTGCTTGACGGAAATAACTTTTCCCTTTAATATTTTGTATGGGCACTTTATGTGCATTTCATTTTAGCTCCCAAGCGGGAGCTTTTTTTGTTTTTACAAGTTTATTTTTTGAAGAAAGGAAGCACGCATGACTAAATACATATTTGTTACTGGTGGAGTTGTATCATCATTAGGTAAAGGTATTACTGCATCTAGTTTAGGACGCTTACTAAAAAATCGTGGCTTAAAGGTCACAATGCAAAAATTTGATCCTTACATTAATATTGACCCAGGAACTATGAATCCATACCAACACGGAGAAGTTTTTGTTACTGATGATGGTACTGAAGCTGATCTTGATTTAGGTCACTACGAAAGAATTGTAGACGTTCGAACTAGTAAATATTCTAATGTTACTACTGGTAAGATCTATAAAGAAGTTCTAGAAAAAGAACGTCGCGGTGATTATCATGGAGCAACTGTTCAAGTTATTCCACATATTACTGATGCAATCAAGAAAAAGATCATGCGTGCGGGATTAACTACTGATTCAGACGTAGTTATTTCTGAAATTGGTGGTACTGTTGGTGATATTGAGTCAACACCATTCATGGAAGCAATTCGCCAAATGCGTCGTGAAGTAGGGGAAGAAAATGTGATGTACATTCACTGTACTTTAGTTCCTTACTTACATGCAGCACAAGAAATGAAGACTAAGCCTACGCAACACTCCGTGGCAGAACTTAGAAGTATTGGGATCCAACCAAATATGCTAGTGTTACGTGCTGAAAAAACGGTTCCACAAGAATTAAAGAATAAGATCTCTACTTTTACTGATGTTCCTGTAGATCGTATTATTGAGTCAATTGATGAGCCATCTTTATTTGATGTCCCACTTTCATTCCAAGAACAAGGAATGGATCAATTAGTATGTGATTACTTAGGTCTTGAAAGTCCAAAAGCACAAGCTGATATGGAGGCTTGGAAGAAGCTTGATGAACGTGCTAAGAATCTTGAACACACAACTAAAATTACTTTAGTAGGTAAATATGTTGAATTAGAAGATGCCTACATTTCTGTTACTGATGCCCTTCAACATGCTGGTTACTTATACAACACTAAAATTGAAGTAAATAAGGTACAAGCAGAAGATATTACTGAAGATAATATTGCTGAAATTATGAAAGATACTGATGGTTTGATTGTACCTGGTGGTTTTGGTACTCGTGGCTTAGAAGGTATGATTACTTCTATCAAGTATGCTCGTGAAAATGATGTACCATTTTTAGGTATTTGTTTAGGAATGCAAATGGCATCTGTTGAATTTGCACGTAATGTCTTAAACTTAGAAGATGCAAATAGTGCAGAAGCTGAACCAAATGCTAAAAATAATATTATTGATATCATGGATGATAAGCGTGATATTGAAGATATTGGTGGTACATTACGTTTAGGTCTATATCCTGCTACTCTTAAAGCTGGTACTAAGACTCGTGCTGCTTACGATGATCAAGATGTTATCCAAGAACGTCACCGTCACCGTTTTGAATTTAATAATAAATATCGTGAATCCTTTGAAAAAGCTGGTATGGTATTTTCTGGAGTATCACCAGATAATCGTTTAGTTGAAATTATTGAAATTCCAGACCATAAATTCTTTATTGGTGCCCAATATCACCCAGAGTTCCTCAGTCGTCCGCAAAGACCTGAAGGTTTATTTAAAGCATTTATTGGTGCAGCAAGTAATTTGCCAGAATCAAAATTTGATTAGAATCAATTATTAAAATTAGTTAACAAGAGGGATAGCAACGGTTGTTCCTCTTGTTTTTTTGTGTAATTTTATATATCATATTGAATGATATATTTGTGTAATACAATTAGATGAAGAGGATAGTTTCCCCAATGAAGCAAATGATTATTCATGGTGGAAAGCCCTTAAAGGGCGACGTATGGATTGGTGGAGCAAAAAATTCAACCGTAGCTCTTATTCCTGCGTCAATACTTTCGCGTACTCCGGTAACGTTTGAAGGAGTACCCAGAATAGCAGATGTTGATAACTTGATGGACCTGCTTAGTGAGATGGATGTGAAATGTGATTTTCGTGAAACAACTTTGAAAATCGATCCAGAGCATATTCATATGAGCCCATTACCAGCAGGTAAAATTAAGTCATTGCGAGCATCTTATTACTTTATGGGTGCATTATTGGGTCGCTTTGGAAAGGCTGTGGTTGGCTTCCCTGGTGGGGATGACATTGGGCCACGACCAATTGACCAGCATATTAAGGGCTTTGAAGCACTTGGTGCTACAGTTAAAAATGAAAATGATCAAATAATTATCACTGCCCCTGAAGACGGTTTAAAAGGTGCTGTAATTGATTTAGCCATGCCTTCGGTTGGTGCTACGATTAATATAATGTTAGCGGCAGTAACTGCTAAAGGTCAGACTATTATTAATAATGCGGCTAAAGAACCAGAAATTATTGATTTAGCAACTTTTTTGAATAATATGGGTGCAGTTGTACGTGGAACGGGTACTGAAACGATTAGAATTGAGGGAGTAGCTAAGTTAGAAGCGAAAGCACCTCATACTATTATTCCCGATCGAATTGAAGCTGGTACTTATATTGCACTGGCTGCTACTATTGGTAATGGAATTCGAATCCATAATATTATTGAAGAGCATCTTGATAGTTATTTAGCTAAAGTTGAAGAAATGGGTGTTGTAACCAAAGTTGATGAGGATTCGCTTTATGTTTATCCAGCTGGAGATTTAAAGATGATTCAAATTAAAACCGATCCTTATCCTGGCTTTGCAACTGACCTGCAGCAACCAATTACTCCGCTACTTTTAAGTGCTAAATCAGGTGAAGGTATTATCAGTGATACGATTTATCCCAAACGTATTGGACATATTCCTGAATTGCAAAAGATGGGCGCAGATATTCAAGCAGAAGATAATTTTATTTTGATTCATCCAACTGCAGAGTTAAAGGGCGCTCATGTATCTGCTGGGGAGATTCGTGCCGGTGCTTGTTTAATGATAGCTGGTTTAATGGCTCAAGGTGAAACTGTTATTTCTAATGCTGGTAATATTTTACGAGGTTATGATCGCGTAGAAGAAAAAATTAGAAAACTTGGCGGCGATATTTCAGTAATTGATGTTGATTAATTGAATATAAATAAGGAGTTGATAGATTATGAGTGCAGCAACACAAGAAGAATATCAATTATTAGTAGCACAGGCGCAAGCCTTAATTGCTGGTGAAGATGATTGGGTTGCTAATACTGCTAATCTTTCAGCTCTTTTATTTAATAATCTGCATGAAGTTAATTTTGCAGGAGTCTATCGTCTTAAAGATGGAGAGCTGATTTTAGGGCCTTTCCAAGGACAACCTGCGTGTGTTCATATCCAAATTGGTAAAGGTGTTTGTGGTACAGTTGCAAAAAACTTAAAAAGTGAAATAGTACCTAATGTACATCAGTTTTCTGGTCATATTGCCTGTGATAGCAATACTAATTCAGAGATTGTTTTACCAATTTTGGATAGTAAAGGTAATTTATGGGGTGTGTTTGACTTTGACTCACCGAAGTTAAATAATTTTAATGAAGTAGATGAAAAGTACTTAGCACAGATTTCAGCTAATATTTTTAATAAATAAATTAACAATAAATAAAATAGGACTAGCGATCGCTAGTCCTATTTTATTTACTTTCGACTTTGATAACTTCACCGCTAGAATATGAATGAAGTTGTCCATTACTTTTTACTACTAATTCACCTCGTTCATTAATATTTACTGCAATACCATGCACAACTTTTTTCCCAAGTTGGAGAGTAATATTTTTGTTGAGAAGGCATGATAAGTGGCGATATTGCGGTAAAAAGGCTCCAGACTCATAAGCACCCAAACAAGTAGAAACAGCTCTGAGAAGAGATTTTATTAGTTTTTGACGATTAAAGTCTTGCTTAATAATTGAACCAGCTTTTTCTTGTAAGTTGTTTGGAAATACTTGAGTGGAGATATTAATCCCAACACCAATAATTAATCCGTTAGTAGAATATTCAGTTAAGATGCCACCGACCTTTTTATTATCAAGGTAAATATCATTTACCCATTTGAGTTTTAATTTGATTGAAGAAAAAAGGGATTGGAGAATGTCAACGAGGGCGGTAGCAATAGCTGGAGTAAGCAACTCTGATTTTTCTTTATTGAGCTTAAAGTCAGGAACAGCAAGACTAAAATATACTCCAGTATTCGGTGGGGAGAAAAAACTGCGTCCACGCTTACCATAGCTTTTAGTTTGGCTATTGGCGACAAAGGCTGCTTGGTGAGCGTGAGTAGCTAAGTAAGAGCGCGCTAAATCTTGAGTAGATGTTACTTGGTCAAAAGTAAATATTTTCATTATCTTAAGTGCACACCTTTATCAACAAAAATCACGTCACCAGTCACACCACTAGCTAAATTACTCATCAAGAATGCACAAGTATTTCCAACTTCTTCTTGAGTAACATTTACACCATCAACTGTTTGGCTTTCCGATTCTTTAATTAATGAAGAGTGACCCTTAATTCCTGAAACTGCCAAAGTTCTCATTGCACCGGCAGAAATAGCATTTACGCGAATTCCATCTTTGCCTAAATCTCGAGCAAGATAACGTGTGGTTGATTCAAGAGCAGCCTTGGCAATTCCCATAGTATTGTAATTTGGCAAGGCACGTGTTGAGCCCATATAGGTCAAAGTTACAATACTAGCAGGATTATTTAAGATTCTTACTCCCTCTTTCGCAACAGCTAAGAGGGAGTAAGAAGAAACATCTAAAGCTTGGGCAAAGCCTTCACGTGTAGAGTTTAAAATTGAACCGCCAAGTTCTTCTTTTTTGGCAAAAGCAATGGCATGTACAATTCCATCGATTTTGCCAAAACGCTCACCAATAGTTGAAAAAGCTTTAGCAATGCTAGTATCACTTGCAACATCACATTCGATAAGATGATTTTCATCAGTAACTAACTTATTAATAAACTTCTTGAGTCGTTCATTTTGATAAGTATAAATAATTTCAGCGCCTTGTTTTTCCATTGCTTGAGCACATCCCCAAGCAATAGAGCGGTTATTGGCAACTCCCATAACTAAAATCTTTTTTCCATTTAAAATACCAGACATCTTATTCTCCTAAAATTTTCTAAAACGAGCATAGCGTTTATTTAATAATTCTTCAGTCGATAGTTTTTCCAAAGCAGGAATTTGTTTTGCTAAAACTTCAGTAATATTTTGAAGTACTTGTTGATGGTTACTAGGCTCTTTAATAATTCCCTCAATAACTTTTTGCTTTAATAATTCTTTTGGAGTAAGCTTCATTACTTCAGCGGCTTGACTAGTTTTGCTAGTATCTTTCCACAAAATGGAAGCAAAACCTTCTGGTGAAAGAACTGTATACATGGAATCTTCGAGCATCCATACTTGGTCACCACATGCTAGACCTAAGGCGCCACCAGAACCACCTTCCCCATAAAAAATAGAAATAATTGGTGTTGGTAGCTGGCTTAGTTTTAATAAGTTTTGAGCAATTGCTTGGCCTTGACCATTTTCTTCAGCACTTTTACCAGGAAAAGCTCCAGCAGTATCAACAAATAAAATTACGGGACGATGAAATTTAGCAGCCGTGGTTGCTAAACGAAGTACTTTGCGGTAGCCACCGGGTTCTGCTTGACCAAAATGCTTCTTCATTCTCTCTTCTAAATTTTTTCCGCGACTAGTGGTGATAACGGTAACAGGATGATGATGAAAAGTGGCTAAACCACCAACAATTGCTGGATCATCACTATTTAGGCCATCACCATGAAGTTCAAAGAAATCCTTAAAAAGCTGTGTTCTAATTTCATGATCAGAAATATGGTCTTGGGATCGAGCAGCTTTAACTACTTCCATTGCTGATTTAGTCATTAATCATACCTCCATTTTTTAACAACCATTCCAGAATATGCTTTTCATCTTGACGTTTAACAATATGATCAATAAAACCATGGTGTAAAACATTTTCTGCGCTTTGAAGGTTGGGAGAGATTTTTTCATGAATTGTTTGTTCAATTACACGCCGGCCAGCAAAGCCCACTAGGGCATGTGGTTCAGCTAAAGTTATGTCACCTTCACTAGCAAAACTTGCAGTGACTCCTCCAGTAGTTGGATCAGTTAAAACAACAATGTAAAGTAGCCCCGCTGCACTATGTTTAGCAACAGCATTTGAAACTTTGGCCATCTGCATCAAAGAAAGAATTCCTTCTTGCATCCTAGCTCCGCCAGAAGCAGTAAAAAGAACTACTGGTAGAGTATCTTTAGTTGCATTTTCAAAAAGTCGAGTAAGTTTTTCTCCCGTCATTTGGCCTAACGAACCCATGATAAAAGTAGGATCCATAATTCCTAATGCAAACTCGGTTTGCTTAATTTTAGCTTTACCAGTTAAAACAGATTCATTAAGTTTACTAGCTTTTTTGGCTTTGGTGATTTTTTTATCATAATCAGGGAAATTAAGAGGGTCTGAAGGAGAAATTTTAGCATCCCATTCAGTAAAGTCATCAACTAGCCAGGGAAGACGTTTACGTGCTGAAATTCTAAAACCATAATCACAATTTGGACAGGTGGCATATTGGTCTAGGCTGTCGGCAAATATTTCTGTTTTACATTTAGGGCAGTTAAAAATTAGGCCATCAGGAACTTTATCATCAGCTACTTTGTCAGCTTTAATGTGGGTTTGACTAGGAGTATTTTCATGCTGAAATAGTTTCATTGTTTTGCTCCTTCCATCTTGGCAAGAACTTTGTTTCTAAATAAGTATTGGTAAAATTCCCCTTAAGAAATCCTGGATCTTCAAGAATAGCCAGATGGAATTGTTGGTTAGTTGTAATTCCTTGTAAAACCATTTCTTGAAGGAGACGTTTCATTTTTACGATTGCTTCAGTTCGAGTATTGCCAAAAGCAACAACCTTAGCAATCATTGAATCATAGAATGGAGAAATTTGTTGCCCTTGATAAAGAGCAGTATCAATACGCATACCAGGGTTTCCAATTGGTAAATAGAGGTAATTAACTTTACCAACTGAGGGCATAAAGTTATTAGTTGCATCTTCGGCATTGATACGACATTCAATTGCATGACCCTTAGGAATTAAATCTGATTGCTCAAAAGGTAGTTTTTCACCAGCGGCTACTTGAATTTGTGCTTTAACGAGGTCGACACCGGTTACCATTTCAGTAACAGTATGCTCGACCTGAATTCTGGTGTTCATTTCCATGAAGTAAAAATTATGCTCTTGATCCATTAAGAACTCAATTGTTCCAGTATTAGTATAATTAGCCGCTTTTGCTGCAGCGACTGCAATTTCGCCTAAATGAGCTCGTTCTTGTTCAGTAATTAATTCACAGGGACTTTCTTCCATGACTTTTTGTTTATTTCTTTGAAGAGAACAGTCACGTTCAGGGAAATAAACAGTATGGCCGAAATTATCACGGAAGATTTGAACTTCAATATGCTTAACATTTTGCATAACTTTTTCTAAATACATTCGGTCATCACCAAAATCAGCCTTTGCTTCAGCTTGAGCTGAGGCTAGGGCAGCACCCATTTCGCTAGCTTTGGATACTTGACGGATTCCTTTACCACCACCGCCAGCAGCAGCTTTTAATAAGACTGGATATCCAATTTTATCGGCTAGCTCTTCTGCCTCTTTGGCAGAAGTAATAAATCCTTTACTACCGGGAGTGACTGGGACATTATGAGCCATCATAGTTTGACGGGCATGTTCTTTGTTTCCCATTTTATCGATGGTTTCAGCATCAGGGCCAATGAAGGTTAGACCACATTTACTGCACATTTTAGCAAATTCAGCATTTTCTGATAAAAAGCCATAGCCTGGATGGATAGCCTCAGCACCAGTTCCTACAGCAGCTGCTAAAATATTTTTAATATTTAAGTAAGAATCACCTGGTTGCGGTGTACCTACGCAAACAGCTTCATCGGCTAATTGTACATGTAAACTTTCGCGATCAGCGGTGGAGTAAATAGCTACAGTTTTAATCCCCATCTCTTTTAAGGAACGAATAATGCGAACGGCAATTTCACCACGATTTGCAATTAATACTTTTTTAAACATGAATTTTCACCTAACCAATCATAAAAGTTAACTCAGCTTCAGCAATTTTTTTATCACCGACTTGTGCAATCCCCTTACCAAGGCCAATATTACGTTTGATTTTTGTCAGTTCAGTAGTTAAAAGTAGTTGGTCGCCAGGATACGCTTGGTCAAAAAAAGCAGCTTTTTGAATACCACCAAAGTAAGCAGTTTTTCCTTTGAAATCAGCCATCGATAATAAAGCTACCGCACCAGTTTGTGCCATGGCTTCAATTATCAATGGGGAAGGAAAGACTGGATTTGTTTTAGAACTGGCGCTGACAAATAATTCGTTATTTGAAACACTATGTAGTGCTTGAGCACTATGACCAGAACTTAAATTTAGTACTTGATCAATTAGAAGCATTGGATAACGATGAGGAATAATTTTTTCTATTTCACCAATATTTAAGTGTGTCATCTTAATCTTCTTTCACTGAAATCAATGGTTGATCAACTTCAACTAAATCTTCATTTTCTACGTTTATCGCTGTAACAGTGCCGCTAATCTTACTTTTTACTTCGGTCATCATCTTCATGGCCTCAATTACACAAACTGTGTCGCCAGTATTAATATGTTCGCCAACCTTAATAAAAGGTGGTTGATCAGGTTTTGCTTGAAGGTAAACCACTCCAACAATTGGTGCTTTAACAGCTGAAGTATTCTCAGAAGAAGGAGTTTGCTTCTCATTAACCTTCTTTGCGGGAGTAACTTCGGTATCAGGACTAGGAGTTTCAGTATTTACTGAGACAGCATTGTTCTTTTTATTTTTACTTAAATATAAGTGAAATTCGCCATCATCAATTTTGAGTTCACGAACATTTGAATCTTCAAATTGGTCCATTAAGGTTTGAATATCTTTTAATTCCATTATTCTTCACTCCATTTCTTAAATGCTAGAACTGCATTATGTCCCCCAAAGCCGAAAGAATTGGAAAGAGCATACTTAGCATCTGTATCACGATTATTTTGATTAACCAAAGTAATATTGCATTCAGGATCTTGATTAAAAACTCCAACATTTATTGGTAGTTTTCCTTCATTTAGACTGGCCACAGTAATAATTGCTTCAATTGCGCCAGCTGCTCCTAAAAGGTGACCAGTCATTCCCTTAGTGGAAGAGACTAGGACATGATTATTGGCACCAAATAAATTGTTAATGGCGTGAGCTTCGCCAGAATCATTGGCATGAGTAGCTGTTCCATGAGCATTGATATAATCCACGTCATTTGGTGAAATAGCGGCCTCATCAATAGCCATCTTCATAGCACGAATTGCCCCTTTTCCTTCAGGATCAGGAGAAGTGATATGGTAAGCATCACTTGTAGTGCCATAACCAACTACTTCGCCAAGAATCCTTGCGTTTCGAGCTTTAGCATGATCCAAACTTTCAAGAATCATTGCACCAGCTCCTTCGCCAAGGACAAAACCATTTCTATCTCTATCAAAGGGGAGGGATGCATGCTTTGGATCAGTACTTTGGGATAGAGCAGTTAAAGCCGCAAATCCTGCAATTGCCGTTTCATTAACAGTAGCCTCGGCACCACCAGCAATCATTACTTGGGCACGCCCAGCTTTAATTTGGCGGTAAGCTTCACCAATACTGTTCGTTCCTGTTGCACATGCAGTAACAATTGAGGTAGAAATATTTTGTGCATTAAAACGAATTGAAATATTACCAGCTGCCATATTTGAAATGGCCATTGGAATAAAAAAGGGAGAGACGCGCCGTGGGCCCTTTTCATGCATTCTAAGAACTTGATCTTGGATAGTAGTTAAACCACCAATTCCGGAACCATAGATAACGCCGAGATCTTCTGGATCAGTATTCTCTTCATTGATTCCAGCCATTTCCATTGCTTCAGCAGCAGTTTGCATGGCATATTGAGAATACAAGTCCATCCGACGAGCTTCTTTTTTACCAACATAATCTTGAGGATCAAAATCATCAATTTCTCCGGCAACTGTAATCCCAGTCTCACTTGCATCAAATTTTGTGATAGGTTTTATTCCAATTTTTCCTGCTAAACTATTCTTAACAAAATTTTGATAACCATTTCCGTTAGGAGCGATTGCTCCCATTCCAGTAATAACAACTCTTTGCATAATTTCTCCTACATCGTCATTCCGCCATCAACTACAATGTTTTGCCCCGTAATATAGTCATTTTGGGCCAAAAAAATAGCAGTTTGTGCCACTTCGCTAGGATTACCTAAACGCTTAAGCGGTATCTGCTCTAAAATATTCTTTTTTACATGTTCAGAAAGTACTGCCGTCATTTGAGTATCAATCATTCCTGGAGCAATCGAATTGACGCGAATATTACGCATCGCTGCTTCGCGAGCAATTGATTTGGTTAATCCAATTAAGCCAGCTTTTGCGGCTGCATAATTAGCCTGCCCAGCATTTCCATGTATCCCGACAATAGATGATAGATTAATAATTACTCCTGAGCGCTTCTTGTTCATTTTTTTGATAAGATTCTTGCTCAAAAAGAAGGGAACTTTCAAATCTAAATCGATGACTTGATCAAAATCTGCTTCTTTCATGCCAATAAACATCTTGTCACGATTTAACCCAGCATTATTAATTAAAATATCTACTTGTCCGTAGACATTCCAAGCATCTGCAGCAAAATCTTTCAAATCTGTATTAGCCAAATCAGCTTGTAAGTAATGGTAAGTTGCTGAAAGTTTATCAAGTTCCCCCGCTAACTCACTAGGTAGCTCTTTGCGGCCATTTAACAAGACTTTAGCACCATGTTTTGCAAATTCGAGTGCCATTGCACTGCCAATTCCATGTGTTGAACCGGTAATTAAAACTACTTTATCCTTTAATTCCATTTGCTTCCTCAATGAATTCTTGATATTCGTCATACGTTCCAATACGATAATTTTTTAGTGAGCGATCAATTTGTCGAGCAAAAGTAGATAAGGTCTTGCCTGGACCAATTTCTAAAGTTGCAGAAATATGACTATGATCAATTAAGTACTGCAAACAATCGCCAAAATGTGTTGGGACTGCTAGTTGCCTTTCCATAATTTGTGCCCAGTCATTTGTAAAAGGGTGCCCCGTAGTATTGGAAATAACTGGTACAGCTGTTGGTTTAAAGGAAATATCTTTTAAACGATTATGCATCTGCTTACTGGCATCATTGAAAAGCGGGGTATGAAAAGCTCCGTTAACATTTAAAAGAATGGTGCGATGGGCTGCTTCATTTTCTTTAATCTTTTTACTGGCAAGAATAACTGCGTCCTTTTCTCCGCCAATTACAATTTGCTTTGGTGAATTAAAGTTGGAAAGATAGACTTGTTTTCCTTGATCTTGAAGCTGAGTTAAAATTGCTTCAACTTTAGGCAAGTTTGGCTTAATTAAAGCTGCCATAGCATTATCAATTTTGTCAGCATCAGCTTGCATATAACTAGCCCGATCAGTTACGAGACTAATTGTACTAGCCAAATCAAGGGCATTACTTGCGCCCATTGCGCCGTATTCACCTAATGACAAACCAACCATTCCGCCAATGTCAAGCTTACCAACGTCACGCTTTAACATGCGAAATATTCCAAGTTCAAAGGCAACTAAAGCTGGTTGGACATGAATTGTTTTACTTAACTCTTCATGTTTATTAGTAAAGATAGCTTCAATATTTTGTTTACTAGCTTCGCTGGCAGTTTGAATCGTCTCTTTAAAGAGGGGATCAGAGAAGAAGTCTAATCCCATACCTGCTTTTTGTGCACCTTGACCGCTAAAGAGAATTCCAATACTCATTATTTTTGTTTGTCCATTTCTGCACTAACAAAATCAACTAAGTCGCCGATTGTTACGATGCTGTCGTCAGGATCAAGTTCAATGTCATATTTATCTTCTAATTCGTTTAAAATTTCGAATAAGTCTAAGCTATCTGCATCTAAATCTTCTTTAATGTTAGTAGTTAAAGTTATTTTATCTGTATCAACATCTAATTCATCGTTAGCAATAGTTTGTACGTCTTTTAAAATTTCTTCTTTAGTCATTTTATTAATCCTTTTCTATCTAATATTTGCTTTTTAGTATTTGAAAATGACAGTGGCACAAGTTAAACCACCACCAAATCCGCTTAAAGCAATAGTTTCACCTTTTTTTACTCGTCCTTTTTCTGCACATTCTGCTAGTAAAATAGCTTCGCTAGCAGCTGCGGTATTTCCATATTCATTAATGTTAATTGGAAACTTATTAAGCGGTTGATTCAAGCGCTTAGCTACATGTTCAATAATTCGGCTATTAGCTTGGTGAAGTAAATAGTGATCAATTTGATCAGCCGTTATGCCTGCTTGTTTACAAGCAGCTTCAATTGATTGGGGTACTTCATGAGTAGCAAAACGATAAACTTCACGACCATTCATTTGAAAGGGGGTATAGGTAAAAGAATTATTACTTAATTCAGTGTTGTTTTTAATATGGCCTGCAGTTAATTGATTGCCTAACTCACCAAAAGTTTGTAAATCTTGTCCCACAAAGTGTCTTTCAGCTGCAGTTTCTAAAATTACTCCACCAGCTCCATCACCAAATAAAACAGCACTAGAGCGATCATCCCAATCAATTAATTTGGATAGAACTTCTGCCCCAATAACTAATGCCTTCGACCAGTTATTAGCTAATAACATTGAGCGAGCCACCGAAAGAGCATAAGAAAACCCGGAACAAGCCGCTGAAAGATCAAAAGCTACAGCATGTTGTGCACCTAATTTTCCTTGAATTTGGGCACTAACACTAGGTGTTAGATAATCAGGTGACATCGTCGCCACAATAATCAAATCTAATTTATCTGGTGTCCAAGATACTTGTTCAAGCAAATCTTTTCCAACAGTTGTTGCTAAGTCTGAAGTATTTTTATCAGTACTAATGTGACGTGTTTTGATTCCAGTGCGCTTAGTGATCCATTCATCGCTGGTATCCATGATCTTACTAAGTTGGTTATTAGTAACTAGATTGTTAGCTGCTACCTTGCTAGTAGCAGTGATTTTCACATCCTTCACGGGTATATTCAGTCCTATCTCTGTGCAAAATAAGGTATTACTTATATTTAGTACATCAAATAATTAGATAATCAAACTATTTGATAATCAAATTATATTACTCAAATTTATGATGTCAAATAAAAAGAAGATTTTCACCAAATTTCATTCCTTCTGAGTAATAAAAACTAATATTTTAAAATTGTTAATTCAAGCGCTAAAATTACCTTGAAAGATGAAGGATACAAGGAGAAAGGAAAACTAATTTAGATGTTTTATGAGTATGCACCAGATATGAAGTTGCACTATGAAATTAAAGGAATGGGACAGCCAATTTTGTTGATTCATGGTCTGGGATGCGACATTAATTTAATGACTGGCGCCTTTGAACCAATTTTTGAAAAAGAAGGTCAGATGTATAAACGAATTTATCTTGATTTACCAGGAATGGGTGAGTCTAGTCATACGTTGGCCTATGCTTCTTCAGATAAAATATTGGCTATTTTAGAAGGCTTTGTGGATAAAATTATTGGTCAAGAACATTTTTTATTGGTTGGACAATCTTATGGTGGCTATTTGGCTCAAGGACTAGTAGCACATTATAAGTTCCAAGTTGATGGTCTTAACTTACTTGTCCGATGGTGGTGCCTGATGGAAAACAAAGACAAGTTCCTAAAAAATATTTGAGTTTTACAGATACAGATTATTTAGCTGGCCTTAATCCGCAAAAAGCAGAGCGAGTTACTAAGAATTTACTTGTGGCTAATCAAAAGACTGTAGAAAGATGGCAAAAAGAAGTTATTGCTGGAATCCAAAGAGCTAATAAAGGATTTTTAAAAGCCCTAAAAAATAATTACAGTTTTATTGTGGATGTGGATAAGGTTATTAAAGCTTTGGATTATGATAAACCAAGTTTAATAATTACTGGCAGGCAAGATACGATTGTGGGCTATAGAGACCAATGGAAATTATTGGAGATTTTTCCACGAGCATCATTTGCAGTCTTGGATGCTACTGACCATAGCTTACAAATCGAGGCACCCAAGATATTTACTGCTTTAGTAGAAAATTGGTTAAAGCGATTAAAGAATTTGGCATAATTTTAAAAATAGTTAGTAAAAAGAGTGATTAAAATGAAAAAATTACCACCAAAAGAAAAGATTCTAGAGGTTTATACTGCTATTGGTGATCATCATGTGGAAATTAATGGAGATGAGGCAAAGGTCATTTCGTCTAATGGAGCAAAAAAATATACGGTAAAATGGCAAGGAGATATTTATCAGTCCAATGATAATGCAACATATTGGCAAGGATATCCGGGCTATCCAATAATTGCTGTGTTGATATTACAAGAACGATTGCCGTTTGATCCTTCCTTGGCGCATGACCTAGCCGGGGTAAATTGGAATAAAGTTAACCAAAAATTTAAGCGCGATTATCTTGCCGCCGCTAAGGCAGTTTTAAATGAAAAGGGACTAGATGTGGAGAAAACACTGCAAAAGATAAATTCGTGTTATGAAGAATTAACAAAATTGCCTTTAACAATTAAGCGTTGTGGAATTAAGGTGGAAAAACTAAAAAGCCCAAGCAATTAGATAGAAAAGGTGAAGATATGGCTAAAACAAAATATTATGCAATTCGTAAAGGAAGAAAAATTGGAGTATTTCAAACTGCTTGGAGTGAAGTACAAAAATTAATTAGCGGCTATCCGGGAGCTGAATATAAAAGTTTTGAGAGTAAGGCAGATGCGGAAACTTTCCTCCACCAAAAAAGTGGGCGAAATTTAGCAGGAAAAAATATCAATGAAATTAATCAGGAAATTACTGATGCAATTAATAATCTTGATAAGTCTAGCGTAATAATTTTTACTGATGGCAGTTTTAATAAAAACACTAATGTTGCTGGTTGGGGAATGGTAGTACTTTACAACCAAGATGGAAAAATAAAAAAGATTCATGCTAATGGACCAATTAAAGATATCAAAAACGTTGAAACTCGCAATGTTATTGGTGAATTAAAAGCAGCAGGTCATGCGGTAAATTGGGCGCTTCAACATGGTTATCAAAAAGTCACGATATATCATGATTATTTAGGTGTATCGGCATGGCCTACCAAGACTTGGCAAGCTAAATTACCACTTACAAAAAAATATGCAAAATTTATTCAAGACAAGCAAAAAGAAATAAAGATAGAATTTGTTCATGTTCCAGCTCATACTAACGTTACTTACAATGAAGAAGTAGATAAGGTTGCCAAAGCAGGCGCAGGAGTGCTTTAAAATAAAAAAATGCAAGACTAACAGGTCTTGCATTTTTAATTATTTTAATGAGAATTAGTAAATTTTTCTAAATTCTTAAAAGCGCGATAAATAGTTTGAAGTTCGTCTTCATTTAAGTTTTCTAAAAAGCTCTTAACCATCAAATTATGATAAGCATGATATGCACGGCATACTAGTTTGCCTCGATGAGTAAGTTTAAGACGAATGATACGACGATCTTTTTCGTCTCTTACTCTTTCTACGTAGCCTTTACGAACCAAGCGATCGACTTGAGTAGAGATAGTAGCACGAGTAACATGTAGTTTTTCAGCTAATTGTGAAGTAGTCAAATGATTATGAAGGCCAATAGCATCTATAGCATGTAACTCATTTGGAGTTAAATCTTTAAATTTACTTTTTTTCAGTTCCGTTTGTTCAATTCTTTCAATACCATAATAGCTATTGTAAAGAGCATCACTAATCTCTTTGTATAATTTATTCATGTAAAAAATCCTTTAGCTTGATAATTAAATCCATCTTTAATTATAAGCTAAAAGAGTTAATCATTTAATAAAAAACTTAAATTAGCACTGCAAGCTACTTCATCATTGACAAGAGTTTCACCGGAAAATTCAATTTTATCTTTTTCAAACTTAGTTTGTTTGAGAATAATCTTTAGTTGATTGCCAGGTAAGATCATCTTTTTAAAGCGAGCTTTCTGTAATTTGGTTAGGTTAGGGGTACCTTTTTTGTTTTCTTTACAAAATACTTCGGCTGCTTGTACCATAGCCTGGATTGTTAAGACTCCAGGCATAACTGGATTACCTGGAAAATGACCCTGAAAGAAACTTTCTCCCATAGTAGTATTAGCGATTGCTTGGAGCTGATTGTTATCAAGATAAGTTACTTTATCTAAAAAAGACAAGGGTAAGTCATAATCTGTTATTGTTTTTATTTGAGTTGAATTTAATTCCAATTTAAGTACCTCTTTATCCAAAATAAAAATTAGTTAGAATATCTAACTAATTTAATTGCTATTATATGCTTTAAAGAGGGGAAGTCAATAAAATGGTTAATTAATACTTAATATTTCTCATCTGCAATAATATTTCGACCTACAAAATCAACCATAATCTGGCGACCTTCAATGTTAGGGTGGATCCCATCCCAGAACCAATCTTCATGTCCAGCTGCATATTGATTCCAGTCAATTACATGTACATTAGAATATTGCTTACTTCCGGTGGCCAATACATCATTAACTTCTTCTTGCCAGTCTTGATCAACATTAGTATTGATAAAGTAAATTTCACGTTTAGTTCCAATTAAGTGCATGATTGTATCAAACTGATCTTTAGAAAATGGACCATTAGTACCAAGACCAATCAAAATTGTGTTCGGCAGAGATTTATTTTGAAGTTCACTAATGACAGAGCTAACCTGACGTGAGACTCCAGCATCAACTTGGATTTTTGGAAATAGAATCTGATAATCCTCTTTACAACCTTCCATAATTGAATCACCAAAAGCTGTAATATTCATTTTGGCTAACTTTTTCTTATCTTGAGGTGAAAGTTTGCCGTGATAAATAAAGTTTTCTCTTTTTTCTTTTAATTTTTTCTGTTTATTTTTTGCGATTAAAGCTGAGTTCTCTTTTTTGCTAATGTGATTGTTATGGGATGCTTGGTTTTGACAAGCAGTTAGTAACAATAGTGGTAAAAGTATAAAAAATTTTTTAGTTTTCATTTTGATCCTCATTTTTGATTATCATTGTTGTACTATAACCATGCTATAATTTATTTAAATATTTTAAAAGTAACAAGGAAGATATCGATGAAATGTCCAAACTGTGGGCGACAAGTTAGTGCTAACGACGAACGTTGTCCGTATTGCGATTTTGATCTAAAGAAATTTAATAGTTCATACTTTACTAATAGTGAAGAGTCTAATCATTCTAAAGTAAATAGTGAAAATAATAAGACATCACTATCTAAGAATGTTTCGATTTCGGGGAAACAAAATTCGACTATTGCAGCAATGGTTAACTGGATTCAAGCAAATGCAATTATTGTTTTTTTAAGTGGAATTGGCTTACTCATTTTAATGAGTTTTTCTCGTCCTTTAGCTTGGATAACTTTTTTAGTATTGATGATTTGGCTATTTATTGTATGTCGAAGTCACCCAGAACCGCAGCAATATACAGTAGATCAAAGATTGGCTGAGAAAGTTAACCAAGTTGGTTCGAGTGTTGCGAATTCTGTTGAAGCCCAACATCAAAAAGTTAAAACTAAGAGAATGGCTCATGGCAAAAAGCCCCTTAGTCAAGAAGTACATCATGACAGCAACCAAAAGCTAACTTTTACACAATTAGGCGTATTATTATTGGCGCTTGTTAGTCTATTTGTAATATTTTTTGGCCCCTTTGCCACTACATCATTAAATGGAATGCCGTCTGCTTCTATTACGAAAGTATTATTAAATGTGGCTGGCTTGGGTGGTAAAGATAGTTTAATCGGGTATGGCTTATTATTACTTTTTATCACGATGCCTCTTGCTATTATTGTATTCACAGTTAAGAATAAGCATAATGATAAACACTTGGTTTTTATATTATCCCTAATTGAAACTATATTTTTAGTGTTGGTTGCGTTTGAACTTGTTTTTAGAAACGCTGGTGCATCATTGGGCATTATTAATGTTTCTGGGACGGGATATGTCAAACAGCTAGTGAATAATTTTGTTTCTTTTGGAATTTCAGCTTATCTGTTGTTAATATCAAGCATTTTAACTACTTGGTTAGCTTGGCGAAGCTTAAAGAATAAAAAAATCGACTAAAAAAGAACTAGTTAGTAACTAGTTCTTTTTTAGCCTGCTATTTGGAATTGATTGATTTTTTGCAATAAAACACGATTATTATAAAGTCTAGCAAAGGCAGCAGCATCATTAATGTAAGTTTCAATTTGCTTGACGTTAATACCAAGAGCCTTTCCATTTTCAGCAAGACAAAAGAGAATGCGATCAAGATAATAAGTAATGTGTTGGGTAGCACAGATTTGATAACCATAGTTAAGTAATTTATTCGATTTTTGGTAATCTTTTTCTTTACTGTAAAATTTACCAGCATGGTAAAGAATAGAAAGAATTTGAAGATTTTTAGGAGCATCTAAAATAGTATCTTCGCGAATTTCAGAAGTAATTAAATCATAATATTGTTGTGCTTTCTCTAATTCACCTTGAAATTCGTAAACTTGACCACAACCACTTAAAGCTAATAAATGATAAATACTTCCTCTTTTTAATTTTGGTGACTCCAAGATTAAAGTAAAGCAGTACAAAGCATCGGTCTGATTATGTTCAAGCTCTAATGCTAGTAAGCCTCTTAAATAGTCATAATGAAATATATCTTCTTGTTTAATTAATTCATTTTTTGGAATTTGACTAAGTAAGCGAGCAACCTTAGGAAAATCAAAAACATCACTAGCGTAGTCCGCAGCAGCTAGTTTGTTGTCAATATCATTACTTAAAGCATCGTTCATAATATCGCTAAGGTTCAGATTCATTCGGGCACATAGGCTATTTAGAATCTTTAAAGAAGGAATTCGCCCATTATTTTCAAATTTACTTAACGTTGACTGTGTACAAATGCCATCGCATAGTTCATTTTGAGAAAGACCCAGTTTTTTTCTAGTTAAAATAAATTTTTTAATATCTACCATTTTTTATCCCTTTAAAGCTTGAAAAAGAAAATCTAGTGATTCATCTAGATAATCATTAGCATAATCCATTGCATGTCTTGATCCTTTTACAACTAAGAGTTGAATGGAATGATCAAGTGCGGCCAACTTTTTAATTAGTGTTAATACATCTGAGAGTTCTGTTAGTTCATGAGCAGAATTAATCATAAACAATTGTCTTAAATTTGAATAATCATAACTGTCAGCATCTAAACTTGTCAGATTAGCGGAATCGGCATATGTGAGAGTGAAATATTTATAAAAGGATGCTCTAATTTCTTTAGGATCTTGAAGCTTAAGCTCATTTTTTGCATCTTTTGATGGTTGAACATCTTGATGATTTTTAATCCAGGCAGAAAAATTAACAGGAGCAGACCAAGTCACAGTTGGGAAACCGTAAAGACCGGCTAAATAGAGTGCAAGTGTTCCTCCAGAACTTGCACCAATTTGTACGATGTTGTCATGATCATTTTCATCGGTATATTGTGATTTTAGCAACCAATTAATAAACGCTTTGGCATCATCATGCGCAGTAGGAAATTTATTTTCTGGAGCTAAGCGGTAATTAGGAATTAAGGTCATAAAACCGGCATTTGCTAATTTGATTCCTAACCATTTGATATCAGCTTTGTCGCCGCGAAACCAGCCCCCACCATGCCAGAAAACAAGTATTTTTGTTTCGGTTGTAGTGTTGTTTGGAAAATAAATATCAGTCTTTATGTTATGACGTAGGTCATATACGATGTCTTTTTTTATCACTACCATAGGCTTATCCTTTTTTTGTTATTTAATAACTTATGTATATTATAAAATAAAAATAGAAAAGATAGTAGTTTGACCAAAAATATTTTATTAGATATGAAATTTTAAGTATAAAAAATGACCCATGATTAGTTTATTTAAAGCCTTTTTCTAGTATAATAATTTAATATTAAGGGAGTGAAAAAATGTCTACCAAAACAAGTCGACGTTTAATTAATATATTGACTATCGTTACTACAATAATATTAATTTTGTTATGTATTTATTGGTATAAGCTTGGTATTTTTACTGATCAAGTCAAAATGAAGACATACTTAGCCAATAAACAGATCGTTGGTCCCCTTATTTTTGTCTTAATTCAAATTATTCAAGTAGTGATTCCAATTATTCCAGGCGGAGTTTCATTGTTAGGTGGTGTTATTTTCTTTGGCCCTTTGTGGGGATTTATCTATAATTATGTTGGGATTTGTTTAGGATCAATTATTCTATTCTTTTTAGCCCGTTATTATGGAAAACCGTTTATTTTACATTTAGTCTCTGAAAAAACTTATGAAAAGTATATGAAGTGGACTAAGAATCAAAAAAAATATAATTGGTTCTTTGCAATTTGTATTGTGGCACCGATGGCGCCTGATGACGTTTTATGTATGATTTCAGGATTGACCGAGATGAAGGTTTCAACGTACATATGGATAATTTTGCTAGGGAAGCCGTGGACCATTGCTGCTTATAGTTTTGGATTGATGTATGGAGCAAAATGGATAATGAAATTAGTGGGTAAATAAGTTGCTAGAAAGTAAAAGAATATTACTTAGAAAAATTAAATTGGAAGATGCCCAGACACTCTTAAAATGGGGACAAGATGACCTTTATCATCAAACTGCTGGTTTTGAAAGATTTACTGATCTAGGGCAAGCACAAAAAGCGGCAGACCAATATCAAAAACGCTTATATAGTTTTGCTATCATTGAGAAAAAGTCTCAAAAAATGATCGGCTTAGTTGAATTATATGAGCGAGGATTAGACGAACAAGCCGGCTTATTAGTGACAAAAGATTTGGGCTTTATGCTAGATAAAGATTATTGGCACCAAGGTTTAATGACTGAGGCTTTAACCATAATAATTAATTATGCTTTTAATGATTTAAAGCAGCAGCAAATTTGGGCCGGCACCTTTTCAAATAATGAAGCATCACAACATATTTTAGAAAAACTCGGTTTTAAATATATTTATACTGCAGACTTTAAGCAAGTTTCAGAAACAATTGGCTTTGAAGAAAAATATTTTTTATTAACACCGGATGATTGGTATGATAAAATGCAATTAAACACGAAATCCTAAGACAGCTTCAGAGAGCTTGCGGTTGGTGAGAGCAAGTGAATGTCGTTTCCAGATTTCAATAGTGGGTAGGTAATGCTACACGGCTGGCACCGTTATCGCTTTTAGAGTGTGGTTGTATACCAAATTTGGGTGGTACCGCGAAGTCGTGTTAAGTCGATTCGTCCCATAGAGGGATGAATCGACTTTTTTGTATTTTAGGAGGTAAATATGTTAGATATTAAAGTTATTCGTGAAAAGCTTGACTGGGCAAAAGATAAATTAGCTACTCGTGGAGTTAAGCCAGAAGAATTAGATGAATTGGTAGAAATTGATAAAAAGAGACGTGAAACTCTAAACAAGAGTGAGACCTTAAAGCAAAAGCGTAATGAAGTTTCTGACCAAATTGCTCAAGCTAAGCGTAATAAAGAAGATGCTAGTGATGCAATTAAACAAATGCGTGAAGTAGGTAAGGAAATCAAGGAACTTGATAAAGAAGTTGATGAATTGACTGAAAAGCAAAATTATATCTTGCTACGTTTACCAAACTTCCCTGCAGATGGCGTCCCAGTAGGACCAGATGAAAGTTATAATCAAGAAGTGCGCAAGTGGAATGAACCTACAAAATTTGATTTTACGCCAAAGCCACACTGGGAAATTGGTACTGATTTAAATATTTTGGACTGGGATACTGCTGCTAAAGTATCAGGTGCACGTTTTGCTTACTACATTGGTGCAGGTGCAATGTTAGAACGTGCTGTCTTTAACTTCTTCTTAAATGAAAATATGAAGGCGGGTTATACTGAAGTTATTCCTCCATATTTGGTTAACAGAGATTCAATGCAAGGAACTGGACAATTCCCTAAATTCACTGAAGATGTTTACACAATTGTAGATAATGATGATCCAGATAAGCCACGTGAATTAACCTTAATTCCTACTGCTGAAGTACCACTAGTTAACTACTTCCGTGGAGAAATTTTGAATGGTGATAAATTACCAGTTAATGTAACTGCTTTATCACCAGCATTTAGAAGTGAAGCCGGCTCTGCTGGTCGTGATACTCGTGGTTTGATTAGAATGCACGAATTCAGAAAAGTAGAAATGGTTAAAGTAGTAAAGCCTGAAAATTCTTGGGATGAATTAGATAAATTAACTAAGAATGCAGGAGATTTACTAGAAAAACTTGGTTTACCATATCATGTAGTTGCACTTTCTACTGGGGATGCTAGTTTCACTAGTGCAGAAACTTTTGACTTGGAAGTTTGGATGCCAGCACAAGATAAGTATCGTGAAATTTCGAGTTGTTCTAACTGTACTGATTTCCAAGCACGTCGTGCTCAAATTCGTTACCGTGATGAAGATGGTAAGCTTCATTTAGCACATACCTTAAATGGTTCAGGTTTAGCAGTTGGTAGAACAGTTGCTGCAATTTTGGAAAACTACCAAAATGAAGATGGTAGTGTAACAGTACCGGATGTCTTAGTACCATATATGAATGGTATGAAGACTATTACTAAACAAGCAAAATTAGGTAAATAAAATTAATTTTAAAAGGAGCTAGAAAATGCTTTATAAAGCATTTTCTAGCTCCTTTTTTATTAGTACTCTATCTTCAGTATTTTAGTTTTGTAAGTGCTTTTACTTGAATTTAGAATTAGTTGGGCTCTCCTTGAAACTAGGTTTATTAATTAATGAGTAATGGAGGTAATTATGAATTTTAGCGCCGGCGATACAACATTCATGATGTTGTGTACCGCTTTAGTTTGTCTAATGACACCTGGATTAGCATTCTTTTATGGTGGATTAGCACGTAAACGAAGCGTTTTATATATTATGATGCAATCCTTTATCTCAATGGGGATCATTACCTTATTGTGGATTTATGGAGGATTTGGTTTAGCTTTTGGAAAAGATATGGGAGGGGTAATTGGTAGATTCACTGATTACTTTGGATTAAGTCATGTTGGCTTAGTTCCAAACGCAGTTCACGCTGCCTCCATTCCATTTGTATTATTCTGTTTATTCCAATTAATGTTCTGTGTTATTACAGTGCCATTAATTAGTGGAGCTTTTGCTGAAAGATTAAACATGAAGGGATACATTTGGCTATCAATTATCTGGACTCTCTTAGTTTATATTCCAGTGTGTCACTGGGTATGGGGTGGCGGCTTCCTTCAAAAGATTGGTTTTGTTGACTTTGCTGGAGGAACAGTTATTCATACCACAGCCGGCTTTGCTGCCTTGGCAAGTATCATCTTCCTTGGCAAACGTCAATTAAAGCAAAAAGGAATGAAGCCAAGTAATTTAATGGCTGCAGCTATTGGTACCGGATTGCTTTGGTTTGGCTGGTTCGGATTTAATTCCGGTGGTGCTTTAAAAGCTGGTAAATTAGCTGCCACTGCATTTACCAACACTATTGTTGGTTTAGCAAGCGGAATGATCGTTTGGTTATTATATGCGAAATTTGTACGAGGCAAAGTTGATTTTGTTGATGTCTTGACTGGATCAGTTGCTGGATTAGCAACAATTACTCCATGTGCAGGATATATTTCTCCAAGTCTTGCAATTATTGTCGGAATCGTCGCAGGAATTATTTGTAATCTTGCCGTTTCTTTCCAAGAACGTATTGGCTGGGATGATGCACTTGGCGTATGGGGTGTTCACGGTATTGGTGGTTTCACTGGAACCATTTTAATCGGCATTTTAGCTTCTAGTTCAATTAATGGCGTAAGTGCTGGCTGGCACCAATTCTTCATTCAAGTTGGTGGAGTTGTATTGGTAGCTGTTTATGCATTTGTTGTAACCTTAATCATTTTGAAAGTATTAAGTATTTTCACAAACATTCGTCCATCTGACGAAGTAATTCAAGAAGGCTTGGATAAAGTCTTATTGAATGAAGATACCTATGATATTAAATAAGTATAAGAAAGAAGATTAAAATGCTAGGTACAATTTTACTTTATGTCGGAATGGTATTGATCAGCAATGGTTTATATTCTGTTCAAGACATGAAAGATAAATCCATTGTGGTAATGAACTTCTTTACCGGTGGATTAAGTTTGATTTTGAATATTGTGGCTCTTTCCTGGGGAATTATTCATAACGCCCCACAGAGCTGGTTCTATGCGAGTGCAACTGGATTACTATTTGCCTTTACCTATCTTTATGTAGCACTTAATTCAATTTTTAATTTGGATAATCGCCTATATGGATGGTACAGCTTATTTGTAGCTATCAACTCAATTCCTGCTGGGATTTTATGTTTCCAAGGTTTTGGTGGGAATTGGATTTATGGCATTATCTGGTGGGCATGGGGAATTTTGTGGTTAACAGGATTCCTTACCAATAACTTAAAACTTAACCTTGGAAAATTCCCAGGTTGGCTTGGAATTATTGAAGGTATATGTACTGCATGGATACCTGGCTTTATGATGCTTTTAAATGTATGGCCAAAGTAAGTAAAAGTAAAGAAAGGAACTTATTATGAAACTTACAGAGCGTGAAAGAGAAAAGATGCTAATTGCATTTGCAGGAATGATAGCAGAAGACAGAAAAAAACGAGGAATTAAATTAAACCAACCTGAAAGTGTTGCTTTAATTAGTAGACATATTTTAGAAGGTGCTCGTGAAGGTAAGACAGTATCAACCTTAATGAACGAGGGAGCTCAAATTTTAACTCGTGCAGATGTTATGGAAGGTGTTCCAGAAATGATTCCAATGATCCAAGTCGAAGCTACCTTCCCAGATGGAACAAAGTTAGTTACTGTTACTGACCCTATTCGTTAATTTAGTTAAAGGAGATAATTATGATTCCAGGAGAATATATTTTATCAAAAGAGCCAGTTCCATATAATGTGGGACGTAAAGCTATTTCAATTAAGGTTAAGAATATTGGTGACCGCCCTGTACAAATCGGTTCACACTTCCACTTTTATGAAGCTAATGAAGAAGGTTTACAATTTGACCGTGAAAAAGCTTACGGCAAACACTTAGATATTGCTGCAGGTACTGCTGTACGTTTTGAAGCAGGCGAAGAAAAGACTGTAAACTTAATCGATTACGGTGGTAAGCGTCGTGTATTTGGCTTTAACGACCGTGTTGATGGCTTCTTAGATATTGATAAGAAGGCTGAAGGTGCAGAAGTTACAGTTGATACTGGAGAAGACCGCGTATACTTCAACATGGACAAAAAACCTGAAGGACATGAATAAGATTTAACCTATTAGGATAAAAAGAAAGAGGAAAAATATGAGTTTTAATATGGATCACAAACAATTTGCGCAAATGTTTGGACCAACTAAGGGCGATAGTATCCGTTTAGGTGATACTAACTTATTTGCGGAAGTTGAAAAAGACTTAACTGTACATGGTGATGAAAGTAAATTTGGTGGTGGTAAAGTTCTTCGTGATGGTATGGGTGTAAACGCCACTGAAAAGCGTTCAGATAACCCATTAGTTGCAGATACTATCATCTCTGATGCAATTATCATTGACTACACCGGTATTTACAAGGCTGATATTGGTATTCGTGACGGAAAGATCCTTGCTATTGGTAAGGGTGGTAACCCAGATATCATGGATGATGTTGACTTTGTTGTCGGTGCAAGTACTGAAGCCATTTCTGGTGAAGGTATGATTGTTACTGCTGGTGGTATTGACCTTCACGTTCACTACCTATCACCATTCTTAACTCACGCTGCTCTTGATAACGGTATTACTACTTTATTTGGTGGTGGTACTGGTCCTGCTGATGGTTCACGTTCAGCAACTACTTCTCCAGGTAAATTCTATGTTCACCGTATGCTTGAAGCTTTTGATCACACTCCTTTAAACATTGGGGTATTAGCAAAAGGTTCCGGAGATAGTCCAGAGTTAATTGGTGAACAAATTGAAGCAGGTGCCGCAGGTATCAAGACTCATGAAGACTGGGGTGCAACTGCTGCAGGTATTAATAACTCACTTAAAGCTGCCGACAAGTACGACGTTCAATTTGCTGTCCACACCGACTCACTTAATGAAGGTGGATTCGTTGAAAATACTATTGATGCCTTTGAAGGTAGGACTGTCCACACATTCCACACTGAAGGTGCCGGTGGTGGTCACGCTCCTGACATCATGGTTGTTGCTGGTCAAAACAATGTTTTACCATCTTCAACTGACCCAACTAACCCATACACTTCTAACGTTATGAGTGAATTGTTCTGGATGACTATGGTTTGTCACAACTTGGATCCAAAGGTTCCAGAAGATGTTGCTTTTGCTGAATCACGTATCCGTAAGCAAACTATTGCTGCCGAAGATATTTTACAAGATGTTGGTGCATTAAGTGTTATGACTTCTGATGCTATGGCAATGGGTCGTGTTGGTGAAGTTGTGATGCGTTCATGGCAATTAGCTGACAAGATGAAGGCTCAACGTGGACCATTAGAAGGCGATTCAGAACACTCAGATAATAACCGTATTAAGAGATACATTGCTAAATACACTATTAACCCAGCAATTATGAACGGTATGTCTGATTACATTGGTTCTATTGAAGTAGGTAAGTTCGCTGACTTAGTAATTTGGGATCCAAAATTCTTTGGTACTAAACCAACAATGGTTCTTAAGGGTGGAATGATTTCTTACGGTGAAATGGGTGATGCTTCATCTAGTTTACCAACTCCTGAACCTGTATTGATGCGTGACTTATACGCAGCACATGGTAAAGCTGCTTACCATACAAATATTACTTTTGTTTCTCAATACGCTTATGACCATGGTATTAAAGAAGAACTTGGCTTGGATAAGATTGTTTTACCAGTTCACAACACTCGTAATTTAACTAAACGTGATATGAAACTTAATAACTATCTTCCAAAGACTATTAAGATTGATCCACAAACATTTAACGTATATGTAGATGATAAGTTAATTACTTGTGAACCTGTACCAAGAGTTTCATTAGCACAACGCTATTACCTCTTCTAAAGTAGAAAGATACTAAAAAATGATTTTAACTGAAATATATCGAAATGTAGATGATATTCCTAAAATTGATTCATATCACATTGAAACTGCAGTAGTTAAAAGTGATGATTTATTAAAATCAATTTTAAGAGTAAAGTCTGACCATGGAAATGAATATGGTATTAGATTAGAGAATAAAAATGATGTCTTAGAAAATGGAAGTGCATTTTTGCTAGGTGATAAACACCTTTTAGTCTTAAGTGTACTTGCAGATGAAGCAATTGTAATTAGACCTAAAGATATCGACCAAATGGGTGTAATTGCTCACTTGCTAGGTAATTTACACAAGCCCGTTGAAGTTAAGAATGGGGAAATTACGTTGCTCTTAGATAAAGTAGTCGTAAATACTCTGGAGAAAGAAAACATTGACTACTCTATTGAAAAGATTAAGTTTGATAAACCTCTAAAATATGTGGATTTAAGCAATGGACAATAAAAAAATAGATAAAATCGTTGATCATTTAGAGGTAATGCAAATATGTGACTCGACCTTCCCAATTGGTACGTTTAATCACTCTTTTGGAATGGAAAACTATTTGCGGAATCAAAAAATAAATGGTGCAGCTGAGTTTGAAGTTTGGTTAAAAAATTATTATTTATCACAGTTTAAGTATGGAGAGGGTTTATTAACCCTCTTAACTTATCATGCGTTAAAAAATGACGATTATGAAGAAATCTTGAAGATGGATAATATCATAACCAGATCTACTGCAGCTAGAGAAACAAGAAATGCGGCTAAACTTATTGCCAATCAAATGATAATTTTAATTGAAAAACTTTATGGTGATAAGATTCCATTTTTGAAGAAATATCAAGATGATATTAAAGATGGGAAAGCTTTTGGTAATCCAGCAATTGCATTTACAATGCTTGCACATTATAAGCATATTTCCATTACTGAAAGTTACTTTATGTATGGTTATAGTGTTGCGTCAACATTAGTACAAAATGCCGTAAGAGCAGTACCTTTAGGTCAACGTGAAGGACAACTTGTTTTAAATAAAATTATTAAATTACTAGGAAAATTGTTCAAAGAAGAAAAGAACTTAGATGTTTCATATTTGGGTGCTAATAGTCCAGGTTTGGAAATGGCACAAATTAATCATGAAGCACAACCAACGAGGTTATTTATGTCCTAGTTAGAAAGGCTAACAATGAAAAGAGCTTTAAGAATTGGTGTTGGTGGACCTGTAGGTTCAGGTAAGACACAATTAGTTGAAAGATTAACTCGTCATTTAAATGACAAATATAATATGGCAGTTATTACAAATGATATTTACACAAAATGGGATGCTGAATATATGGCAGATAATTCTGTTTTGGATAAAGACCGTATCATTGGCGTCGAAACTGGTGGTTGTCCTCATACCGCCATTAGAGAAGATGCTTCAATGAATATGGCAGCTATTGATGAACTAGAAAAGCGCTTTGACAATGATTTAGATATTATTTTTGTCGAAAGTGGTGGTGATAACTTAGCTGCTACTTTTAGTCCAGAATTAGTTGACTTTTCAATTTATATTATTGACTGTGCTGAAGGGGAAAAGATTCCAAGTAAAGCAGGTCAAGGTATGATTAAGTCTGATTTGTTCATTATTAATAAGATTGACCTTGCTAAATATGTAGGGGCAGATCTTGAAAAAATGAAGAAAAATTCTGAAATCTTCCGTGGTGATGGTAAGTTTGTCTTTACCAATTTGAAGACTGATGAAGGTCTAGATAAAGTTATTGATTGGATACAGAAAGACTGCTTATTAGAGGATTTATAAAGTGAATGAAGAATTTGATGGAGAAGTAAAACTTAGTTTTATTTCTCGAGACGGTAAAACAGTGGCTAAGGACACCTACCATACTGGTAATTCCAGATTGTCCGGCAATATTCCTACTACTGGTGATATTCCTTATTACTTTTTGATTACCACTGGGGGAGGTTATGTTGAAGGAGAAAAGTATCTTCAAAATATTTCCTTAGATGATAATACACATGCCATTCTTACCACACAAGCTCCTAATTATGTCTATAAGTGTGAAAATAATATTCTCACTACTCAAGATGATATTATAAATGTTGGTAAAAATAGTACTTTGGAATTTTATGCAGATGAAACGATTCCATACCGCTATGCATATTATAGACAGACTAATAAGGTTAATCTTAAGAAGGGTGCTAGATTAATTTTAACGGATGGATTGACTTCAGGCTGGTCACCAGACGAAAAACCATTTCAATATCGCGAAGTAGGTATTAAAACTGAAGTATCAATAGAAGATAAATTAATTTATAATGATTTTCTATTAGTCAATCCAGAAATTGAAAAAATGAGAGAACTAGGCTTTTTCGAAGATAAAAACACATTTAATTCAGTGCTTATTATTGATGAAAATAGTAGTGAAGAATTGATAGATGAATTGCGTAAGTATATGGATTCAATCGATACCGATGCTATTTATGGTATTTCTCTTTTAGAAAGTAATGGATTAATTTTCAGATTAATGGGAGATAGTGCTCATGAAAATCGCAGAGTCATGTGGAAATTTATCAATTACTATCGCGAAAATATCTGGAAAGAAGCTCCAATCAATTTGAGAAAGAATGACCATTTGGAGGTACATAATTAATGGAAATACTAATTAATTCTCTTGCAGTAGGTGTTGGTGCCTTTTTTGGTGGCT